>DASQXE010000028.1:0-59692 GCA_035639875.1 Gaiellaceae bacterium | reverse complement strand
CGTTCCAATCGCTGATGATTTCCGGTTCGGTTCCCGCCGCGCCCGGCCGCACGCCCACGATCCAACTCGGAACGGCTTGCGCCCAGACGGGCGTCTTCTCAGGAGCGCGGACCGACACGAACCAGTTCCTCGGTTGAAAGTGCACGAACGAAGCCTTCGAGCTCGTTCTTCAGCTCAGCAGGATCGACCTCGAATTCTTGGAGGAGAATTTCCTCTATGGACTGCAAATCGGCTCCCGATTCGAGCAGCTCCCAGAAGCGGGCCCCGGTTCGGTTGAGAATGAAGATTTGATTCGTGCGCAGGTGGACGAGCACGAGCTCGTCGCCGAGCCGCTGGCCGACGACCTCGCCGTCCGGCGCTACGCCCGAATCGGCCGAGCTATCGGCCGAAAGGTCCGCCGCGGCCTTGGCATCCTCGCTCATTTGCGACCACGAAAGTTGGTCGAACTTTTTGCGGGGAACCACGTTGATTGGTACGGCAAAAAACACCCCTCTCTACAGGACGCCGCGTCCGGCCCGCCTCTCCCAGCTTTTTGATGATCCCTCGGCCCCGAGGCATTGTCAAACCTCGCGTCCGCGCCGGAGGCCGCGGCAGCACGGTTCAGATATCGATGACGAGCCCGTCGTGCGCGACCGGGACGCCGTCCGGCGATGGGAGCTCGACCGGACGGTGCGTGAGGAGTATGCGTCCGTCCGCGGCGGCGAGAGCCTCCTCCGCCGTCAGATGACCTCTGATCTCGCCGTCCGTCGTCCCGTCCGCGAGCGTCGCCTCGCAGACGAAGAGATCGGCCCCGCGCGCGAGCTGCGCGAGCTCCTCGGTCGGCGCCGAGTCGCCCGAATACGCAAGCGTCTTGCCTTCGGAGCTCACCCGGAAGCCGTACGCCCGCATCGTGTAGTGGGGCAGCCGCACGGCCTCCACCGTGAACCCTGCGGTCTGGAACGGCTCGCCGGGTGCGAATTCGCGCAGCTCGAAGGCGCGCTCCCACATGCGTGGAACGCCCCAGAAGGTCGTGAAGGTGTCGAGCTCCTCGTCGCTTCCGGGTGGGAGCCAGAGCTCGGGCCGGCTACGGCCGGCCTCGGGGCTGTAGGCGTTCAGCCACGCCCACGGGATCAAATCGCCGCAGTGGTCGAGATGCCAGTGCGTAATGACGATCGCGTCGACCGTGAGCCCCGTCTCCCGTAGCCGTCCGAGAACGCCCGGGCCGCAGTCGAGCAAGAGCTTTCCCGGCCCCTCCAGGAGGTAGCCCGATTGAGCACTGCCGGGATTCGGCCAGGCCGGCGACGAGCCGATGACGGTCAGTCGCACGTCCATATACTTGCTCACGTGGCATGAGGGGGGCAGGCCCCCCCATTCACCCCCCGGATGAGCCCGGCTCGGAAAATCAGAGTGGTCATAGCCAAGCCTGGTCTCGACGGCCACGACCGGGGCGCGAAGATCATCGCGCGAGCGCTTCGCGACGCGGGGATGGAGGTCATCTACACCGGCCTCCACCAGACGCCCGAACAGATCGTCGAGACCGCGATCCAGGAGGACGCGGACGCCGTCGGTATCTCGATCCTTTCCGGTGCGCACATGACGCTCGTCCCCAAGATCCTCAAAGGTCTCGAGGAGAACGGTGTCGGCGACGTCCTTGTCGTCGTGGGTGGGACGATTCCGAAGCCCGACGTCGAAGAGCTGAAGCGGCAGGGGGTGGCGGAGGTCTTCACGCCGGGCGCGCCTGTATCCGAGATCGTCGAGTTCCTCAAGGCCCGCGTCGCCGTCGAAGCCTAAATGCCCATAGACGTCGAGCGGGAGGGCGGCGTCGCAGTCGTCACCGTCAACCGCCCCGATGCGCTGAACGCGCTCGACGGCGCCACGCTCGCGGAGCTCTCCTCGCGACTTGACGCGGTAGCTGACGATCGAGACATCCGCGTCGTCGTGCTCACGGGAGAAGGCGAGCGGGCGTTCGCGGCGGGTGCCGACATCAAGGAGATGCGTGCGAAGACCGTCCTCGAGGCGCAGCAGTTTGCGTTTCTCGGACAGCGCTGCGCGCTCATGCTCGAGCGCATGTGGAAGCCGGCGATTGCAGCGATCAACGGATTCGCCCTCGGAGGCGGGCTCGAGCTCGCTCTCGCATGCGACCTCCGCTTCGCCTCGTCGGCGGCGAAGCTCGGCCAGCCGGAGATCAACCTGGGCCTCATTCCCGGCTGGGGCGGAACGCAACGCCTCGCACGCGTCGCCGGCCTGGGGCTCGCCAAGGACCTCATTCTCACCGGCCGCACGATCGACGCCGTCGAGGCCGAACGGCGCGGCCTGGTCCATGCTGTGTACGAGCCCGCCGAGTTCCTCGACCGAACGATGGAAACCGCCCGTCTGCTCGCGGCGAAGAGCCCCGTGGCCCTGGCGCACGCCAAGGAGGTGTGCAACACCGCCCTGCAGGGCGATCACCGCGCCAACCTGGACCACGAGGCGACGATCTTCTCCCTGCTCTTCGCGACCGAGGACGCACGCGAGGGCATGGCGGCCTTCGTCGAGAAGCGCGAGCCGGAGTTTCGCGGGCGCTGACGGCCGCAGGGACGCCAACCGATTACCCCGGTAGCCTCGAGCCGCGATGAGAAGGATCACCGCGCCTCGGAGACTCGCCGACGGGCCGCTCGCCGCTCGGCTGAGGCCTCACCTCGAGCGGGGGAAGAAGGAAGGCTTCGCCCGCACGGCGCGCGATGACGTCCTCCGCCTGCGCGACACGCTTCGTTCGCGACGGTGGGGTCGCAGACATCGGCTCGCGCCGCACGCGGTGCCCGTCTTCATCGTCGGGATCCAACGGTCAGGGACGGAAATGCTCGTGGATGCCTTCAGACGCTGCCCCGAAATCCAGGTCTACAACGAGAGTCGCAGTTCTCCGGCGTTTCGTGATTTCAGCCTGCGCGAAGACGCGGTTGTGAAGGGGCTTGTCGAACGCAGCGACCACCGTTGCGTCGTCTTCAAGTCGCTCTGCGACTCACACCGCGTCCCTCATCTGCTCACGGATCTCGGAACGCCGAGTTCGGGTCGCGCCGTCTGGAGCTTTCGCTCGATGGAAGGCCGTGTCCGCTCGGTTCTCGCCGTGTGGCCGGAAAACAACCGGAGAGTCCTGCGTGAGATCGCGCTGCAGGGCCCGACCGGACACTGGGAGGCCGGAGGCCTCTCGGAGGGACGGCTGGAGCTGATCCGCAGCTTCGACTACGAGCGGCTCAGCCAAGCGTCCGCGGCCGCGCTGCTCTGGTTCCTCCGGAACGAGCTCTTCTTCGAGCTCGGGCTGGACCAGCGGGCCGACGTCGCGCTGTCCTCGTACGAAGAGACCCTCGCGAGCCCGACGGCGGGCATTCGCGCTCTGTGTGAGTTCCTCGGCGTCAGCTACGCAAACCGAATGGCCGAGCACATCGCCGGGCGCCCTCCAGCGACCCGGGGGTCGCTCGAAATCGACCCGGTGATCCACGACCTTTGTGCCGAGCTCGAGGCACGGTTCGAAGCCGCGCTCGAGGCTCGTGGCACAACCCCGCTGGTACCCTGACAAGACAAGCGGGAGCGCCTGACACGGGCGCTGAGAGGCGGTCACGAGACCGCGACCGGAGAACCTGATCTGGGTCATGCCAGCGGAGGGAACCAGGATGGACGAGAGATTGACGATCGCCGGGCGGAGCTTCGGTTCGCGTCTCATTCTGGGCACGGGGAAATACGACAGCTTCGAGACGATGCGGGACGCCGTCCTCGCCTCGGGCGCGGCGATGGTGACGGTCGCCGTTCGGCGCATCGAGTTCGGCGACCCGGGTGAGGACATCACGTCGTACCTGCCTGCAGACGTATTGCTGCTCCCGAATACGTCGGGGTGCGAGACGGCCGAGGAGGCGGTCCGCACGGCGCGGCTCGCGCGCGCGGGAGGCCTGCCGGACTGGATCAAGCTCGAGGTCATTCCCGACCCGCGCTACCTTCTCCCCGATCCGGTCGAGACCCTCAGGGCCGCCGAGGAGCTCGTCGCCGACGGGTTCACGGTGCTTCCGTACATGCTCCCCGACCCGGTGCTGGCGAAGAAGCTCGAGGACGCGGGCTGCGCGACGGTCATGCCGCTTGCGGCGCCGATCGGCTCGGGTCGCGGGCTCAAGCTGCGCGACGCGATCCGAATCATGATCGAGCAGGCGGAGGTGCCGGTAGTCGTGGACGCGGGGCTGGGCGCGCCGTCGCACGCGGCGGAGTCCATGGAGATGGGTGCCGACGCGGTGCTCGCCAACACCGCGATTGCGCGGGCGGACGACCCGGTGGCGATGGCGGGCGCCTTTCGGCTGGCAGTCGAGGCCGGGCGTACGGCCCACCTCGCAGGGATCATCGAGGAGCAGCCGACGGCTGTGCCGTCGAGCCCTCTGGAGGGGAGGGTCTGAGCCCGGTCGTCGTCAACGGGCGCGAGCTGGAGGCACGACCGGGCGAGACCGTCGCCGAGCTGCTTGTGCGCCTCGGCCTCGACGGGCGCTACGCGCTGGTCGAGCGAAACGGCGAGCCCGTGGAGCGGAGCGCCTACGGGGAGGTGGAGCTTGCGAACGGAGACCGGCTCGTCGTCGCCCGCCCCGTCGCTGGCGGATAAGCACCTTTACCTCATCACTGCGGTGCGACCGGATCTCGCCGGATTCCTCGAGGCGGCCATCGGCGGAGGCGTCGACATCGTCCAGGTGCGCGAGAAGGAGCTTCCGGACGGGGAGCTCCTGCGAGCACTCGAGGCCGCGCGCGCCGTGACCCGGTCGCTCGGGGTGCCGCTCGTCGTCAACGACCGCGCTGACCTCGCCGTTCTCTGCGGGGCCGACTTCGTTCACGTCGGCCAGGACGATTTGCCCGTCGACGCCGCCCGGCGCTTCGGCGTCGGCGTCGGCCTCTCGACCCATGCGCGCCGGGAGATCGACGCCGCCGACGCGGACTACGTCGGAGTCGGTCCCGTCTTCGCCACGCCCACGAAGGAGGGGCGACCGCCGGTCGGATTAGAGCTCGTGCGCTACGCGGCGGAACGCGCCCGCGCGCCCTGGTATGCGATCGGCGGAATCGACACATCGAACGTTGCCGAGGTGGTGGCCGCCGGGGCGCGGCGGATCGCCGTCGTTCGTGCGATTGGTGAAGCGCCGGACCCCGAACGCGCCGCGCGGGAGCTGAGAGACAAGCTGCCGGACTAGCCGGGCGAGCCGAGCAAGATGTGATCGACGGCCAGCGTCCCCGCGGGCGCCTTCTGCGTCAGCCACGACGGGGCGAACTGCTGCGACCACACTCGCAGCGGTTGGCCGGTGTCGCTCGAGCTCACGGTCGTCGCAGTCGGCCCCGACGCGGTGCGCCGCCGGACGGTGGCGCCGGAGGGGAACGACAGAACGACCCTGCGCCGGTAACGGTACGACCAGCCGTATGGCAGGAGCACCTCCCGCTTCGTGCGGATCGTGATCGTCGCGTCGTCCTTCGCCACGAGGATCGCCCTCTTGAATACCAACAAGATCGGATCGGCAGCCGCCGGCCGCGGATACAGGAGATGCGTCGCCTTTCGTAGATACGGATACGGGTCGATCGCGCGCCCGCCCGGCGTGCGGACCTCGAAGTGCAGGTGGGGCTGGAGCCCGTCCGCGTCCCCCGAGTCGCCGACGTAGCCGACGAGCTGGCCCAGTCTCACGGTCTGGCCGCTCGCTAGTCCCGGCGCATAGGCGACGCCGTTCTTGCAGCCGCCGCGGTTGTCGTTCGAGGCGGTCAGGTCGTTGTTCAGGTGGATGTAGACGTACGTCATCCCTGAGCGGCCGTGCAGGTAGAGCATGCAGTTGCCCGAAGAGGTGACGTGCTTCTCGACCGTGCCGCGCTCGAACGCGACGGCGGGCTGATGTCGGATCGACATGATGTCGTTCCCCTCGTGTGGGCCCTGCGGCCGCGGTGCGCCGAAATCGTCGGTGTACGTGACGTTGCCGACCACCGGGAAGGCGGTCACGGCGGGGACCGTGGCCGCGTTCGCCGTCCCGCAGAAGACCCCGACGAAAAGAAGGAGAAGGATTCCTCGAGCTGTCGTCCGGTGGCTCCCCAAAACGCTCCGGTTCGCGCGCGAGGGCGGAACCTAACAGAGCCGTCGGCAGAACTCGGTTTTTCCTTGAGTGGGTAGGATCGCCCCGCCTAGCCATGAAGATCTTGGTCTGCGTGAAGGAAGTGCCGGACGCGTCCGCGCCCATGCGGATCGATCCGCAGACGTTTCGCCTCGACAGGAGCGTGCCCGGCGCGCTCAACGAGTTCGACACGCACGCGATCGAAGAGGCGCTGCGGGTCAAGGAGGGCAGCGGGGAGGGCGAGGTCGTCGCGCTGCTCATGGGACCGCCGCGCGCCGCCGACTCCCTTCGCAAGGCGCTTGCCCTGGGCGCCGATCGGGTGGTTCACGTCGCCGAAGACTCGCTCGCGGGTTCGGACCTCCTCGCGACGACGAAGGTCCTGGCGGCAGCGGCCGAGCGCGAGAGCCCCGACCTCGTCCTCTTCGGCCAACAGGGAAGCGACTCCGACGGCGCCGTTCTTTGCGCTTCGGTCGCCGACCGCGTGCGCCTGCCGCTCATCTCCCAGGCGGCGAGCCTCGAGCTCTCCGATGGCAAGGCGAAGGTCAAGCGCCAGACCGAGTACGGCTACGACGTCATCGAGGCGCCGCTCCCGTGTGTCATCGCGGTCTCCGACGCGATCAACGAGCCGCGCTACCCCTCGCTCAAGGGGATCATGGGTGCAAAGAAGAAGACGCAGGAGACGCTGACGATCTCGGACTTGAGCATCTCTGCTGACGAGGTCGGCGAGGGCGGCTCCGCGACCGAGGTCTACGCGCTCGGGGAGCCGCCGCCGAGGGGAGAGAGTCGCCGCATCGAGGACAACGGGGACGCGGCCCAGGCCATCCTGCAGTACCTGACGGAGAAGAAGCTCCTCTAGCCATGCCCACGCTGGTCTACGTCGAAGATCACGAGGGAGAGCCGGTCAAGGGCTCCCTCGGCGTCCTCTCGAAGGCGGCCCGGCTCGGAGACGAGGTGGCGGCGGTTCTGTGCGGATCCGGAGTCGAGAAGCTCGCGGACGAGGTCGGCCGCCACGGGGCCGCACGCGTGCTCGTCGCCGACGATGCGGCTCTCGAGGCGCCCCTCCCGCAGCCGCGCGTCGACGTGCTGGCGAGACTCATCGAGTCCGAAGGCTTCGACACCGTCCTCTTCGGCGCCTCCGTGCTCACCGCGGACGTCGCCGCCGCCCTTGCCTCCCGCCTCGACGCCGGCCTCAATTGGGATCTCGTCGACCTCGAGAGCCGGGACGGAGAGCTCGTCGGCAAGCGCCCCGCTCTCCAAGACTCGGTCATCGTCGAAGTCGGCTGGAAACGGGCGCCCCGCCTGGCGCTCATCCGCTCGGGCACCTTCGAGCCCGCAGAGACCGGCGGCTCGGCCGAGGTCGCGAAGATCCCGGTCGAGATCGAGGATTGGTCGCAACAGGCGGTCATGCTCGAGCAAGCGCACGAGGAGAGCGAAGGCCCCTCAATCGAGGACGCGGACGTGATCGTCGCCGGCGGGCGCGGCCTGGGAAAGCCCGAGAACTTCTCCCTCGCCGAGGATCTGGCCAAGGCGCTCGGCGGAGCCGTCGCAGCGACCCGCGCCGTCGTCGACGCGGGCTGGTACCCGTACGCGAGTCAGGTCGGGCAGACTGGGAAGACCGTGGCGCCGAAGCTCTACATCGCCCTGGGCATCTCCGGCGCCATCCAGCACAAGGTGGGGATGCAGAGCTCGGGCACGATCGTCGCCATCAACAAGGATCCGAACGCGCCGATCTTCGAATACTCGGACCTCGGCGTCGTCGGCGACGTCCACGAGATCGTTCCGAAGCTGACCGAGCTCGTGAGACAGCAGAAGGGCTCATGAGCACGCTGACGCGTCAATCCTCGACGCGATCACACCCGCAACGGTGAACGAACGCACATCCCGCGCCCGGCCGTCGGATTTCCCTCCGCCTTTCGACCCGGCGGAGTTCATCGCCGAGGCGACCGACCCCCCGGAGGAGCGGATCGACGTTGGAGCTCTGATCGTGGGGGCGGGCCCGGCAGGGCTCTCGGCCGCCATCCGGTTCGCGCAACTCCTGCAGGAGCGGCCGGACATGCGCGAGCGGCTCGGGGAGGTGCCTGTGGCCGTGGTCGAGAAGGGCCGCGCCCCGGGGGCGCACCTGCTCTCCGGCGCCGTTGTCAATCCGCGCGCATTCAGGCAGCTCTTCCCGGGAATGCACAGCGAGGACATGCCCTTCCGCGCCCGGGTCGTGCGCGAGGGCCTCTACTACCTGACCTCGAAGCGCGCCATGCGCGTGCCCGCGCCGCCGACGATGTGGAACCACGGCAACCACGTTGCGTCGCTCTCGGAGATGGCGACGTGGCTCGCGGAGCGGGCCGAGGAGCTCGGCGTGACGATCGTCCCCGAGACGAGCGCGCGCAAGCTGCTCGTCTCAGGCGGCCGCGCCGTCGGCATCCGCACGGGCGACCGAGGCCGCGGGCGCAACGGGGAGGAGCTGCCCAACTTCGAGCCCGGCTCCGACATCAATTCGAGAGTCACGATCCTCGCCGAGGGAACGCAGGGCCATCTCACAGGCATCGCCCTGAACCGGTTCGGCCTCGCGTCGAAGCCGCAGGTGTGGGCGCTCGGCGTCAAGGAGGTGTGGGAGGTGCCGCGCCCGCTCAACCGCGTGATCCACACGATGGGTTGGCCCCTGCGCGGCGGCCGCAAGTACCGCGAGTTCGGGGGCAGCTTCATCTACCCGCTTGGCGAGGCGAACGTCGCCCTCGGAATGGTCGTCGGCCTCGATTACGCGGATGCCTCCTTGTCCGTCCACGACCTTCTCCAAGAGCTGAAAGGACACCCCTTCGTGCGCCGGATCCTCGAAGGCGGGCGGCGAATCGCTTGGGGGGCGAAGACCATTCCCGAGGGCGGGTTCCTCGCCCTTCCGGACCGCTTCCACTTCCCCGGCGGGATGATCGTCGGCGACGGCGCCGGGCTCGTGAACGTGCCCGCGCTCAAGGGGATCCACTACGCGATGCACTCGGGCATGCTCGCGGCGGAAACCGCCTTCCAGGCGCTCACGCCCGGGCACACCGCCTGGGAGCCGGGCGCGCTCGAGTCCTACGACGACGCCCTGCGCAAGAGCTACGTCTGCAAGGACCTGCAGCGGGTGCGGAACATGCGTCCTGCCTTCCGCTACGGCTTCGTCCCAGGCGCCATCCTCGCCGGGGCAGCCCTCAACTCGCTGGGCAAGTTTCCGCCGCGCGACCTCACGCTCGAACGCGATGCAGAGGTACCGGTCTTCACCGGCACGCGTGACCGCGGCTACCCGCCGCCCGACGGCAAGCTCTTCTTCGACAAGCTCTCGAGCGTCTACCTCTCCGGGAACAAGACGCGCGACGATGCGCCGAGCCACATCGTCCTCGACCGCAAGGTGCGACGAGAACTCGCGGAGGCATGGGCACGCATGTGTCCCGCGCAGGTGTACGAGGTCGGCGGAAAGGCGAGTCCGAGCGGCAGTGTCGTCGAGGTTGCCGTCACGCCGTCCAACTGCGTTCAGTGCGGCGCGATCACGGCCAAGGGCGGCCGCCTGACGCCGCCCGAGGGCGGGGACGGTCCCGAATACACGTTGATGTAGAAGCGGCCGCCGGCGTCATCGCCGGCCGACTCCACCGGACGCCGCTCTTCTCCTCGGACACGCTCGGTGCACGCTTCGGCGGACGGGCATTTCTGAAGGCTGAGCTCTTCCAGAAGACCGGGTCATTCAAGCCGCGCGGCGTGCTGACGAAGCTGGCGTCGCTCACCGCAGACGAGAAGGCGAGCGGAGTGATCTCGATCTCGGCCGGTAACCACGCGCAGGCACTTGCGTGGGCCTCCGCGAGAGAAGGAATCGAATGCCTGCTTGTCACGTGGAGGGACGCGAGCCCGCTCAAGGTGGCGGCGACCCGCGGCTACGGGGCGACCGTCGACCAGGAGGCTGCCGATCATCTGGAGGCGTTCGCGCGCGTGCGCGAGCTTCAGCGCCGGAGTGGGCGCACGCTCGTCCATCCCTTCGACGACCCGTTCGTGGTCGCCGGACAGGGAACCGTGGGGCTCGAGATCGCGGAGGAACTGCCAGACGTCGACGTCGTCGTCGTGCCGGTTGGCGGCGGCGGTCTCGTCTCGGGAATCGCCACGGCGCTCGCGGGGAAGCGCGTCGTCGCCCTCGAACCCGAGGGCTCGGCGGCCCTGCACATAGCGCTCGAGGCGGGCGAGCCGGTCGAGTTTGCTCCGGATTCGCTCGCGGATGCGCTCAACGCGCCTGTGGCAGGCAACCTCCCGCTTCAGATCTGCGCCAAGCTCGGGGTGGAGTCGATTCTCATCACGGACGACGACATTCGCGCCGGCTTTCGCTTCCTCTACGAGCGCGCGAAGCTCGCAGCGGAGCCGGGAGCGGCTGCCGGAGTCGGCGCTTTGCTCGCGGACAAGGTGCCAGATGTCGAGGGCAAAATCGTCACCGTGGTTGTCTCGGGAGGCAACGTATCGGCCGAAACCGCTGCTGCTATTCTCAACGAAGAATGAAGCCCGATATCCATCCCGAGTACGTTCTCGCGACTGTCCGTTGCTCGTGCGGCAACGAGTTCCAGACGCGGTCCACGAAGCCCGAGCTGCACGTCGAGATCTGCTCGGAGTGCCATCCGTTCTACACCGGCAAGCAGAAGCTCGTGGACACGGGCGGACGCGTCGAGCGCTTCCAGCGGCGGCTCGAAAAGGCCGGCAAGGCATCCTCATAGAGGTATGAGCCAGCCCATAGGCGGGCAGGCGGTCCTGGAGGGCGTGATGATGCGGGGCCCATCGGCTTGGTCGGTCGCGGTGCGCAAACCCGACGGCGACATCGCCGAGGTGAACCGTCCGATCGCGTCGATTCTCCTCCGCCATCGCTGGCTGCGGATTCCGATCGTGCGCGGCGTTGTCGCGCTAGGCGAGTCGCTCGCCATCGGCTTTCGCGCGCTCGCCATCTCGGCCAACTACGCCGCGCAGCAAGAAGGCGACGACGGCGAGGTGCAGACGGAGCTCACGCGCGGCCAGCTTCTCTTCGCGTTCGGGATCGCCATCGGCTTCGCGCTGCTCCTCTTCAAGGTGTCGCCGGCTCTGATCACGAACTGGCTCCCGATCGAATCGACCGGTGCGTTCGTGATCGTCGAGGGGGTCGTCCGCGTGACGATTTTCGTCGCCTATCTCGGGCTCATCTCGTTCCTGCCCGACCTCAAGCGCGTGTTCCAGTACCACGCCGCCGAGCACAAGGCGATCAACGCCTACGAGGCGGGGGAGGAGCTCGAGCCGCAGCGCGTCTCCCGCTACAGCCTCCTGCATGTCCGCTGCGGGACGGCCTTCCTTCTGTACGTCATGGTTGTCGCCATCTTCGTGTTCGCCTTCTTCGGCAGGCCGGCCTGGTACTGGCTGATCGCCACGCGGATTCTCCTCCTGCCGGTGATCGCGGGGATCGCTTACGAGATCATCCGCTTCGCGGGCCAACACCCCCAGAATCCCGCCCTGCGGACGCTGCTCGCGCCGGGCCTTTGGCTCCAGCGGCTGACCACGCGGGAGCCGACCCTCGACCAGATCGAGGTCTCGATTCGTGCCCTTCGAGAGGTGCTCCGGCTGGAAGGCCGGCTCACGCCGGAGGAGCGCAAAGTCGAAGTAATGGCCTAGGCCGGAACGGCCCGAGGCGCCGCTATTCTGGCCCTATGGCGGCGACCATCGAAACCCTCGTCGAAGAGCTCGAGCGCTCCTATGCCGAAGCGCAGGAGCGTATGTCGGACCCTGCTGTTTTCTCCGACCGGCACGCCGCCGCCGAGGCCGGCCGGCGCCTGAAGGACCTCGAGGGCGCCTACAAGCTGGCCCAGGACTGGCGATCGACGCGCGACGACCTCGAGGCGGCCCGCTCTGACGGTGAGCTGCGCGACCTCGTGCCCGAGCTGGAGGCGCGGCTTGGGGAGGTCGAAGAGGAGCTGAAGCTCGCCCTCGTGGAGTCGGACCCGAACGACGCGAAGGATGTCATCCTCGAGATCCGCAAGGGCGCCGGCGGCGACGAAGGCGCCATCTGGGCCGGGGATCTCTTCCGCATGCTGACGCGCTACTCCGAGCGGCGCGGCTTCAGATGGGAGCTGCTCGGCTCGAACCCGAGCGAGGCCGGCGGCTACAACGAGGTCACGTTGGAGATCCGGGGTGAGGGCGCCTACTCCGTCTTCAAGTGGGAGGGCGGCACCCACCGCGTCCAGCGCGTCCCGGCGACCGAGTCGCAGGGACGGATCCACACCTCGACGGCGACCGTTGCCGTCATGCCGGAGGCCGAGGAGGTGGACGTCGAGATCGATCCGAACGACCTCAAGGTGGATGTCTACCGCTCCACTGGGCCGGGCGGCCAGAGCGTCAACACGACGGATTCCGCCGTACGCATCACGCACCTGCCGACGGGGCTCGTGGTCGCCATGCAGGACGAGAAGTCGCAGCTCCAGAACAAGCAGAAGGCGCTCAGAGTCCTGCGGGCGCGGCTGCTCGAGCTCGAGCGCCAGCGGCAGGAGGACGAGCTCTCGGCGACGCGGCGTTCCCAGATCGGGCGTGGGGAGCGAGCCGAGAAAATCCGCACGTACAACTACCCGGACAACCGCGTCACGGACCACCGGGTCAATCTGACGATCAAGCGTCTCGACCGGATCGTGGAGGGCGACCTCGACGAGCTCACCGACGCGTTGGCGGCGGAAGAGCGCCGCCGAAGTCTCGACGCTGCGGCGGCGTGAGCGCACTCGATTCCGTGCGCGGTGTGGCGCGCGACCTCCGCGAAAGCGGCGTCCCCTCGCCGCGCGTCGACGCCGAGTTTCTCGTTGGGCATGTCCTCGGGCTCTCCCGGTCTGAGCTCTATGCGACCGATCGAGAGCTGACCGAAATCGAGCTGACCCGTCTTCGCGAGCTCGTGGAGCGCCGCCGCGCGCGCGAACCCCTCGCCTACGTTCTCGGCGAGTGGGGTTTCCGCCGCCTGACGCTCGAGGTCGACCGCCGCGTGCTCATTCCGCGTCCCGAGACCGAGGTGCTCGTGGAGCGCTGTCTCGAGCGAGTGCGCGGCCTCGCGGAGCCGCGCATCCTCGACGTTGGCGCCGGCTCCGGCGCAATCGCGCTCGCGATCGCGGACGAGCACCCGGGCGCGCGGATCCTCGCCGTCGAGCGCTCGGTGAATGCGCTTGCCGTGGCGCGACGAAATCTTCGACGCGCGGGCGTGGACGGCCGAGTCGAGCTCCGGCGGGCGGATCTCCTCGCGGAAATCGCCGGACCCTTCGATCTGGTGGTCTCGAACCCGCCCTACGTCTCGCCGGAGGAGTACGAGAGCCTGCAGCCGGAGATCCGCCTCTACGAGCCACGTGAAGCCCTCGTGGGCGTGGGGGTCGGGGCCGAGATCGCGCGCGAGGCGCGGCGCGTCCTCGAGCGCGGCGGCTGGCTTGCGCTCGAGTGCGGGGACGGCCAGGCCGGCGACCTGGCGGCGGAGCTGGAGGGCCTCGGCTACCGCGATGTGCGAAAGACTCGCGACCTCGCGGGCCGCGACCGAATCGTGGAGGGGCGATGGGCGTAGAGGAGGCGATCGTCGCCCTGAGGGCCGGCCACCCGGTCGTCCTCCCGACGGACACTGTCTACGGCCTCTGCGCCGACGCCTACCGAGCGCGTCCGGTGGAGCGACTGATCCGGCTCAAAGGGCGCCCCGACGGAATGCCGATTGCACTGCTCGCTGCCGACCTCGACGTGATTCTCGACGCCGTCCCCGAACTGCGGGGGCGTGCCGCCGTTCTCGCCCGGGCTCTCCTCCCGGGCCCCTATACGCTCGTCCTCCCGAATCCCGGGCGCCGCTTCCGCTGGCTCAGCGGATCCAATCCCGACACGATCGGGATCCGCGTGCCCGAGCTCCCCGCCGAGACCAAGGCGGTGCTCGACCGGGTGGGCACGGTCGCGGCCACGAGCGCGAACGTTCACGGTGGTCGCGATCCCGGTCGGCTCGGCGATGTTCCAGAAGGGATCTGGAGAGAAGCGTGGGCGCTGCTCGACGCCGGGCCGCTACCCGGAACGCCGTCGACAGTGGTCGATCTGACCGGCGCTCAGCCGCGCGTTCTACGCGAGGGAGCGGTCCCGGCCGCGCACGCGCTCGACGCGATCGCGCGTGCCGCCAGCGAATAGACGACGAGCGTCATCGCCACCGTCGCCGTCCATTGAGCCACCGCATGTCCCGCCAGCGGCGACGTCAGCGCGGCTGCGGCAGCGAAAGCCGGGAAGACGAGCGCCGTGATCGCGAGCGCGACCCGGCGGGAGAGGCCGAACCGCGAGCGCAGGTCGGCGTACTCAAAGCCAAGGGGGACGAGGACGAGGCTCGCGAGGAGGGCGATCGCGACCATGGAGAGGCCCATTGTCCTCCATCAACGGGTAAACACAAAGCCGAGGTACGGGTATGGCAGGCCGCCCGACGGACTAAGCTGGCAGCGTGGCGATCGCGCAGGGCACGTTCCAGGAGCTCCGTGAAGCCCTTCTGGCCGAGATCGACCCCGAGACGGCGGAGCTGGTCGGCCGCGAGCTCGAGCGCCAGCGCGGGCAGATCGAGCTCATCGCTTCGGAGAACTTCACCTGGCCGAGCATTCTCGAAGCCGTCGGCAGTGTGCCCACGAACAAGTACGCCGAAGGATATCCGGGCCGCCGGTACTACGGAGGGTGCGAGATCGTCGACGAGATCGAGCAGCTCGCCATCGACCGCGCCAAGGAGCTCTTCGGCGCCGAGCACGCCAACGTTCAGCCGCATGCCGGCGCGCAGACGAACATGGGCGTCTACTTCAGCTGTCTCGATCCGGGGGACACGATGCTGGCCATGCGCCTCGACCACGGGGGCCATCTCACGCACGGCCTGAAGGTCAACTTCTCCGGGAAGCTCTACAACGTCGTCGGCTACGGGGTGGACCGGGAATCCTTCCTCATCGATTTCGACGAGGTCCTGCGCCTCGCGAAGGAGTCGCGTCCCAAGCTGATCGTCTGCGGCGGCTCCGCGTACCCGCGCCGCATCGAGGCCGAGCGCTTCCGCGAGATCGCGGACGAGGTGAGCGCGCTGCTCCTCTGCGACATGGCGCATTTCGCCGGCCTCGTCGCCGCCGGCCTGCACCCGAATCCGACGCCGCACTGCGACTTCGTCACCTCGACGACGCACAAGACGCTCGCCGGCCCGCGCTCCGGCTTCATCCTCTGCAAGGAAGAGCACGCGCAGGCGCTCGACAAGGCGGTGTTCCCAGGGATGCAGGGCGGGCCGCTCCTGCACGTGATCGCCGCCAAGGCGACCTGTTTCAAGATCGCCGCCTCGGAGCCGTTCAGGGTGTACCAGGCTCAGATCAGGGCGAACGCCGACGCGCTCGCGGCGGCGCTCATGGACGCGGGACTCGACATCCTCACCGGGGGCACGGACACGCACCTGATGCAGATGGATCTGCGCAAGAGCGAGTGGACGGGCAAGGCGGCGGAGGAGCGACTCCACGAGGTGAAGATCACGGCGAACCGGAATACCGTCCCCTTCGACGAGCGGCCGCCGATGGAGGCTTCGGGCGTTCGCCTCGGCACCCCCGCCGTCACGATGCGCGGCTTCGAAGAGGAGGACATGCAGGAGGTGGGGGCGATCATCGCGGGTGCGCTCGGAGAAGACGCCGACGTCGCGGCGCTGGCTGCCCGAAGCGAGGCTCTCGGCGCGAAACATCCGCTGTATCCGGGCTTCCGCGGCTACCCCGCCTACACCACGACATGAGCGTGGCGACGCAGAACGTCGTCGTCGTCGACCACCCGCTGGTGCAGCACAAGCTCGGCTTGCTCCGAGACCGGACGACGCCAACGCAGGTCTTCCGCCAGCTCGTCGACGAGCTGACCCTGCTCCTCACCTACGAGGCGACGAAAGAGATGGCCACGGAGGAGATCGCGATCGAGACGCCGCTCGAGCGCATGACCGCACAGCGGATCTCGGGGAAGAAGGTCGCGGTCTGTCCCATCCTCCGCGCCGGCGTCGGGATGCTCGACGGTGTCCTGTCGCTGATCTCCGGCGCGCGCGTCGGCTTCATCGGCCTGTACCGAAACGAGGAGACGCTCGAGCCGGTCGAGTACTACGTGAAGCTTCCCCAGGACATCGCCCAGCGCGACGTCATCCTGCTCGATCCCATGCTCGCCACGGGGAACTCGACGGCGGCGGCCGTCTCGACCGTGAAACGGGCCGCCGCACAGTCGATTCGCCTCATCGCCATCATCGCCGCGCCCGAGGGGATCGAGCGCCTGCAGGCCGAGCACCCCGACGTGACGGTCGTTGTCGCCGCCATCGACCGCGAGCTCAACGACCGCGGTTACATCCTGCCCGGGCTCGGAGACGCAGGCGACCGGCTCTACGGCACTAAGTAGGGCGCGGGGCTTGTCCGGCCCGCGAACAGGCGAATGCTGAAGACCTTCGAGAACCACCTCGACGTGCTCTGGGGGTTCCTCGTCGCGCTCGGCGTAGTTCTCGTCCTCACGCCGGCGGTCGGACGGGTCGCGCGGGTCCTCGGCGTGGTCGACCAGCCGCTCGAGCGGCGGCGCATTCACCTGGCCGCCGTTCCGCGCCTCGGCGGCCTGGCTCTCTTCCTCGGGCTCTTCATTCCCGCGCTCGCGTTCCTCGAGCTCGACGGGGCCTACCGAGGAATTCTCCTCGGGGCCGCGCTCGCAACGGCGGTCGGCATGGTGGACGACTTCCGCGGCCTGCCGTGGTGGGGCAAGCTGGGCGGGCAGATCGCGTCCGCAGGCATCGCGGTCCACTTCGGTGTCGACATCGACCGGTTCACGTTCCCGATCATCGGAATCCACGACCTGCCCGGGTGGCTCGCAGCGGCGCTCGCCTTCGCCTGGATCGTGGCGATCATGAACATGGTCAACTTCCTCGACGGTCTCGACGGGCTTGCGGCCGGGGTGTGCGGGATCTCGGGGGTGACCTTCGCGATCATCTCGCTTTCGCTCGGCAGGCCGGATGCGGCCGTGCTGTCGGCCATCGTCGCGGGGATCTGCTTCGGCTTCCTCCGGCACAACTTCTATCCCGCGCGCATCTTCATGGGCGACTCGGGCGCGCTCCTGCTCGGCTTCGTGCTCGCCACGGTGTCCATCCAGGGACTACTGAAGACGGCTGCGACGGTGGCCCTCTTCTTCCCGCTCTTCGCGCTCGCCGTCCCGATCCTCGACACGTCCTTCGTCGTCGCTCGGCGGCTCAAGCACGGCGAAAAGCTCTACGAGCCCGACCAGGCGCACCTCCATTACCGCTTCCTGCGCCGCGGCTTCACGCAGCGCCGCGCGGTGCTCTACCTCTACGCCTGGTGCGTGATCCTCGGAGGGGCGGCGCTCGCCACGCGTTTCGTACCCTTCCGGGAGCGCGGCGAGTGGCATCTCTGGCCGACCGTCGTCGTCGCGGCCATCGGCCTGGTGGCCGTGGCGACCTCGCTTTACATCGTGTACCTCCTCGAGATCCTCAAGCTCCGGCGGGTGCGCGCATGGGCCGATCGCCGCCGTGAGTCAAAGGCCGAACAAAGTCGGGCCATTTCCGCTTAGGCAAGGCGCTTTCGCTGTCACAAAGTCGGCGTCGGGCTGGTAAGCTGGAGGCGACGTAAGATGCACGGCGGCTTGGCGGCGGACCGAACTTCCCTCGATCCTCTGGGCGCTGGAGCGCTCCTCGCCGGCGTTCTCTTCGCGTGCGTCGGAGCCGGTGCTTTGATCGGCGCCGCTGTGGGCGCGGTCGGCATCGGAGTCGCGATTGGATCCGTGCTCGGGATCCCGGCCGCGATTCTCTCGGTCTACCGCCGCTACCGGGGAGTTTTCTAATGGCGACGCTTCTGAATCCTCGGCCGCTCCCGGCCCGGCGGCTGCCCGTGGCGGCGGGCATGATCGTTGTCGCCTTCGCCTTACCCGTCTTCGTACTCGCCGGCTGGCCGCTCGACGGGTGGATCCTCGGCGTCGTGCTCTGGCTCGCGGGTCAGGCGCTCGGTTTCCTCTTCGACCGAATCGGCATCCACGAGCCCACGCTGCGGGGATCCGGCGTCGTCGCCTTCGGGATGATGTCGCGCGGGATCCTGCTCATGGTCGTTGCGATTGCGGTCGCGGTCAACGATCCGACGCTCGCCATCGCGGGTGCGCTCGTGTACGCGCTCGGTTACAGCTTCGAGCTCGCGCTCTCCCTCGTTCTCTACTTCGGCGCGAGGCCGCTGCAGTGAACGCCTTCCTACTGGCCGCCGCCACGGGCGAGTTCAAGCCCCAGGAGGAGTTCGACCTGCCGGCCTGGGTCTCGATCCACCTCGGCCCGCTCGACATGTCCATCAACAAGGCGGTCGTGTACCTCTGGGTTGGAGCTGCGGTGACGATCCTGCTCGGGATCTGGGTGATGCGGTTCGGTCTGGCGGTGCGGCCGAGCCGTCGACAGACGACCGGAGAGGCGCTCTACGAGCTGATCCAGGGCCAGATGGTCGAGGGGAGCCTGCCTTCGCGAGCGATCGGGACCTGGTTCCCGTACATCGCCTCGCTCTTCCTCTTCATCTGGATCCTCAACCTGGTCGGCTTCATACCGCTGCCGATCTCGAGCGAGCATTTCCATCTCTTCGGCCTTGAGCTTCCGACTTGGGGGATCTACGCGGCGACCGCCAACCTGAGCGTGACCCTCTCACTCGCGCTCGTGACGTTCCTGGCCACGCACGAGGAGGGAATCCGCCACAACGGCGTCGGGCGCTATTTCCGCAGCTGGGTGCCGGAAGGTGCGCCGAAGCCCTTGCTCGCACTCATCGTGCCGCTCGAGGTGATCTCCCAGTTCATGCGGCTGATCTCGCTCTCCGTACGACTCTTCGCGAACATGCTCGCGGGCCACATGCTCATCCTCGTCATGATCGGGCTCATCTTCATCATCTCGGGGTGGGCCGCGATCGTGGCCCTCCCGGCGGCGACGGTCATCTATCTCTTCGAAGTCGTCATCGTCGTGACGATTCAGGCGTTCGTCTTCGCTCTGCTGTCCGCCATCTACATCGGCGGCGCCATCGAACCCGCGCACTAAGGAGGCTCATTTGAACGTTCTCCTCGCAGCAACAACCGACACGGGCCTCGCCGACCTCGGCAAGGCGATCGCCTTCGGCGTCGGAGTCGGCCTCGGGGCGGTCGGTGCCGGCATCGGCATCGGGAACATCTTCGGCTCCATGATCCAGGCGGTGGCGCGCCAGCCGGAGCTCCGCGGGGAGCTCACCGGGATCCAGTGGCTCGGCTTCGCCCTGACCGAGGCGGTCGTCTTCTACGCGCTGCTCGGCGGTCTCCTCGCCTACGTGCTCGTCTGATGGTCGTCGCCAGCCTCATCAGCGTCGTTCCGGGCCTGATGGTCTGGACCCTCATCACGTTCGCGATCGTCCTGTTTGTGCTGCGCCGCGTCGCCTTCGGCCGCATCCAGGCGATCATCGATGCGCGCCGCGAGCGCATTCGCGAGGCGCTCGACGAGGCCGACAAGGCGCGCCAGGAGGCTCGGGAGCTCCGCGAGCTGACGAAGGAGGAGCGCGAGGAGGCGAAGGCCGACCGCGAGCGCATCCTCGAGGAGAGCCGCCGGCAGGCGCAGGCGCTCTTCCAGCAGGCACGGCAACAGGCCGACGAAGACCTCCGCGAGCGGCTCGAGAAGAACCGGCAGGAGCTCGAGGCCGAGAACCGGCGCATCCAGGCGCAGATTCGCCGCGACGTGGTCGAGCTCACGCTCCTCGCCGCCGAGAAGGTGACGGGCAAGACGCTTGACGAGGACGACCAGCGCCGGCTGATCGACGAGACGATCGACGAGCTCGACGTCAAGCGCTTGGTATCGGAGAACTAGCTTGGCGGTTGCCCATCGCGTCTACGCCGAGGCGCTGCTCGAAGCCGCCTCGGAGAACAAGCGCCTCGACCGCGTGCGCGAGGAGTTCGAGGACTTCGCGACCGCCCTCTGCGAATCAGACGATCTCCGCGGCTTCCTGGCCAATCCGCAGATCGAGCAGGCGACGAAGCGCGAGGCGTTGGAGGATCTGCTCGCCGGCGCCGACGAGCTCTTCCTCAACTTCGTCCGGCTCCTGACGGAGAAGAACCGCATCGCCGAGCTCGAGCAGGTGTATGACGAGTGGGGCCGTCTGCTGGCGCACGAGGAACGCGTCCTCGAGCTCGAGCTGACGACCGCCGTCGAGCTGTCCGACGAGGAAGCGGAGCGTGTCGTGAAGGAGATCGAGGAGGACTCGGGACGCCGCGTCGTGGCGGCCCGCAGCGTCGACCCGAGCCTGATCGGAGGCCTCGTCGTGCAGGCAGGCTCTCTGCGCCTCGACGCGAGCGTGCGCGGCCGCCTCGAGCAGCTCCGCGAAGAACTGATCACCGCCACCTAAGGAGACGTCTTGAAGCTACGCCCGGAAGAGATCACGTCGATCCTCAAGCAGCGCATCGAGGAGTACGACGTCGAGACCGATCTCGCCGAGGTCGGCACGGTCCTCCAGATCGGAGACGGGATCGCCCGCGTTTACGGTCTAGAACACTGTCTCGCGGCCGAACGCCTCGAGCTCGAGCACGGCGTCACGGGGATCGCGCTCAACCTCGAAGAGGACAACGTGGGCGTCGCCCTCTTCGGCGAGTGGGAGCAGATCTCCGAGGGCGACCCCGTCAAGCGCTCCGGCGAAGTGATGAGCGTGCCCGTCGGCGACGAGCTGATCGGCAGGATCGTCAATCCGCTCGGCGAGCCGCTCGACGGCGGCGGCCCGATCAACGCCAAGGAGACGCGGCCGCTCGAGCTTAAAGCCCCGGGGGTCGTCAAGCGCCAGCCGGTCAAGGAGCCGCTGCAGACCGGCATCAAGGCAATCGACTCCATGATTCCGATCGGCCGTGGTCAGCGCGAGCTCGTCATCGGCGATCGCTCGACCGGGAAGACCGCCATCCTCGTGGACACGATCCTGAACCAGAAGGGCCAGGACATGATCTGCATCTACGTCGCCATCGGCCAGAAGGCCTCGACGGTGGCGCAGGTCTACGAGCGCCTCAAGGACGCCGGAGCGCTCGACTACACGATCATCGTGACCGCGTCCGCCACCGAGGCCGCTCCCATCAAGTGGATGGCTCCGTACGCCGGATGCGCCATGGGCGAGCACTTCCTCTACTCCGGACGCCACGCGGTCTGCATGTACGACGACCTCTCCAAGCACGCGGACGCGTACAGGCAGATGTCACTCCTCCTCCGCCGCCCGCCCGGTCGCGAGGCCTTCCCCGGAGACGTCTTCTATCTCCACTCCCGCCTGCTCGAGCGCGCCTGCAAGCTCTCGGACGAGGAGGGAGGAGGATCTCTGACCGCCCTGCCCGTCATCGAGACCCAGGCTGGAGACGTGTCCGCCTACATCCCGACGAACGTCATCTCGATCACGGACGGGCAGATCTTCCTCGAGAGCGACCTGTTCTATTCCGGCGTGCGTCCGGCGATCAACGTCGGGATCTCGGTCTCCCGCGTGGGTGGCAACGCGCAGACGAAGGCGATGAAGAAGGTCGCGGGTCGCCTCCGCCTCGATCTGGCCCAGTACCGCGAGCTGGAAGCGTTCGCCCAGTTCGGCTCCGAGCTCGATCCGCAGACGCAGCGGACGCTCGCGCGCGGAGAACGGATGGTCGCCACCCTCAACCAGCCCCAGTACCAGCCGTGGCCGCTCGAGGAACAGGCCGTGGCCATCTTCGCGGGCATCAACGGCTACCTCGACGACATCCCGCCTGCCCAGGTGCCGCGCTTCCAGGACGAGTTACGCGAATACCTGCGCACTGAGGGCGGAATCTACGACGAGATCCGCGAGAAGAAGGACATCTCGGACGACCTCGACGAGCGCATCAACAACGAGATCAAGAAGTTCAAGGAGACGTTCGCGGTGAAGGAAGACACGGGCCTCGTGGGGGCCGCGACCTGATTTTGCGACCCCCTCTTTCGCACCTCGCGCGCGCCGCCTGCTGCGAAGCGTCGCCTTGCGGCGTCCTCGGTCGCACCCGTAGCCTCCGGCTACGAATGCTTCCTGCGTCCTTGCGATGCTCGCTTCTCGCCTGCGGTGCGGGCGATCTGCTCAAGAGGTGATCGCATAGCCACCGTCCAGGACATCAAGCGTCGCCTTCGCTCGGTCAGCAACACGCGCAAGATCACGAAGGCGATGGAGCTCGTGGCCGCCGCGAAGCTGCGGCGCGCCGAGGTGCGCATCGAGGCGATGCGGCCTTACGCGGACCGCATGCGCGAGCTCATGATCGGGACTGCGCGCGCGACCGCGTCGCGCCAGTTTCCGCTGCTCGAGACACGCGAGGACGCGCGGGCGGTCGCCATCTTCCCGCTCACGGCCGACCGCGGGCTCGCCGGCGCCTTCAACGCGCAGATCATCCGGCGTGCACTTGCACTCGAGCGTGAAGTGCGCCGTGACGGGCTCGAGCCGCGCTGGCTCGTGGTGGGGAAGAAGGGCCGCTCCACCCTCAGATTTCGCCGCTACGAGCTCCTCGACGCCTGGACGGACTTCACCGACCAGCCGGCCTATCACCACGCCTCCGCCATCGCCCGCCGTCTCGCCGAGCTCTTCACCGAGCGCGAGGTCGACCGCGTCGTGATCGTCTACAACCACTATGTCTCTCCGCTGACGCAGACGGTCGCCGTCGAGGACGTGCTCCCCATCCCGCGCAGTGCGCTCGAGGACGAGGAGAAGTCTGCCTACGAGATCGCGCTCGAGGGCGACTTCATCTATGAGCCGGAGCCCGAGGAGATCCTCGCCCGGCTCCTTCCGACGTACCTTGAAACGTCTGTCTACCGCGCTCTGCTCGAGTCGGCCGCCTCCAAGCACGGCGCGCAGATGACCGCGATGCGCAACGCCTCGAAAAACGCGGGCGAACTCATCGATCGGCTCACGCTCGACATGAACAGGGCGCGGCAGGCGGAGATCACCCAGGAGATACTCGAGGTGGTCGCAGGCGCTGACGCTCTAACGCAGTAGCGCACGCGGCGTCCTAGGACGTGATGAAACCAATCCTTGCCGTGGGGCTCGCGGTGGCGCTCGCCGTCTCGCTCGCGGGCGTGGTCGGCAGCCGCAGCGCCGGTGAGGCAAAGGCCGAGGTCGCGCCCTGGATCTTTGGGCAATCCATGTCACAGCGGCGGAGCTACGTGGCCGCGGCCGAGCTCGGCGGGAAGATCTACGTCGCCGGCGGCGCCGTCGGCGAGACCGGGCGCTTCCTGGCCATCTTTCAGCGCTTCGATCCGCAGACCAACAGCTGGACAACCCTCCGGCGCTTGCCCCACGCGATTCGCGCCGGGGCCGGCGCGGCCCTCGACGGGAAGGTCTACGTCATCGGCGGGCAGACGGAGAAGGGACCGAGCGACCGCGTCTACGCCTACGACGTCGCCTCTGGGAGGTGGACCCAGCGCGCCCCGCTTCCGGAGCCGCGGTTCAACGTGTCCGCGGTCGTCTTCGGCGGCAAGGTCTACGCGCTGGGCGGCTTCAGCGGGACGCGGGAGACGGCCGACGTCCTCGTCTACGACCCGCGGCGCGACGAGTGGGCGCGCGGGGCGCCTTTGCCCGCGCCGAACCACACGTTCGGCGCCGTCGTCTTCAAGGGCGAGATCTGGGCGATCGGCGGTCGACAGGGCGAGCGAATCCTGCGTACGGTCTGGATCTACGACCCCCCCACGGAGCGCTGGCACCCCGGGCCTCGCCTGCCAAAGCCGATGGAGCTCGTCGGCGCCGCCGTGGCGGGCGACGAGATCCACGCGATCTGGGAGAGCACGTACGAGATCTACGACGCGAGCACGGGGCAGTGGCGCGCGGGGCCTCGGCCGCTCGTTACGAGACATGGTCTGAAGGCCTTCGTGGTGGACGGATCGCTCTACACCGTCGGCGGGTGTACGACCCAGCTGCACGACAGCCAGGTCGTCGAGATGCGCCGTGTAACCGACGCCACGAACCGCGAGTCTTTCCGCTAACTTTCCGCCGCTCGAATGCGTCTAAGCATTCGTGGCCGCACGGCCCAGGTTTTCGTGCGGCCGGGTACGTACCCAGTTAGAGGAGGGCAGACGTGAGGAGAATGAAGTTGCTTCTGCTCGTCATGGGCCTCCTCGGCTCCTTCGCGCTGGCGGCCGTGGGTTGCGGCGGCGGCGGAGGAGGCGGGGGAGGCACGACGGGCGGTGGCGGCGGCGGACTGGCCGCCAACCAAGTGCTGAACATCGCGTGGGGCGCGGAGCCCCCGTCGCTCGACCCGGGTCTCGCGACTGACACGACGTCGTCGAACGTGCTCCTGGCGATCATGGATCCGCTCGTCAAGCTCAACCCCGACACGCTCCAGGCCGAGCCCTCGCTCGCCGAGAGCTGGGACGTGAGTGCGGACGGGAAGACCGTTACCTTCCATCTGAGCCACGACGGGAAGTGGACGAACGGAGATCCGGTCACCGCGAGTGACTTCGTCTACTCGTGGAAGCGAACCCTCTCGCCCGAGCTTGCCGCCGACTACGCGTACCAGCTGTACGGGATCGTCGGCGCGCAGGACTACAACTCGTGCGAGAAAAACTGCGACGCACTGGCTGACAAGGTCGGCGTCGAGGCGCCCGACGACTTCACGCTCGTCGTCCACCTGACCTCGGCGCAGCCGTGGTTCATCCAGCAGGCGTCGCACCACTCGTTCCTCGCCGTGCATCGCGCGACGGTCGAGAAGTTCGGCGACAAGTGGACGGAGCCGCAGAACATCGTCACTGACGGCCCGTTCATGCTGAAGAAGTGGGAGCACGACGCCGAGATCGACCTGGTCAAAAACCCGAACTGGCGCGACGCCAAGGACGTCAAGCTGACGGCGATCAACGGCAAGATCATCGTCGACGGCACGACGAGGGTGCAGGCGTTCGAGTCGGGCGAGGTTGACACGCTCGACGGCTCCGGTCTCCCGCCGGACGAGATCGCCCGCCTGAAGACGACGCCCGAGTACGAGCTGTATCCGTCGCTCGGGACGTACTACTACGGCTTCAACATGAAGAACATCTCCGACATCCACGAGCGGCGTGCCCTCTCGCTGGCCATCAACCGCAGGCAGATCATCGATCAGATCGCCCAGGCGGACCAGCTGCCGGCGACGGGCTTCACGCCCAAGGGGATCTCGGGGTTCGACCAGATCAACCCCAACTCCCCGTGGCTGCCGGAGAACGGCGACCTCGATCAGGCCAAGAGCGAGCTCTCCCAGGCCGCGAGCCCGAAGAAGGACATCAACCTGTTCTTCAACGACGCTCCGGGCCACAAGGAGATCGCCACGGCCGTTCAGGCGCAGTGGCAGCAGCTGGGCATCAAGAGCACTCTGAAGCAGCAGGAGTGGGCCCAGTACCTCGAGTTCCTCGGGCCGCCGCCGAACAACGCGGTGGACGTCTATCGCCTCGGATGGATCTACGACTTCCCGGATGCGATCAACGGTCTCGAGCTCTGGACCTGCGACTCCGGTAACAACAACACCAACTACTGCGACAAGAACTTCGATGCTCTCGTCGCAAAGGCCAAGGCGACGACCGACGACAGCGCCCGGTATGACGTCTACGGTCAGCTCGAGCAAATGCTGTTCGGTCAGGACGGCGCACTGCCGCTCTCTCCGATCTACTGGTACACGTACCCCAACCTCGAGAAGCAGTCGGTGAAGGATTCGTTCTTCATCAGCCCGCTCGATCAGATCGACTTCACCAAGGTCGTGGTGAAGGCGAGCTAGGCGACCTTCTCGAATCGGACGTGCGGACGGCGGGGCGCCAAGGCGTCCCGCCGCCCCCGTTGCGAAGAGAGCCCAAACGGGTAAAGATTCGAACAGATGACCACGTTCATCATTCGCCGGGTGGTCTGGACGATCCCGGTGATTTTGCTGGTCATCCTGATGACGTTCCTCATGATGCGGCAGATCGGGGGCAATCCGTTCCGCCACACCGAGCGCAACGTCCCGCCGGCGATCCAGGCGAACCTGGAGCGGAAGTTCCACCTGGATAAGCCCTGGTATACGCAGTACGCCTACTACGTGAAGGGCGTCTTCACGTTCGATCTCGGCCCGTCGATGTCCCAGCGGACGAGGACCGTGAACGATGTCGTGAAGGACGGCTTCCCGCGCTCGCTCAAGCTCGGGATCCTGGCGTATCTCTGGGCGATCCTGTTCGGGGTACCGGCAGGAATACTCGCGGCGCTGAAACCGAACTCGATATTCGACTACGGGGCGATGTTGTTCTCGAGCGTCGGCTTTGCCTTACCGAGCTTCTTCGTCGCCACGCTGCTCATCTACTACGTCGGACTGAAAGCGGGGCTGGTGCCGACGAACGGATGGCCGGCCGGATTCTGGCAATTCGACGACCGGATCATCCTGCCCTCCTTCGCGCTCGGCCTCTTCCCGATGGCCTACTTTGCCCGCCTCGTGCGCGGTGCGATGCTCGAGACGATGCAGCAGGACTACGTGCGCACCGCGAAGGCCAAAGGGCTGCGTTATCGGCGCGTGATCGGCCTCCATGTCCTGCGCAACTCGCTCATCCCGGCAGTGACCGCCACGGCGCCGCTCCTCGGCCTCATCATCACGGGCACGTTCGTGATCGAGTTCATCTTCTCGATCCCCGGCATCGGCCGCTACTTCATCAACTCGGTGTCCAACCGTGACTACTCGGTCGTGATGGGCATCACGGTGCTGACCTCGATCATCATCGTGATCGCGAACCTGTTCGTGGACATCATGTACGGCGTCCTCGACCCGCGGACGCGCGAAGCGAGGTAGCAAGTGGCCGTCGATCGCCGCGAGGCAGCTCTACCGACTGCGCCCCCCGCCGTCGGAGCGGGAGTCGCGGTCGAAGAGCCGAGCGCTGGCGCGCCGATCGCACAGGCGAGCCTCTGGAAGGACGCCTGGTACCGCTACGTCCGCAACAAGGGGGCGGTCGTCGCAGCGTCGCTCTTCCTACTCGTCGTCCTCTACTGCCTCCTGATCCCCGGCTTCTGGAAGATTCCGGGCATCTGGACATCGATCAAGGACTACGACCCGAACCACGTCGATTTCTCGCAGTCCTACGCCGGTTTTAGCCTCGACCATCCACTTTCGACGGACAAGTTCGGGCGCGACCTCTTCGCGCGGACGGCAGTCGGCGGCCAGATCTCGATCGCGATCGGATTCGCCGCAACGTTCTTCATCCTTGTCATCGGCGTCGTGTACGGCTCGGTCGCAGGCTTCGCCGGTGGGAAGCTCGACAACGCGATGATGCGCTTCCTCGACGCGCTGTACGGCCTGCCGTACCTGCCGTTCGCGATCATCACGCTCGCGATCATCGGGACGCAGAACTTCCTCTCGATGACGATCGCGCTCACGATCGCGAGCTGGTTTACCTCGGCGCGAATCGTGCGCGGCCAGATCATCACCCTGAAGGAGAACGACTACGTGCGCGCGGCGCGTGCGGTCGGCGCGCGCTGGTACCGAATTCTCATACGGCACCTGCTGCCGAACACGCTCGGCGTACTGGTCATTGCCATCTTCCTCGAGCTGCCGAACGTCGTCCTCGGCGAGGCGTTCCTCAGCTTCATCGGGCTCGGCATCAACCCGCCCACGGCGTCGTGGGGCTCGATGGCGCAGGACGGCCGAGACGCATTTCGCCTCCATCCGGAGGTGCTTTTCATTCCGAGCCTCGCGATCGCGCTGCTCGTCCTCTGCGCGAACTTCATCGCGGACGGCCTCCGCGACGCGCTCGACCCGAGAACACGCGAGACGAAGTAGCGATGGCCCTCCTCGAGGTCAGGGACCTCAAGACGTACTTCTACACGCGCGAAGGCGTCGTGCAGGCCGTGGACGGCGTGAGCTTCGACGTCGAAAAGGGCCAGACCCTTGGCATCGTCGGCGAGTCGGGCTGCGGCAAATCGGTCACGGCACTCTCGATCATGGGCCTCATTCCAAAGCCGCCGGCGAAGATCGTCGGCGGTCAGGTGCTATTCGACGGGAAGAACATCTCCCAGCTGAACGACCGCCACATGCAGGACGTGCGCGGACGTCAGATCGCGATGATCTTCCAGGACCCGATGACGTCGCTCAACCCGACGATCAAGATCGGGACGCAGATCACGGAGACGCTCGAACGCCATTTCGACACGCCGAAGGCCGAGGCGCGGAAACGCGCGATCGAGCTCCTGGAGGAGGTCCGGATCCCGCGGGCGGCGGAGCGGCTCGACGACTATCCGCACCGCTTCTCCGGCGGCATGCGCCAGCGGGTCATGATCGCGATCGCGCTCTCGTGCAACCCCAGGCTCCTGATCGCGGACGAGCCCACCACGGCCCTGGACGTGACGATCCAGGCGCAGATCCTCGACCTCCTCGACGAGCTGCGGCGCGAGCACGAGATGGCGATGATCCTGATCACGCACGACATGGGTGTCGTCGCCGAGACCGCGGACGACATCGCGGTGATGTACGCGGGTCAGATCGTCGAGTACACGAACTCGCTCGAGCTCTTCGATCATCCCGAGCACCCGTACACGGAGGCGCTGCTCGGTGCCCTGCCGCAGCTCGAAGGCGACGAGCAGGAGATCCGTGAGGGGAGACTGACGTCGATTCCCGGCCGCCCGCCGGACCTCATCAACCCGCCCGAAGCCTGCCGCTTCGCGGCCAGGTGCCCGTTCTCGCACTACGAGGATTCCTGCACGCGAGTCCAGCCCGAGCTGCGTGAGATTCGACCCGGCCATCTGGTGCGGACCGCGCACCCCACGAGCGAGCGCGCCGGCGAGCGCGAGAAGGTGGAGGCGTGAGCGTCGACGCGGGCCAGAACGGCGCGCTACTCTCGGTTCGGGATCTCGCCAAGCACTTCCCGATCCGGAAGGGAGTCCTCATCGAGCGCACGGTCGGGGAAGTGAGGGCCGTCGACGGCGTCACATTCGAGATCGCCGAGGGCGAGACGCTCGGGCTCGTCGGAGAGTCGGGCTCCGGCAAGTCGACGACTGGCTACTGCATCCTCCAGCTGCTCAAGCCGACCTCGGGGTCGATCCGGTTCATGGGCAAGGAGCTGACGGAAATCGGCCGTGAGGAGCTGCGGAGGATGCGCCGCGAGATGCAGATCGTCTTTCAGGATCCGTATGCGTCGCTCGATCCGCGCATGACGGTGGGGAACATCGTCAGCGAGCCGCTCGAGGTGCACGGCATCGGAACGCGGCGCAGCCGCCAGGAAACCGTGCGCCGCCTGCTCGACATCGTCGGCTTCAACCCGAACTTCACCAACCGCTACCCGCACGAGTTCTCCGGCGGGCAGCGCCAGCGCATCGGCATCGCACGCGCGCTCGCCCTCAACCCGAAGCTGATCGTCTGCGACGAGCCGGTGTCGGCGCTCGACGTCTCGATTCAGGCGCAGATCCTCAACCTGCTGAAGGACCTGCAGCGCGACTTCGGGCTCACGTACCTCTTCATCTCGCACGACCTTGCCGTCGTGCGGACGATGAGCGACCGGATCGCGGTCATGAATCAGGGCAAGCTCGTCGAGATCGGGCGGGCGGATCAGGTGTACACCAATCCCAAGGACGAGTACACGAAGGCGCTCTTCACGGCCGTGCCCGTTCCCGATCCGAGGCGCCAGCGCGAACGCAAGGCCGAGCGCGCCAGGCTGAAGCTCGAGCGCATCACGGCCGACGCCGAAGCCCTTTCCTAACCTCTCTGCTGAGCTATCGTCAGAGTGGATATGGCTGGCGAAATGCCGCGTCCAGCACCGAGCGGCCGCTGCGACCGCGCGCGGCAGTGGTCGTCCGTACGCGCTGACGGCGAGCTCTCCGAGCTCGAGGAAGCCCTGCTCGAGAAGCATCTCTTGGGGTGCGGCGCCTGCCGTGCGTTCGACGCCCGCCTCCGCTCGACGACCGAGATGCTGCGCGCGGCTCCCGAGGAAGCGCCGAGCGTGCGCTTCAGGGTGCCGGAGCGTGTTTTCGCGCGCTTCCCGCTCGGACGGCGGCTCGCCGTGGCCGCGATCGCCGTCGCCGCGGCCGCGGGCAGCGTCGTCGGCTCGACCCTCCAGGGGCCGGCTACTCATCCCCAGAAGCCCGCCCCGCAGGTCAGCCTGCTCACGAACGACCTCAAGCAGCTTCGGCAGCTTCCGCGTGGAGAGCGCGTCCAACGCGTGGCGCCGAGCGAGCGCGGCGGCCCCTCCGAGGGAATCATCTAACTAATCGCGGAAAGTGCTGCGCACTTTCCGCGAAGCTGCTTGGGTAGACTGGCCCGGCGGGGGCTACAGAGTCGAATGGCCGAACAAAAGACGAAAAACAACGTCGGCAAGATCGTCGAGATCAGAGGCGTCGTTGTGGACGCGGTCTTCCACGAGAAGCTGCCCGAGATCTTCCACGCGCTCCGCATCACCGTCCCGGAGACGGACGGCCGGCCGGCCGTCGATCTCGTCGCCGAGGTGCAGCAGCATCTGGGAAACGACCGCGTGCGCGCGGTTGCCATGGACTCGACAGACGGGCTCGCGCGCGGGATGGACGTCGAGGACACGGGCGCGCCGATCTCCGTCCCGGTCGGGCAGCCCACGCTAGGACGGATCTTCAACGTCCTCGGGGAGCCCATCGACGAGCTCGAGGACGTGGAGGCGAAGGAGCGCTGGCCGATCCACAGGCCCGCTCCCGCGTTCGAGGACCTCGAGCCGACGATCGAGGTCTTCAACACGGGGATCAAGGTCATCGACCTCATCGCCCCCTTCGTGAAGGGCGGGAAGGTGGGCCTCTTCGGCGGCGCCGGTCTCGGCAAGACCGTCCTCATCCAGGAGCTCATCCGCAACGTCGCCCAGGAGCACGGCGGCTATTCGGTCTTCGCAGGCGTAGGCGAGCGCTCGCGCGAGGGGAACGACCTGTGGCTCGAGATGACCGACTCCAAGGTGATCGACAAGACGGCGCTCGTCTTCGGACAGATGAACGAACCACCGGGGGCGCGCCTTCGCGTCGGCCTCTCCGGCCTCACGATGGCGGAGTACTTCCGCGACGAGGGCCGCGACACGCTTCTCTTCATCGACAACATCTTCCGCTTCGTGCAGGCGGGCTCCGAGGTCTCGGCGCTCCTCGGCCGCATGCCCTCGGCCGTGGGCTACCAGCCGACGCTGGCGACCGAGATGGGCCAGCTGCAGGAGCGGATCACGTCGACGCGCAAGGGCTCTGTCACGTCGGTGCAGGCGATCTACGTGCCGGCCGACGACCTCACCGATCCGGCGCCCGCGAACACGTTCGCCCACCTCGACGCTTTCATTGTTCTCTCCCGCTCGATCTCCGAGAAGGCGATCTATCCGGCGATCGACCCGCTCGATTCGTTCTCGCGCGCGCTCCAGCCGGGCATCGTCTCCGACGAGCACTACGAGACAGCCACGCGCGTGCAGGAGATCCTCCAGCGCTACAAGGACCTGCAGGACATCATCGCCATCCTGGGCATGGACGAGCTCTCCGACGAGGACAAGCTCGTCGTCCAGCGGGCGCGCAAGATCGAGCGCTTCCTCTCCCAGCCGATGTTCGTCGCCGAGGCATTTACGGGGCGGCCCGGGAAGTACGTCGAGGTCGAGGACACGATCCGCGGCTTCGGGGAGATCATCGCCGGCAAGCACGACGATCTGCCCGAGCAGGCCTTCTACATGGTGGGGACGATCGAAGAGGCGGTGGAGCAGGCCAAGCAAATGGCCGGCGAGGAGGAGCCCGAACCGGAGCCGGAGCCACAGCCTGAAGGCGAGGTCGAGCCGGAGCCCGAGCCGGAGGCTGAGCCCGCCGGCGTCTCTTCATAAAGCGTGGCCGCGACCGAGAACGGCCAAAAGACGTTCGATCTCTCCGTCGTGACGCCGGAGGGAAGCGTTTTCGAAGGCGAGGCGCAAATGCTCATCGTCCCGGGCGCCGCCGGCGAGATCGGAGTGTTGGCCCGACACGCCCCGCTCGTCGCCATGCTCAAGGCGGGCGAAATTCGTGTGAAGGCGAGCGGCGAATGGCAGTCGTTCGCCGCCGGGCCCGGCTACTTCAAGGTGCAACGGGACCGCGCGCTCGTGCTCGTCGACGATGCGGTCCGCGCCGAGGAGATCGACGTGTCCGAAGCTCGGCGTGAGGCCGATGAGGCTAGAACGCAGCTCGAGCGCGCGGAGGCGGGGGAGGAGGGCATCGACCGCTGGCTCGCCGAACAGCGGTTGCGCCACGCCGAAAACAAGATCGCCGTGGCGGGACACGAGTAGCCGGCGAAACTGTAGGTTCTCGCTCGTGCTGACCGCCTACGCGCCCGGCATCTATCCGCGGTCTGAAGCGCTCGTGCAGGCGACGCGCGACCTCGACCGCGGGCGCACCACCCGTGAGGCCGTCGACGATCAGCGCGAGCGGGATTTCCGCGAGTTCGTCGCTGCACAAGAAACCGCTGGGCTGACGCTCCTCTCGGACGGCTCGCTCGCGTGGCAGGACCTGTTCAGGCCCCTCGCGGAGCGCTCCGACGGGCTCGACGCGCGTCCCCTCACCCGGTTCCTCGATACGAACACGTTCTACCGGGCAGTGCTCGTGGAAGGAAAGGCGCGCTTGCGCGATCCGATTCCGGCGCCCGACCTTCCGATCGGCCGCTGGCTCGCGACTCTGCCGTCGCCGCTCGCCTTCGCCCGAGCCGCACAGGGGGCGGTGAGTGCGCAGGCTCTGGCCGCGGACGTGCTCGCGCCGCAGATCGAGGCGTACGCGCAGGCCGGCTGCGCGCTCGTCGTCCTCTCGGATCCGTTCCTTGCCCGCCAGGGAGGGGCGGGCGAGCTCGGGGACTCGCTGGCCGAGCTTCCGGACGCACCGCCGTACGTCCTCCAGCTTCCCTTCGGCGATGCATCGTCCGTTCTGCCCGAGCTGGCCGACGCTCCGGTCACCGCGGTCGGAGTCGATTTCTACGCGACGAGCCTGGACGGCGTCCCGGCCGACTACCCGAAGGAGCTCGTCGCCGGGGCGATCGACGCGCGCAGCTCCGCGCTCGAGGACCCGGCCGAGATCGCACGGTTTGTGGACGCGCTCTCCGAGAAGAACCCGGCCGGGATCTCGCTGAGCGTCAACGGGGACCTGCAGTTCGTCCCCGAGCCGATCGCGCGCGAGAAGATCGGCCGGTTGGGGCGTGCCACGACGGCACTGGCGGAGGCAGCATGAGCGAGGTGCGTTTTCCCACGAGAGAGATCGGCAGCCTGGCCAAGCCCTCCTGGCGCGTGAAGGCGTTCGCCGGTCGCCGGCTCGACGATTCGGACATCGCCGAAGCAGAGCGATGGGGATCGACGCTGCAGGTCGAAGAGCACGAGCAATTGGTGGAAAAACTTCGTTCCGGTCAAGTCGGCGAGGCCGACTTGCCGGGGATAGATGACTGGGCGGCGCTCTATGCCATTCGCCTCCTCGAGAAGGCCGGCCTCGACGTCGTCTACGACGGGGAACAGCGCCGGACGGAGATGTACGACCACGTCGCCGGCTTCGCCCAGGGATTCGAGCCGCGCGGGACGGTGCGCTCGTTCGACAACAAGTACTACGCGAAGGCGGCCGTCGTCGAGCCTCCCTCCGTGAATGGCCCACAAGACGTCGAGGAGTTCGAGTTCGTTCGTGCCCACACCGACCGCGCCGTCAAGGTTCCGCTCACGGGGGCCTACACGATGGAGGACTGGTCGTACGACGAGCACTATTCGCACGAGGGCGCGCTCGGGGGCTCGGCCGAGCGCCGTTACGAAGGCCGGAGGCGCTTCGTCTCCGACGTCGCCCGCAACGTCATCCTCCCCAACGTGCGCGGCCTCGTCGAGGCGGGGGCGAAGTGGATTCAGATCGATGAGCCGGCCGCGACGACGAAGCCGGACGAGGTTCCGCTCGTGGTCGAAGGCTTCAACGAGGCGACGAAGGGCGTCGAGGCCAAGAAGTCCATGCACATCTGTTTCTCCGACTACACGGCGCTGTGGCCGCACGTACTCGGGCTCGAGGACTGCCTCGAGCTCCAGCTCGAGTTCGCCAACCGCGATTCGCGCGAGCTCGGCACCCGCGAGGAAGACCGGCCCGGTTACGCGGAGACGCTCAAGCTCTTCAAGGAACACGGGTACCCAAACATCGGTCTCGGAGTCATCGACATCCATTCGGACTTCGTCGAGCCCGCCGAGCTCGTGCGCGACCGAGTCCTCTTCGCCGTCGACCTGCTGGGAGATCCCGCCCGCGTCCAGTTGAACCCGGATTGCGGATTGCGAACGAGGAGGTGGGACGTCGTCTACGAGAAACTCGTGAACATGGTCGAGGGGACGCGCCTGGCCGAGCATGAGCTCAACCGGGCGCACGCGGCACCCGCCGCCCGCTAGTCCACACTCAACTTTCTTGGAGCAGAACTTCGGCAAGAGCGCCCCGTTCAGCCTGGGCGTCGAGGAGGAGTTCCAGATCCTCAATCGCGAGAGCTACGAGCTCGTGTCGCGGATCGACGAGATCCTGCTCGCTTTCGAAGGCGGCGAGAAGGAGAAGCGGATCAAGGCCGAGCTCCTGCAGTCTGTCGTCGAGGTCGCCACGAACATTTCGAAGACCGTCTCCGAGGCGGTCGAGGACCTGCGTGACCTCCGGTCCCACCTGCGCGACGTGGCCGGCGAGGCGGACGCCCTCATCGCCTCCGCCGGGACGCATCCGTTCTCGCGGTACGAATACCAGGAGGTGACCGAGCGCCCGCGCTACCTCGACCTCATCGAGTCGATGCGCTGGGTGGCCGAGCGCGAGCTCATCTTCGGGCTGCACGTGCACGTCGGCCTCGACTCGCCCGACAAGGCGATCGCCTGCGCGAACGCCATGCGTACGTACCTGCCCGAGCTCCTGGCGCTGTCGGCCAACTCGCCGTTCTGGCAAGCGCGTCCGACCGGGCTCGCCTCGACGCGCGTCAAGGTGTTCGAGCCATTCCCTCGCGCGGGCCTTCCGCCTGCCTTCGCCTCGTACGAGGAGTTCGAGCTGCTCGTCGAGCGCGGCGTGAAGACGAACTCCTTCGAGGACTACACCTACATCTGGTGGGATCTGCGGCCGCACCCACGGCTTGGAACCATCGAGGTACGCGTCTGCGATGCCCAGACGAGGATCGAGTCGGTGGCCGCGATCGTCGCGCTCGTCCAGAGCCTGGTGGCGACGTTCGCCGCCGCCTTCGACCGCGGCGACGATCTTCCGGTCGAGCAGATCACCCTCGTGGCCGAGAACAAGTGGCGTGCCGCCCGCGACGGCCTGAACTCGAAGCTGATCGACTTCAGAACGGACAGCGAGCGGCCGGCGCCCGATGCGGTCCGCGACCTCGTCGAGCTGGCGCGTCCTGCTGCCGACGAGCTCGGCTGCCGCTCGGAGCTCGACGAGGTCGAAGGGCTCCTCGCGCGGGGCAGCGGCGCCGACGAGCAGGTCCGCATCTACGAAGAGACCGACAGCCTCCTCGCGGTTGCGAAGTGGCTGAACGAGGAGACAGTACGCATGCTCTAATGACCTCTCGCTTCGTTATCCTCCGCAAGTCGCCCGCTCGGCGACTTTTCATATGCGAACGACTCTCAAGCGAGGCACCGGCCGAGTCGACGGGAACGGGAGCGGGACGATGCCCCTTACGCCGCTGACGCCTGTTACGCGCTACCAGATGCGCCGTCGCGGACCTCTTCGTTTGGTCGGCAAGATCCTGCTCTGGACCCTTGTGGTCGTCCTCGTGGCTGCGGGTGCGCTGGCGGGCGGGGCGTGGCTCTTCATCAACCAGAGCGTGTCAGCGGTGCGGGCCCACTCGCCGGAGGTGAAGGCAGCGCAGGAGATCCTCGACGTGCCGAAGCCGCACCAGCCCACCGTAGCGATGGTCCTGGGCTACGACAGGCGGACGCACGGCGTCGACGCCGGCGGCGACTCGCGCTCGGACACGATCATGCTCATCCGCGCCGACCCCAACAAGAAGGTCATCTCCATGCTCTCCTTCCCCCGCGACCTCGTCGTCAGCATTCCCGGCTGTCGGGGGGCGGCGCCGTTCACGGGGAGGATCAACGAGGCCTACACGTACTGCGGGCCGAAGGGGACGCTCCAGACGGTCAAGGAGCTCACCCACATTCCCATCAACTACATCGTCACCGTCAACTTCCGCGGGTTCGTCAAGATCGTCAACAAGGTCGGGGGCGTCTATCTGGACATCGACCACCGCTACCTCAACACCAACTCGAGCGGCGGTCCCACCTACGCGGAGATCAACCTGCACTCGGGCTACCAGCATCTCAGGGGCGCGGACGCGCTCAGCTTCGTGCGCTTCCGCCACACCGATTCAGACCTCTACCGGGTCGTTCGCCAACAGGAGTTCGTGAAGGCGCTGAAGCAGCAGGTGTCGGGTTTCTGGTCGATCACGAAGATCCCGGGGATCATCAACACGATCACGGACAACGTCGAGGTCGGCGTCGGCGGCGGCAAGTCGCTCGACGTGTCGACCCTCTACAGCTACGCGAAGCTCGTCTACGGCCTTCCGACGGGGAACTTCCAGCAGGTCCAGCTCCAAGGCCTGACGGGTTACAACGAGCTGACGGCGTCCCAGTCCTCGATTGACGACGCGGTCGACGCGTTCCTCAATCCCGACGTGAAGGCGCCCGAGAAGGCTGCCACGGCCGCCCTGGGGGGCAAGCCCCAGCCCAAGCGGGATACGGGGCCGCCTCCCTCCGACGTCACGATCGAGGTCCTGAACGGAAACGGGATCGCCGGCGCTGCGGACGACGCCGCCTCCCGGCTCTCGGGCCTCGGCTACCAGGTCGTGAACGGCGGAAACGCCGACAACTTCGACTACTTCGAGTCGAAGGTCTTCTACGACCCATCGAGCCCCGACTCCGAGCGGGCGGCCAAGCAGCTCGCCGACCTGTTCGGCGACGCGCAGGCGGAACCGGTGGCCAGCGGCGTGCCGCTCAAGACGATGGTGCGCGTCGTGGTCGGCCAGACCTTCAAGGGAACGCTGACGCCGCTCCCGCGCGACGAGACGCCCAAGCACGAGCCTCCCTCGGTCGCAAGCGATACTGCGAGCGCTCTCCCCTACGCGCGGGCCGCGCGCCGCAAGGTCGACTTCCAGGTCTTCTACCCCACGGTGCGGGAGCTGAGCTCGTCATTGGACTCGGTCGAGCCCGCGCGCACTTACCGAATCGACGGGAAGCACGCGGCGTTCCGGCTCTCGTACCGGACGGCCGGCGACGAGTACTGGGGAATCCAGGAAGTCGGGTGGGAAGACCCGCCCATCCTCGACGGCCCCAGCGTCACGCAGACGATCAAGGGCCGTCAGTACGCGCTCTACTTCGACGGCTCGAAGCTGCACATGGTCGCCTTCCAGCAGGACGGGGCGACGTACTGGGTCGTGAACACCCTTCTCAATCGCCTCTCCAACGAGACGATGCTGGCGATCGCCAAGGGTCTGCGCCCACTAGGCCACTAAACTCAGTCCATGTCCAAAGAGCCGCTCGGAGTGATCGGAGCGGGGTGGGTGGGGCTCGTCACGGCCGCGTGCTTCGCCGATCTCGGCCATGACGTCGTCGTTCGCGACATCGTTCCGGAGCGCATCGCCGACCTCCAGGCAGGACGGATTCCCATCTACGAGCCGGGGCTGGAGGACCTGCTCGAGGCAAACCGCGAGCGGCTTCGCTTCACGCTGGACCTGGGCGACATCTTCGAACGCGCGCGTATCGCGTTCATCTGTGTCGACACGCCGCCCACGTACTCCGGCGACGCCGACCTGTCCCGCGTCTCACAGGTGATCGACGAGCTTCCGGAGTTGACGGAGCGAATCGTGCTCGTCATGAAGAGCACCGTTCCAGTGGGAACCGGCGCGCAGATTCGCGATCGGCTCGACGGCGCCGGATTGGCGCACGTCGGCTACGTCTCGAATCCCGAGTTCCTCGCCGAAGGGACGGCTATCCGGGACTTCAAGAATCCGGACCGCGTGGTCGTGGGCGCCTTTGCAGACGTCGACGGCGACGACGTCTCGCGGCTCTTCGAGTTCGTCGACGCCCCTCTCCTCCGGTGCGACGTCGCCTCTGCCGAGATGGTCAAACTCGCGTCAAATGCGTTCCTCGCGACGCGCATCAGCTTCATCAACGAGATCGCCAACGTCTGCGAGGCGACCGGAGCCGATGTCGAGGCGGTCGCGCGGGGGGTCGGGCTCGATCACCGCTTGGGCCCGCATTTCCTGCGTGCCGGCATCGGCTACGGCGGGAGCTGCTTCCCCAAGGACACGTCGGCTCTCAAGCAGCTCGCCGCGAACTCCGGGTATGCCTTCCAGCTGCTTTCGGCCGTCATCGAGGTGAACGAGCTCCAGAAGCGCCGCATCATCGCGAAGCTCGTCAAGCACCTCGGCCCGCTGAAGGGGAAGACGATTGCCCTCCTCGGTCTCGCGTTCAAGCCGAACACGAACGACATGCGCGAGGCCCCGAGCCTCGTGCTTGCCTTTCGGCTCTTGGCAGAGGGCGCGAGAGTACGAGGGTGGGACCCCGTCGCGACGCCGGACGCGCACGGTCTCCTGCGGGGCGTCGAGCTGTTCGATTCGCTCGCGGATGCGGTCACAGGCGTAGATGCCGCCGTCATCGTCACGGAGTGGGAGGAGCTACGCTCGCTGCCGTCGCTCCGCGATGGGATGCGAAATCCGCTTATCGTCGACGGGCGCAATTTCTTCGACCCCGACGAGCTCCGCGCCGCAGGCTTCACCTACGACGCGATCGGGCGACCATCCGCGCCGCTCGCTGGCCTCGCTGCGGCCGACCTCGAGCCCGAGCTCCACCCCTAGGCTTGGAGGCCATCGTCCTGGCAGGTGGCAGGGCTGAGCGTCTGGGTGACGCCGCTGCCGGGAAGCCGAAGGCGCTCGTCCACGTGGCCGGGCGGCCGCTCGCCGCGTACCAGCTTGCCGCCCTTGCCGAGGCTGGCGTCGGCCGCGTTATCGTCAGCTGCGCTGCCGGTCAGGAAGAGCTCTTCGAGGCCGAGTTGAGCGGACTCGGGGTCGAGATCGTGGCCGTGGGCGAGCGGGAGCCGCTCGGCCGCGGGGGAGGGCTTCGCCACGCCGCCGCGGCCCGCGAAGAAAGCGGCGACGTTTTCGCCCTGAACGGCGACGAGCTCTTCGACCTCGACCTCTCGGCGCTCCTGGCACGCCAGCGGGAAACGGACGCAGCTGCCACGATCGCCGTCGCCCCGCTCGTCTCTCCGTTCGGCGTCGTCGAGCTCGGTGAGCAGGACGTGGTTAGCGGCTTCGCGGAATCGCCCCGGTTGCCGCACTGGGTCAGCTGCGGGATCTACGTGCTTGCGCCGGAGGCCTTGGCGCGGCTTCCCGAGCGCGGCGACCACGAGCGCACGACCTTTCCAGCGCTCGCGGCCGAGGGCAGGCTTCGCGCATTTCGCCACGAGGGTCTCTGGATAACGGTCAACACGCCCAAGGATCTCCGATACGCGGAAGAGCAACTGGCGGCCGGCGCCTTGACTAAGGTCGGCGGCTTGGGTTAGGTCCGCCGCGATGCGCGGTTCTTCGCCAAACCTCCTCGATCTCGACCGGTTCGCCGTCGACGTCAAACGCGTCGAGAAGCCGTGGGGCTACGAGCTCATTTATGCGGCTACCGAGCGGTATTGCGGCAAGGTCCTCTTCATCCGGGCGGGCGAGCAGCTGAGCCTGCAGTTCCACAAGGAGAAGGACGAGACGATCTACGTCCAGTCCGGCCGCGTCGAACTCGAGATCGGCGATCCAGGCAAGCCGATCGACACAGAGGTTGTCGGGCCGGGACGTGCCTTTCACCTCGCGCCGGGCACCGTCCATCGCCTGCGGGCGCTCGACGACACGACGATCCTCGAGGTCTCGACGCCCGAGATCGAGGACGTTGTCCGACTCGAGGACCGCTACGGGCGCGCCGGCAGGTAGGAGTCGGCCAAGGGCGGCCCGGTAAACTCGGGCGGCTATGGCCACGACCACGCCCCGTCACGATGTCAGGGACCTTTCGCTGGCGCCCGACGGAGTCGTCCGCATCGAGTGGGCCGACCGCCAGATGCCGGTGCTCGCGGCCATCCGCGAGCGGTTTGAGCGCGAGCGGCCGCTCGAAGGCTATCGCGTCTCGGCCTGCCTGCATGTGACGACCGAGACCGCAAATCTCGCGCGCACGCTCCAAGCCGGCGGTGCCGACATCCTGCTCTGCGCTTCGAACCCGCTCTCGACGCAGGACGACGTGGCCGCAGCGCTCGTCACCGAGTACGGCATCCCGGTGTTCGCCGTCAAGGGCGAGGACGACGACCGCTACTACGCGCACATCACCGCGGCGGTCGACCACCACCCGCAGATGACGATGGACGACGGCGCCGACGTCATCGGCTTCCTCCACTCGCAGCGGCAGGACCAGCTCGGCGAGATCATCGGCGGCACAGAGGAGACGACGACGGGCGTCATCCGCCTGCGCGCGCTCGAGCAGGAGGGACGGCTCGGGTTCCCGATCGTGGCCGTCAACGAGGCGAAGACGAAGCACCTCTTCGACAACCGCTACGGGACGGGCCAGTCGACGATCGACGGGATCATCCGGGCGACGAATGTCCTGCTCGCAGGCCGCAAGTTCGTCGTCTCCGGCTATGGCTGGGTCGGCCGCGGCGTCGCCATGCGTGCTCGCGGCATGGGAGCGCACGTCGTCGTCACGGAGGTCGATCCGCTGCGTGCTCTCGAGGCGCTCATGGACGGCTTCGAGGTCCTGCCGACCGATCGCGCGGCGGAGGTCGGGGACATCTTCTGCACCGCAACCGGAGACAAGCACGTCCTCGCGAGGACCCATTTCGAGCGGATGAAGGACGGCGCCATCCTCGCGAACACGGGGCACTTCAATGTCGAAATCGACATTCCGGCTCTCCGCAGCATGGCCGTCGAGACCCGCACGGCGCGGCCGTTTGTCGAGGAGTTTCGACTGGAGGACGGGCGTCGCCTCTATCTCGTCGCCGACGGGCGCCTGGTCAACCTCGGCGCCGCCGAGGGCCATCCGGCGGCAGTGATGGACATGAGCTTTGCGAACCAGGCGCTCTCGGCCGAGTTCGTCGTCGAGCACGCGGGCGAGCTCGAGAGCAAGGTGTATGTCGTGCCCGAGGAGATCGATCGCGAGATCGCGCGCTTGAAGCTCGAGACGATGGGTGTTGTGATCGATGAGCTCACCGAGGAGCAGGCGCGGTACCTGGCTTCTTGGGACGAAGGGACTTAACTCCCGAGGAGATCGTGCGCCTGGAGGACGACCGTGTCGTCCTTCTCGATCAGCGCCGCCTTCCTGACGAGGAAGTCGAGCTCGAGTGCCGTTCGGCGGCGGAGGTGGCGGCTGCCATCCGGTCGATGGCCGTGCGCGGCGCTCCGTCGATCGGCATCGCAGCTGCCTACGGCTATGCGCTCGCCGCATCGCGCGGAGAGGACCTCGAGGCTGTGGAAGCCGTGCTCGTCGCCTCGCGCCCGACCGCCGTCAACCTCGCCTGGGCGCTCGCCGAGGTCCGGCGCGCGCCCGACCCCGTTGCCCGCGCGCGAGAGATTCACGCGGAAGAGGTGGAGCGCTGCCGGCGCATGAGTGAGCACGCCGCCGACCTTCTCGAGCCGGGCGCGATGGTCCTTACGCACTGCAACGCCGGCGGTCTTGCGACCGGCGGCTGGGGGTCGGCGGTCGGCGCGCTCAGGGAAGCGCACGGGCGCGGAATCGTCCGGCACGTGTTCGTCGGCGAGACGCGTCCGCTCTTGCAGGGAAGCAGGCTAACGGCGTGGGAGCTCGAGTGCATCGGAATCCCTCATGCGGTCGTGGTCGACGCGGCTGCCGGTTCGCTCATGGCTCGCGGCGAGGTGACTCACGTCGTGACCGGGGCGGACCGCATCGCGGCGAACGGCGACACGGCCAACAAGATCGGGACGTACGCGCTTGCTGTCCTGGCGAACCACCACGAGATTCCCTTCTACGTCGTCGCGCCGACCTCGACGCTCGACCCCGCGACGCCGAGCGGCGCCGAGATCCCGATCGAAGAGCGAGACCCGGCCGAGCTGACCGGCCGCTTCCCCGCACGTAACCCGGCCTTCGACGTCACGCCCGCGGTCCTCATCACCGCGATCGTGACGGAGATCGGCGTGCACCAACCTCCTTATGAGGATTCGCTGTCGCGGCCGACGGTGGGTGCCACCAGATGAAGGCAATGGTCATGGCCGCGGGTTTGGGAACGCGCCTCCGGCCGCTCACCGACTTCCTCCCGAAGCCGATGATGCCGGTGGCGAACCGGCCGGTCCTCCACCACCTGCTCAACTTGCTCCACCGCCACGAGGTGACCCAGGTCGGCATCAACGTCCACGCCTTCGCCGATCTCATCCAGAGCTACTTCGGGGACGGCTCGAGCCTCGACATGTCGATCCGCTGGTCTCACGAGCCCGAGCTGCTGGGGACGGCTGGCGGCACCAAGAAGCTGGAGGAGTTCTGGGACGGAGAGACCATCCTCGTCACCTCCGGCGACGGCCTCCACGACGTCGACGTCACCGCGCTCCTGGGCCACCACCGCCGCACGGGCGCGCTCGCGACGCTCACAGTGAAGCCGGTGAGCGATCCGTCGTCGTACGGCGTCGTGATCCTCGACCGCGACACCCGCGTGCGCGGCTTCCAAGAGAAGCCGACCCGCGACGAGGCGCGCTCCGACCTGGCCAACTGCGGCATCTACGTCATCGAGGCCCGGCTGTTGGACCGGATTCCTGCAGGACGGTTCTGCGATTTCGGCACGGACATCTGGCCGAGCCTGGTGGCAGCCAACGAAGAGGTTTACGCGTACACGACGATGGCTTACTGGAACGACGTGGGCGACCTGGACGAGCTCCGCAACACAATCCTCGACGCCGTCCTCGGGCACGTTCGTATCGACATCCCCGGTGAGGAGATCGCTTCGGGCGTGTGGGCGGAAGAGGACTGCGAGATCGCCGACTCGGCGAAGATCGACGGCCCCGTGGTGCTCGGTCCCGGGGTGGTGATCGCCGAGGGCGCGCAGATCCGAGGCCCGGCGGCGATCGGCGCCGACTGCCGCGTCGGCGAGGGCGCCGCGATTCGAAGCGCAGCGCTGCTTCCGGGGACGGCCGTCCCGGACGAGGGCCTCGCCATCGCGGGCATCTTCGGAGACGCCTCGAAGCTGGCCGAGGCAGTGCTCCGCTATCCCGCCGCGCGTTAGAACGACGCGGCGAATTTGCACAGGCGGCACAGTTCGCGCGCCACGCGCGCATCCAGCGTTGCTATCCCACCCCAGGGGGTGGGTACGTGCGCACGAACCGTGCCGACCGCCGTCGTTTCCGCCTGCTCGACTTGCTCGTACCAGAACGCTGCGCTGCCTGCGGCAGCGGCGAGCGTATCGTCTGTCCTGGCTGCCTGGCCGCGCTCCAGCTTCTCCGCGGGCCGCTATGCGGACGCTGCGGGGCTCCGACCGCCTGGCCGGTCGAGCGCTGCGCCGAGTGCTCCGGCCGGCGGCTGGCATTCGTCCGGGCGCGCGCCGCCGTCGCCTACGACGGCCCTGCCCGCACGCTCGTCGCAGCGTGGAAGGAGCGCGGCCTGCGGCCGCTCGCGCCAGTCTTTGCAGGACTCGTAGCCGAGGTCGTCCAGCGTCCACCCGTGGAGGTCTTGACGTTCGTGCCGGGCCAACGCGACCGCGTCCTGCACCGCGGCGAGAACACGGCCGAATCGCTCGCGCGGCTCCTCGCGCTCGAGTGGTCGATCCCGGTCCAGCCGCTTCTCGAGCGGCGCCGGAGCGTGCGTCCGCAGCGCGGGCTCTCCCGCCAGGATCGGCGCAGAAACGTGCGCGGCGCGTTCGCCGGCGCTGCCGAGGCGCCCGCGTCCGTCGCGTTGGTGGACGACGTCTACACGACCGGCGCGACCGTCGGGTCTGCCGCCACCGAGCTTCGGCGCGCGGGTGCGCGGGAGGTGTATGTCGTGACGTTCGCGCGCGCCGTCCGTCGCTGAATTCACGGCGAGCCCGATCAGGTAGATTCAGGCCACCCTACGAGGAGGCTCCGGTGAGACTTCAGGTCAAGGGCAAGAACGTCGACGTCACCGACTCGCTCAAGGACTACGCCCTCCAGAAACTCGGGAAGCTCGACAAGCATCTGAACGCCGCTGCCCGGCTCGAGCTCGAGCTTCAGGTGGAGAAGAATCCGTCCATCGCCCAAAACCAAGTGGCCGAAGCGACCATCTGGACGAAGGGTCCGGTTCTGCGCGCTCGAGAGAGCTCCACTGACATGAAGGCTTCCATCGATCTCCTCGTCGAGAAGCTGGAGCGCCAAGCGCGGCGCTACCGCGACAAGCGCCGCCGCAGCAGCGCGCGCGGGAACCACGAGCAGCCCGTCGAAGGGATCCCGGTGGTGGCCGACGAGGAGACGCCGGTGATCGTCAAGTCGAAGCAGTTCGCCGTCAAGCCGATGACTCCCGAGGAGGCCGTGCTCCAGCTCGAGCTCATCGGCCACGACTTCTTCGTCTTTCAGAACGCGGACACGAACGACGTCAACGTCGTTTACAGACGGCGTGACGGAAACTACGGGCTCATCGAGCCACAGGTCACCTGAGTTTCGAGGACATCCGCGACCCGCGGGCGTTCCGCTGGGTCGAGAGCGGCGTTTCGGGGATCCCCCGCGTGCGCGAATGGGACGCCGTCGCGTCGTTCGAGTCCGACGCCGCGGGCGACGAGGGCACATTCGCCGCGCTCGCCGACGGCACCGTGCTCCACCTGACCGGCGCCGATGTCGCCGCTCCCGCCGCGCGCGCGCTCGCCGGCGAGCTCGACGCGCCCTACAAGGCCTTCGCGCTCCGCCGCGACGGGGCCACGTGGGCGGTCGGCGCGGTCGCCATCGAGGTCGCCGAGCTCCCTGCCGATACCCACGGGGAGGAGCTGATGCTGACCGTGACCCAGGAGGGGGAACGCGCGCTCGAGATCGACGGCCGGCCCGCGCCCAAGCCCGTGGACGCGCTCGAAGGGATCGCGGGCGGCCGCTTCGCTGCCTACGTCCTCCGCGCCGTTCGCCTTCACGACCGGCTCTGGGAGATCGAGATCGACCCTCTGTGACCTCCGCTAACCTGACTAGCTGATGCCCGACGATTACGGTGGACTCGAGCGCTTTCTGCGCATGGGCGAAGGGCGGCGGCTGAAGAAGCTCGCCCAGCAGGCGGCCTACATCACGTCGCTCGAGCCCGATTTCGAAGCGCTTTCGGACGAGCAGCTCGCCGCCAAGACGGTGGAGTTCAAGCAGCGGCTGGAAAACGGCGAGGACCTCGACGAGCTCGTCTTCGAGGCCTTCGCGACTGTCCGCGAGGCGGCCAAGCGCTCGGTGGGGATGCGTCCCTTCGACGTCCAGCTCATGGGCGCGATCGTCCTCCACGAGGGCGACATCGCCGAGATGAAGACCGGCGAAGGAAAGACCCTCGTCGCCACGATGCCGCTCTACCTGAACGCCCTCGAAGGGCGTGGCGTGCATCTCGTCACCGTCAACGACTACCTGGCGAAGCGCGACGCCGAGTGGATGGGGCCCGTGTACGAGAAGCTCGGCATGCGGGCGTCGTTCATCCGCAACATGATGCCGTTCGACGAGCGGATGGCGGCCTACGAAGCCGACATCACCTACGGGACGAATTCCGAGTTCGGGTTCGACTATCTCCGCGACAACATGGCCACGGCCCTCGAGGGAACGGTCCAGCGGAGCCACGCCTACGCGATCGTGGACGAGGTCGACTCGATCCTCATCGACGAGGCGCGCACGCCGCTCATCATCTCCGGCGAGCCGGAGACGGCGGCGAAGACCTACTACGACTTCGCGCGCATCGCCAGGCAGCTCACCGGCGTCCCCCACAAGTTCGTGCCGAAGGGCATGCCGAAGGACGAGGACGACGCCGATTTCGAGTTCGACGAGAAGTTCAAGACGGTCTCCCCGCGCGAGTCCGCGATCGAGAAGGTCGAGCATGCGCTCGGGATCGAAAACCTCTATGCGCCGCAGAACGCTCAGCTCGTCAACCACCTCGTCCAGGCGCTGAAGGCCGAGTCTCTCTACCAGCGCGACGTCGACTACGTCGTCCAGGACGGCGAGGTGAAGATCGTCGACGAGTTCACCGGGCGAATCATGGAAGGCCGGCGCTGGTCGGAGGGCCTGCATCAGGCAATCGAGGCCAAGGAGGGCGTGGCCATCAAGGAGGAGCACGTCACGCTGGCGACCATCACCCTCCAGAACTACTTCCGCCTGTACGAGAAGCTCGCCGGCATGACCGGTACGGCCAAGACGGAGGAGAAGGAGTTCCAGGAGATCTACGACCTCTCCGTCGTCGAGATCCCGACGAACGAGCCCGTCGTCCGGGACGACAACGACGACCTGATCTACAAGACGAAAGAGGCGAAGTACACCGCGGTCATCGACGACATCAAGGAGCGCCACGACATCGGCCAACCCGTGCTCGTGGGCACGATCTCGGTCGAGGTCTCCGAGCACCTCTCGCAGCTCCTCACGCGGCAGGGCATCCCGCACAACGTCCTGAACGCGAAGCAGCACGAGCGCGAGGCAGGCATCATCGCCGAGGCGGGCCAGAAGCACGCGGTCACGATCGCGACGAACATGGCCGGCCGAGGCGTCGACATCAAACTCGGCCCAGGCGTCGTCGACCTCGGCGGCCTCTACGTCCTCGGCACCGAGCGCCATGAGGCGCGCCGCATCGACAACCAGCTCCGCGGCCGTTCAGGCCGCCAGGGCGATCCGGGCGAGTCGCGCTTCTACCTGTCCGCGCAGGACGACCTCGTGCGCCTGTTCGCGGGTGACCGGATCTACCGGATCATGGACCGCTTCAACCTCCCCGACGACGAGCCGATGGAGCGGAAGATCCTCTCCAATCAGATCGAGAACGCGCAGAAGAAGGTCGAGGAGCAGAACTTCGTCTCGCGGAAGAACGTCCTCAAGTACGACGACGTCATGAACGTCCAGCGGCAGGTCATCTACGAGCAACGCCGCCGTGTGCTCGAGGGCGAGGACCTCTCCGAGGACATCGGCGACTGGATCGACGAGCTCGTCGAGCGAATCGTCGTGGAGCACACCGCCTCCGAGTACGAAGAGGAATGGGACGTCGAGTCGCTCTTCAAGGAGCTGGCCGACCTCTACGACCCGGAGATCCGGCCGGACGAGTTCGACCTCTCCGGGAAGTCGCAGGAGGAGCTCGTCGCCGAGTTCCAGGACGACGCGCGAGATGCCTACGAGGCGAAGGCGGAGGAGCTCGGTCCGCATCCAGACCAGCCGGACGTCCCGATCATGCGCGAGATCGAGCGGTTCCTCATCCTCCAGGTCGTCGACCTGCGTTGGCGGGAGCACCTCGACAACATGGAATACCTGCGCGACGGCATCCACCTGCGCGCCATGGCCCAGAAGGACCCGCTCGTCGAGTACCGCGGCGAGGGACATGCGATGTTCGAGGAGCTCGGTCAGATGATCCGGGAGGAGGTCGTCCGCTACCTCTTCCACGTCGAGATCGAGCCGCAGGAGGCGCAACAGCTCACGTCCGCTGCAGCGCCCGCCGCGCAGGACCTTTCGTACGAGCACGAGTCCCTTGCTGGGGCTGACGCAATCGCCGCCGCAGGCGGGAACGGCGGCGGAGACGGGCGGGCGGTGGGTGTCACCGCCGGTGCCATCGGCGGGGCCGCAACCACGGTCGCAACCGGCCAGCGCACGGTCTCCGAACGCCAGAAGGTCGGCCGCAACGACCCGTGCTGGTGCGGCTCAGGCAAGAAATTCAAGAAATGCCACGGCGCTTAATCGGCCAAAGTCCCGCCGGCTAGGCGTATGGACGTAAACGAGTTCGTCCTGGCGGAGCTGCCGCCTCCGCCCTTTCGAGTGCTCGAGGTCGGTTGCGGACGCGGAGAGCTCGCCGAAACACTGGCCCAGGCCGGCTATTTCGTCGTTGCGATCGATCCGGACGCCCCGGAAGGGCCGCTCTTCCGGCGGGCGACACTCGAAAACTTCGCGGATCCCGAAATCTTCGACGGAGCGGTGGCGAGCCGCTCGCTCCATCATGTACCGGATCTCACGATTGCCGTCGACAAGATCGCGGCCTTGCTCCACCGAGGTGGGGTGCTCGTCCTGGACGAGTTCGCGTGGGACCGGTTGGACGGGCGCTCTGCGCGGGAAGTCGGAATCGACCTCGGGGAGTGGCGAGCGGAGCATGAAGGCCTCCATACCTCCGCAGCGATGCTGGATACCCTCGCGACGCGCTTCTCCCAGCGGAGATGCTCGTGGGAGCCGTATCTCTATCGCGAGCAGCGGCAAGCGGTGGACGAAGCGCTCGAGCGCGAGCTCATTCGGAGCGGACGGCTCGCCGCGATCGGGTTTCGGTACGTCGGCGTTCGCTGACGCTACGATCAAGGCCATGGCCGACCGCGCCGCGCTCGAGCGAGAGATGGAGGAGATCAGGGCCCAGCTCGACTGGGTCCGTGATTACCTTTGACCCGGACGCGCTGAGCGCCCGCCTCGCGGAGCTCGAGCAGGAGATGGGGGAGCGCGGCTTCTGGGACGACCAGAAGCGCGCGGCGCAGATCTCGGCCGAGCACGCGCGGCTCTCGAAGCGGCGTGAACGCTACGAGGGCCTCGCGGGTGAGGCGAGCGACCTCGGGGAGCTCCTCACGCTCGCGTCCGACGACGGCGAGCTCGACGAGGTGGCGGCGAGCGTCGCCGCGCTGCGGGCCGATCTCGACCGGCTACAGGAGGAGTCGCTCTTTTCGGGCGAGTACGACGCCGGCGACGCGGTCGTGTCCATCCACGCGGGCGAGGGAGGGACGGACGCGCAGGACTGGGCCGAGATACTCCTGCGGATGTACCTGCGCTGGGCGGAGGCGCGCGGCTACAAGACCGAGCTCCTCGAGGCCTCACCCGGCGAGGAAGCGGGCCTCAAATCTGCGACGTTCACGGTTTCCGGCGAGAACGCGTACGGAGTGCTCAAGGCCGAGCGAGGAGTGCATCGACTCGTGCGGCTGTCGCCTTTCGATCAGGCCCACCGTCGCCACACCTCGTTCGCGCAGGTGATCGTCAGCCCGTTGGTCGGAGACGACGGCGGCGTCGACATCGACGAAGCCGATCTCCGCATCGACACCTACCGCGCAAGCGGCGCCGGCGGCCAGCACGTCAACAAAACCGATTCCGCGGTGCGGATCACGCATGTTCCCACCGGAATCGTCGTCGCCGTCCAGAACGAGCGTTCGCAGCTCTCGAACAAGAACACGGCGCTCAAGATCCTGCGCAGCCGCCTCGCCGAGCTCGAACAGGAAAAACGCGAGGAGGAGCTGGCGCGCGAGCGCGGCGAGGTCATGACGACAGGCTTCGGCAGCCAGATCCGGAGCTATGTCCTCCACCCCTACCAGCTCGTCAAGGACCATCGGACCGAGGTGGAGGAAGGGAACGCACAGGGGGTTCTCGACGGCAACCTCGACGAGTTCATCCACGCCTACCTGTTGCAGCAGGCGACGCGCGACGGCGGCTAAACGCGAATCTGGCCGGTCAATGCGCTAGACTCCGCCGCTCGTAGCCACCTATACCGGCGCGCCGCCAGGGCGCCCCCCTTTTCGAACCGGTGCAGGAGACCCAACTCTCAGACGTCCAGCCAGCCAGCGAAGTCGTAGCGGCTCCAGCCGTGAACGGCGAGCGGCCCCCTGCGCCGACCCCTACCGGGGCGCCGATGATCGTCTTCGAGGCCGTCACGAAAATCTACGAGCCGCACGTCGTTGCGCTCCGCGACGCCTCGTTCGTGATCGAGAAGGGCGAGTTCGTCTTCCTCGTCGGCCCGTCAGGCTCGGGTAAGTCCACGATCATGCGCCTGCTCCTCAAGGAGCTCGAGCCGACGAACGGGCGCATCATCGTGGGCGGGCGAGAGCTTGCGCGGCTCAAGAACTCCAAGGTGCCGATGCTGCGGCGCAACATCGGCTGCGTCTTCCAGGACTTCAAGCTGCTTCCGAATCGGACGGCCTCCGAGAACGTGGCCTACGCGCTCAAGGTGCAGGGCGAGTCGAAGCGCAACATCCGCGCGAAGGTGCCCGAAATCCTCAATCTGGTCGGCCTCTCCGGCAAGACCAACTCGCTTCCCGACGAGCTGTCGGGCGGCGAGCAGCAGCGCGTATCCATCGCGCGCGCGTTCGTCAATCACCCGCCGCTCCTCATCTGCGACGAGCCCACGGGGAACCTCGATCCAGACACGTCGGTCGGCATCATGCAGCTCCTCTACCGCATCAACCGCACGGGGACGACCGTCGTGATGGCCACGCACGACCGCGAGATGGTCGACAAGATGCGCAAGCGCGTGATCGCGCTCGACGACGGGACGGTCATCCGCGACGAGCGGCGCGGGAGCTACGCGACCTAAATGCGGACGAAGCTGTTCGTCGGCGAGGCGATCCGCTCCATCGGCGCGAACATCTCGACGACAGTCGCGGCGACCATGACCGTTCTCATCGGCATGTTCCTGCTGGGGCTCTTCATCGCCCTCTTCTCGTGGGTGAACTCCTGGACGAATCACGTGCGGAAGGACGTCATCGTCAAGGCGTTCCTGGCGCAGGACGCGACCGAGCAGCAGATCAACACCATCCGTGCTCAGCTCGAGTCCTATCCCGAGACGAAGAGCGTTCGGTTCATCTCGAAGGCAGAGGCCCTCGAGATCATGAAGAAGAAGTACCCGGAGCTGACCAAGAACTTGGTCAACAACCCGCTGCCGCCGGCCTTCGAGGTCACGCCAAAGAATGCTGACCAGGTCTCAGCGATCGCCGCGAAGCTCGACCCGCCGCCCCCCGGGGTGGACAAGGTCGACTACGCGCAGAAGAAGACGAAGCGGATCCTGGCGGTCACGAACGTCATCAAGTACATCTTCCTGCTCGGCAGCCTGATACTGCTCGTCGCCTCGACGATCCTGATCGCGAACACGATCCGGCTCTCGATCTTCTCGCGGCGGCGTGAGATCGAGGTGATGAAGCTTGTCGGGGCCTCGAATTGGTTCGTCCGGGGGCCCTTCATGCTCGAGGGCGTGATCTGCGGCCTCCTCGGAGCGATAGTCGCGGTCATCCTCTTGATACTCGCCAGGGAGCTCGCGCTCCCGGTGATCGAGGGCCACAGCTCGACCTTCAGCGAGAGCGACGTGCATGCCCTCAGCTTCCCGCTCACGGCGTTGATCCTCATCGGCGTCAGCCTCCTGGTGGGCGCGGCCGGTTCGGGCATCACGATCCGCCGCTTCCTCCAGATCTGAGCGCTCCAGCGGTCTCTATACTCAGCGCGCGGCACGATGAGAACTCGACGCGCGGCCGGAATTGCACTCCTTCTTTTTCTGCTCGCGGCGGCCTTCGTTCTCGGTCTCCTGCTCACCGCGAGATCGCCGCGCATCCTCACCCACGCGGGCGCCGCGACCGCCGACGACCGGACTCCGACGCCGATCGAGGAGGTCCGCGAGGCGCTCGCCAGCTCGTACTACCGTCCCGTCGGGCGTGACGTTCTGAGCGAGACGACCATCCCGGGTCTGCTGAAGGAGCTCGGCGACCCGAACACCGACTACCTCACGGCCGCCGAGTACACGTCGCTCAAGAACCGGACCGCGCGAAGCTACTCAGGCGTGGGCCTGACGGTCGAGCCCGCCCGCACTGGTCTCCTCGTCACCTCCGCGATGAAGGGACCCGCTCGGCAAGCAGGAGTGCGGCCGGGCGACATCATCGTCCGTATCGAAGGACACCCGGCCGGCAAGCTCACGTTCGACCAGTCGCTAAACCTGATCAAAGGGGAGCGCGGCACGATCGTCCATCTCCGCGTCCGCCGGCCGCGGGAAGGACAAATGCGCTTCACTGTCGTTCGCCAGGAGATCGCCGTCCCATCGCTCCGCACCCGCCTGGTGCCCTTCCACGGAGTCAAGTTCGGTTACGTTCATCTGCTGGCGTTTCCCGACTCGGCGGGCGACCGCCTGGCCGACGCCACCGCGTCCCTGGTGGGCCGCGGAGCGAAGGGAATCGTTCTCGACCTGCGGGACAATCCCGGCGGCCTCTTCGCGCAGGCCGTGCGTACGGTGTCGGTCTTCCTCGACGAAGGCGTCGTGTGCACGATCTCCGGGCTCCATCAGGACGAGACGGTCTACGAGGTCACCGGAGGCGCCACCTACCCGCGGATCCCACTGGTCGTGCTCGTGAACCATGGGAGCGCGAGCTCGGCCGAGATCGTCGCCGCCGCGCTCCAGGACCACGGCCGCGCTGTAATTATCGGCCGGCGCACCTATGGGAAGGCGTCGGTGCAGTCCATCCGGCCGCTCTCACATGGAACCGCGCTCAAGCTGACCACGGCCCTCTACCGCACGCCGGCCGGCCGCGACCTGACCGGAAAGGGCGTGCGGCCGAAGGTGCGCATCGACGACGACCCGCTTACGCGGCTCGACGAGGCGCTGCGGGCCGCGGAACGCGTCCTTCTCAAGCAGATCAACACCTAGCGTGGCCACGCTGGTCGCCGAGCTCGCCCGCCGTGGCAAGCTCCTCGTCGGCGACCCGTTCTTCGAGGGCGGCACGCCGGTCGTGCTCGACAGGAAGGGGACCGGCGGCGCCCGGCTCGGAGACCTCGTCGTCGTGGGTCGTCCACCGCGGGGGCGCGCCAAGATCGAGAAGGTTCTCGGCCCCGCCGCTCACATCGAGTCGGTCCTGGAGGCGCTGCTCTGGCATGAAGGCGTCCGGCGCCGGCACGCTCCCGTTCCACCCGAGCCGAAGGTCGCCGAGCCGGAGCGAGTGGACCTGCGTGGTCTTCCTGCTTTCACGATCGATCCCGAGGAAGCGCAGGACTTCGACGATGCTCTCAGCTTTCGCGCCGAGGGAGACGGCGTCCGCGCTTGGGTCCACATCGCCGATGTCGCGCGGTATGTCCCAGCCGGCTCGGCGCTCGATCGCGACGCGGCGAGGCGGGCGTTCTCCGTCTACGTTCCCGGCCGGGTCGAGCCGATGCTCCCCGACCGCCTGTCCAGCGATCTGTGCAGCCTGCGGCCGCACCAGGAGCGGAATTGCGTCACCGTCGAGGTCCTCTTCGACGCCGACCTGCAGCCGGGCGAGGCGGTCTTCTACCGCAGCGTGATCCGCAGCCGCGAGCGTCTGACGTACTCGCATGCAGAGGCCATCCTGGCGGGCCACGAGGTGGCGAGCGAGGAGCTGGTGACAGCCCTTCGACTTGCCGAGGTGGTCGCTCTCGAGCTCAGACGTCGGCGCTACCGGCGCGGAGCGCTCAGGATCGAGACCGGCGAGGTCTCCTTCGCCTTCGACGGGGCGGGCGGCGTGGAGCGGGCGTGGATCGAAACGGAGCCCCACGCGCATGCGCTCGTGGAGGAGCTCATGATCCTTACCAACGAGGCGGTCGCCGGTCTCCTGGCCGGGCGCCGCCGCGAGGCCGTCTACCGCGTGCACGAGCGGCCGGATCCGGAGGCCGTGCAGCTCCTGTTGGCCAAGCTGACCGCGCTCGAGGTGCCGACGCCGCCGGTTCCGGACCAGTTGACGCCGGCCGAGGCGGCCCGCCTTGCCGCCCGCGCGAGTGCGCGCGTCGCCGAGTACGCGGCGCAGTCCGGCCGGGGACAGGAGGCGTTTCCGGCCCTGGTTCTGCGCTCGCTCAAGCAAGCGCGGTACGACCGTCGCAATCTCGGCCACTCTGGGCTCGCGAGCCGCGCGTACTGCCACTTCACGTCGCCGATCCGCCGCTACCCGGACTTGGTCGTCCACCGGGCGCTCTTGCGCGAGCTCGGGCTCGCCGACGAGCCCCTTCCGGACGAGCTCGAGGAAGCGGCGGAGTGGACCTCGGAGCGGGAGCGCGAAGCAGCGCAGATCGAATACCGAGCTGATGAGCTCTGCCTCGCCTGGCTCCTCGAGCGCCGGCTGTTTGATGCCGGCTGGGAGGCGGTCTTCGACGGAGAGATCACCGGTGCGATCGGGTCGGGCATCTTCGTCCGCTTCGACGGCGTCTTCGAAGGATTCCTCCCGGCCAGGAAGCTCCCGGGCGAGTACTTCGAGCTCGATCCGCTCGGAGTCGCGCTCGTCGGTCGTCGGACCGGCAGTGCCTACCGCCTCGGCGACGGCATCAAGGTGCGGGTGGACCGCATCCGACGCCACGAGGGGAAGGTCGAGCTCGGCGTCCCCGAGGGCGAAAAAAGAAAAGGTCGCTCTTTGCGGAAAACACCTCCCTGACCGACTTGCGCGAAGGAGACGTGACTCGTAATGTGCCGCCTGCGCCGAGCACGGGGCGCAAGTAGGACGAAGCCTCACCGGTAGGCAGTAGGCGGAAGCCGAAGGTCCGTCGGAGGGGTGGACGAAAGCGACACCCGGCTCGGCGAGTTTTTTTGGTCCAATCCGTGACATGCCCGGCGGGACCAAGCTGATCACGGAGAATCGGCGTGCGCGCCACGACTATCAGTTGCTCGAGCGCCTCGAGGGCGGACTCGTGCTGATGGGAACGGAGGTCAAATCTCTCCGCGAGGGCCGGGCGAGCCTGCAGCGCGCCTTCGCGGAAGTGCGTGGGAACGAGGTGTGGCTGGTGGGCGCCCACATCCCCGAGTACGCGCAGGGGAACATCCAAAACCACGATCCCGACCGCGACCGCAAGGTGCTGCTCCATCGGCGCGAGATCGATTCGCTGCTAGGCAAGGTGCGCGAGCGTGGGCTGACGATCGTGCCGACGCGGCTCTACTTCAAGAACGGCCGGGTGAAGGTCGAGCTCGCGGTCGCCCGCGGAAAGGAGGCGCGCGACAAGCGGCGCGACATCGCGGAGCGCGACGCGCGCCGGCAGATCGACCGGGCCCTGAAAGCGCGGCGGCTATAATTGAGGTCTCTGGGGGCGACCTGGTTTCGACGTGGTCGGTTCTCCGGAGGAGCTGCAAGCCGAGGTCCCCGGTCGGCCTCGTAAAACAACCGGGAACAAAGCAAGTGCGAAGAACGATCTCGCACTCGCTGCCTAACCTAGTTAGGTAGCGACGTCGCTCTGTCTTGGGCCCGTGGGACGGAATCCGGCGCCAACGAACGGGCTCGCCGCCGAGGGAGAGCCAATCGCCCGGAGCGGGACTCCAAAGGATGGCTAGCCCGTCGGTAGGTGGCCTGCAACCGGCCGGCGGGTGAAGCGAAAGCGCAGGACAAGCTTGTAGAGGCTCTTCCCGGTGCGTCCGCGGACGCGGGTTCGATTCCCGCCGCCTCCATAACGCGGGGGAACCCCTGGTTCCCCCGCGAGCCCCTCCTTGACATCGGTGGCGTGCCTCAGCTGTTCGCAGAGCCGGCCCCCTCGCTGATTTACGCGGACGTGCTCGCCCGAGGTTGCAAAGCTGCCGCGCGCGCCATGTCGGGCGCGGCGGCGAATTGATCCACATCATTATCCGCCTATACCTGAGCGTCCGGCTCGAGCCGGTCATCGGTAGACTGGTCGTGCAAACCAGGGCGAGTACCGGAGGTCTTCACCTTCCTACCCGTTCGTTAGTACAGGGTAAGGAGGTGTTTTTTTATGGCAACCGGAACCGTCAAGTGGTTCAACGACTCGAAGGGCTACGGCTTCATCAGTCCGGACGACGGAGACAAGGATCTCTTCGTCCACCACTCGAACATCGCCGGCGAGGGCTTCAAGTCCCTCACCGAGGGCGCGAAGGTCGCGTACGAGGCCCGCGAGGGTCAAAAAGGCCCGGAGGCGACCAACGTCGCTCCTGTGCAGTAAACGGGAGGCGTCATTCCTGTCAAGGAAGAGAAGATCGAGATGGAGGGCGAGGTCGTGGAGGCCTTGCGTAACCGGATGTTCCGCATCCTCCTCGACAACGGCCACGAGGCACTCGGTTACACAGCCGGAAAGATGCGTCGCTACCGCATTCGCATCTTCCTCGGCGACCGGGTGAGGGTCGAGCTTTCGCCCTACGACCTCACGCGAGGTCGCATCGTCTACCGGTACCGCTAGGCACCACCCCCGGCTTCCTGAGGACCTCGACGACTCCTCGGGAAGTCGGGCGGCGGGCCGCCCCTGACGTCGTCTGCTTTCCGGACCGCCGCCCCGCCCGCGTGCGCCGCGGGGCGGGGCGGCGATCTAAACGGTTTAGGAGGGCGAGTCCCCCCGGATGATCCCGAAGACGGCGCCTTGAGGGTCTTTCACGATCGCGAAGCGACCGATGTTCGGGATGTCCATCGGCTCGACGACGATCTCGGCGCCGAGCTTCTTGGCGTTCTTGCAAGAAGCGTCGGGGTCCTCGACCGCGACGTAGGGCGTCCACCTGGCGGGGATCGAAGGATCCTGGTTCACCATCAGCCCGCCGATCTGGACGTCTCCGCGTTCGAAGATCCGGTAACCGCCGTATTCCTCGCCCATGTCCTTCGTCGTCCAGCCGAAGACGTGCTCGTAGAAGCGCTGGGCGCCGTTGACGTCCGTCGTGCCGAGCTCGTCCCAGACGAAGACACCTTCGGATGTCGAGCCTTCGCCCAGGGGCTGGTACGCGGCGATGAAAGCGCCCTGCGGGTCGACGAGGATCCCCATGCGCCCGACCTCGCTCATCTCGAAGGGGCCCGCGGCGAGCCTGCCGCCGGCGCTCTTCGCCTTCTCGATCGTCTTGTCGAGGTCCTCGACCCTGACATGACCGAGCCAGTGCGGCGGCGGGGCACCTTCCATCGCCTTGCTGAAGCCTCCATGCGTCTGGCCGCCTGAAGCGATCATCGTGTAGTCGATCTCGCCCGGCTGGAACACCTCGGTGCCCCAGCCGAAGAGCTGCGTGTAGAAGGTCTCGGCCTGCTTCGGGTCGCTCGAAACCTGCTCGTGCCATACGAACTTGCCGACCTTGGTCGCCACGGTGCTCACGGTCGTTCCTCCCTCGAGTCGTTTGCGGTGCCGACCCTAGCGGCTATGCTTGCAAAACGCAACTATGAAGTTTTCTTAAGAAAGTGGTGTCGGCGAGAACCTACAACGAGTACTGCGGCGTGGCGCACGCGCTTGATCTGGTCGGCGAGCGCTGGGGGCTGCTGGTCGTCCGCGAGCTCACGCTCGGGCCGAAGCGGTTCACGGATCTGCGCGAGGGATTGCCCGGAATCGCGACCAACGTCCTCAGTAATCGTTTAAGGCAGCTCGAACGAGATGGTGTGATCACCCGCCGCCGGCTCCCGCCTCCGGCGCCTACGCAGGTCTACGAGCTTTCGGGATATGGCCGAGAGCTCGTCCCGATCATGCTTGCCCTCGGGCGGTGGGGCGCGAGCACGTTGGGTCCGCGCGCACCGGAGCAGGCTTTGCGGCCCGAGTGGCTGGCGGTCGCGCTCCAGGCCTTCTTCCGGCGCGAGGCAGCCGGAGGCCTGCGGGCTCGGATCCGGCTGGAGGTCGAGGGCGCCGAATTCCTCTTGGCCTTCGCGGAGGGGGCGCTCGAGATCACGCCCGCGCCGGACGGGCCCGTGGACCTCGTGCTCAGGGCGGATCCCGAAGAGCTGATCGCCTTCCTCTCCGGCGCGCGGGTGTCGGTGGCCGCGGAAGGTGACGGCGAGCTCCTCGCGCGGATGCCGTCGCTGTTCGCCTTCGCCGGCGGCGAATAACCGGCTTCAGCGGTGCTCGTGCCAGCGTTCCGGCTCGATGAGAGCCGTCACGCGCTTGCGGTCGCGGTTCCAGTAGTCCGAACCGCGATACCGCTGTGAAAGTCGGTCGATGTCGCGCAGGCCTTCGTCGTCCCTCAGCTCGACGACCCCGCCCTGGACCGTGACGGCGTGGTACCAGTCGCCGATGTCGAGGACTGTGATGGACACCCGCGGGTCACGGCGCATGTGGCTTAACCGCAGCCGCTCGAAATCCATATTGACGAGGATGCGGCCATCGTCCCAGTCGTACCAGGTGGCCGCTGTATACGGCGCGCCATCGGAGCGGACCGTGGCGATGACGGCTGCGTGAGGTTGCCGGATGAACTCGACGATCTCGTCGGGGAGCGGCGCCTCCGGCATGGCGAGCAGTCTACGGCGCGAAGGACTCGTCCGATCAGCGATGCGAGGCAGCAGGTCGCGCTGGTTGGTTTCCGCCAGGAGGAGAAGCTGGGCGCGGAGACTCTCGGGTCGTACGTCGGCAGCGATGTCCTCGAGCTGCCTGCCGAACTCAGCCGGAGGATCGCCCGCGAAAAGGCCGGGCAGCGTCGGGTCGAACTCCTCGGCCGGCGCCGCGAGCATCCGATGGACGCCCTCGCCCCGGGCTTGCACCTCCTCCTCGGGCAGCGACCCCTTCCAGCCTGCGTAGGTGTCGACGAGGATCAGGCTCGCGACGAGCTCCGGATGGTGTCGGTAGAGCTCCTGGACGATGGTGCCGCCCCAGGAGAGCCCGGCGACGTGGGCGGATCCGAGCTCGAGAGTCTCGATGAGGGCCGCGAGACAGTGCGCGTAGTCCGCCGAGGCGAAATGACAGGCAGGTCGGAGGAGCGGCCTGCTCCCGGCTCGTCCCAGGCGACCACCGTGAACTCGTCCGCCAATGCGGCGAGTTGCGGCCGCCAAATTCGGCCGTCCTCTGCGGCGCCGTGCACCAGGACCAGCAACGGCCCTTAGCCGACGTGCTCGTAGGCAATGTCTATGCCGCGGGCGCGGATGATCTGCACCGCGCCGTTACACGTCCTTGCGCCCGACTATCGCCACGAGCCCCCGAGGAAGCTCCTCATCGCCAAAGGAATCCGCAACCCGGGCCTTAAGCCCATGCTGCGCGAGCAACGCCGGGATCCGCGAGGTATCGACGAGGATGTTCTCGTGCCGCTCATCGTCACGACGCCACGAGCCGTCGTCATCCCGGACGAACGCTGTTATCTCTCGGACGTAAAGCCTTTCCGTCGGACGTGACAGTCGTGTGATGACGGCCCAATCGTCGCCGACGCGCCCACGCGTTTCGTCGGGGCCGAGATCGCCGCCATAGCGCAGGTCGAGGAGGTCGATCGCGCAGACGCCGCCCAGACGCAACGATTTCGCAGCGGCGGCAAGCGCGGATTCGATCGCTGCCTGATCCGATAGGTAGCTCAGCACGTGCCCAACGGAGACGACCGCGTCGCACTCGGGGAGCGGGTCGTCGGGAAGCGTGAGTTGACGGATCGCTTCGGCCTGAGGAACGGCATCGCGCGCCAGCTCGAGCATCGCCGGCGACGCGTCGGTCGCCACGACACGGTGCCCTTGCCCGACGAGATGGCGCGTCAGCGCACCGCTTCCACAGCCGAGCTCCAGGACCAATCCTCGCCTATGGCGAATCGGCTCGAGCAGGGCGAGGATGCCCGGCGCGCAGGCGTCGGCATGGAACGCATATGCGAGGTGATGCACGCGCGCGAGCTCGCGCCTGTAGTACGCGTGAGGAGCGACGGCCGTGAACGTTATTCGCGTTCACTGCCTCACGTTCCGCAAACGCGCGAGGTTTCTCAGGGCAACAATGAACGCATGTCGCATGACGAGTCCGGCTCGCCCGTCTTCCGGAGCGCGGGGATCTCCTACCTCCGGATTCCTGCGCCGGACCCACCCCTGGCCGCCGCCTTCTATGAGGCCGTCTTCGGCTGGACGGTTCGCGGTGGCTCTCGGGAGCCGAGCTTCGAAGACGGCACCGGCCACGTGATCGGCCACTTCATGACGGATCAGCGCGTTGCCGGCGACGCGGGCATACGCCCGTACATCTACGTTGAAAATCTCGGCTCCACGATCGACAAGATCATGGAGCACGGCGGTGCGATCGAGACGGCGCCGTACGACGAGGGGGATCTCCGCGTG
>DASQXE010000027.1:0-11528 GCA_035639875.1 Gaiellaceae bacterium | reverse complement strand
CGATGAAAAGCCGTCTGGATGATTTGCGACTCGGGAGTGCTCATCGGCCAGCTCCCGGCCGATGAGTGTGTGGAGGGTGTGTGAGGGAACCGGGAGGTTCCCTCACTGCATCAAAGAAGGGGGCTCGTGGGGGAAACAAGGTTTCCCCCACGGGAGCTCGCTGAAAGCGAGCGACGCTCATGGTCCGGGACCGGGCGGCGGTGGAACCGGTCGTCCCTCGACGAGCCGGAGCCGGTGCTCGAGCTGGGCGAGGCGGAGCTCGAGCTCTTCGTACTCGCGCCGCGTGACGAGTCCGAGCTCGCGGAAGAAGCTGCTCAACGTCGTGCTCGCCCGTTCGCCGACGCGCATGGCGTCGCCGCGCCACCGCCCAAGCGCCTCGTCGACGAGCTCGCGCGCGTCGTCGCGGGTGAGCTTGCCCTTCGTCGAGAGCTCGTCGACGAGCTCGTCGGCCCGCTCCTTCGTGATGGCGACGGCGCCAACGCCCGCGAGCAGGAGCTCCTCTGCGAGCTCGCGGAGGCCGCCGGAGTTGCTGCTACCTGGCTCGGCCATGCGGCCTCGTCCGCCGCCGCTTGCGGCGCGCGTCCCGTCGCGCGGCTGCGGCTCCGTCGGATCCGGGAGGGGAGACCGGGGCTGCGGGCACCGGCTCCTCGGCGGGGGGCTCCGCCACCGGAGGCGCTTCGGCCATGGCGGCTTCCTCCTCCGGCACCTCGAGCTTCTCGCGGAGACCTGCGGTCTTGCGCTTCGCGAACTCCGGCTCGCGCTCCTTGATGAGCACGAGCAGCGGCGTGGCGATGAAGATCGTCGAGTACGCGCCGGAGGCGATCCCGACCAGTAGCGCGAAGGCGAAGTCCTTCAGCGTCGCCCCACCGAACACGAGCAGCGACGACACAGGCAGCAGCGTGATGAAAGTCGTCGCCAGCGAGCGGCGGATGGTCTCCCAGAGCGACTGGTTGGCGATCGCCGCGAAGCTCGACCGCCGCATGAGCGGGATGTTCTCGCGTATGCGGTCGAAGATGATGATCGTGTCGTAGATCGAGTATCCGAGGATCGTGAGCACCGCCGCGACGGTCGACGTCGTCACCTCCCGGTCGGTGACGGAGTAGATCCCGAGCGTGATGAAGATGTCGTGGACGAGAGCCGTCAGCACCGGGACGGCGAACTTGAACTCGAAGCGCCACGCCACGTAGAGGACGATCAGGAGCAGCGAGACGACGATGGCGATGATCGCGCTCTTCAGAATCTGGCGGCTGAAGCTGGCCGAGACGTTCTTGACGCCGATCGAGGTCGCGCCGAGCTTCGACTTGAGCGCGGCCTCGAGGTCGTTCTGCTTGTTAAGTGAGAGCGACTTCGTACGCAACTGGAACTGCATGTAGCCGCCGTTCGTGGTCGCGCCGCGGCCCTGGATCACCGAGCCGCCGAGGGCGAGCGCGTCCGCCTGCTGGCGCACGTCCTGGACCTGGTGCGGCTCTGGCGTCTTGAATGACACCTGGCTCCCGCCCTTGAAGTCGATCCCGAGGTTGAGCCCCTGGACGATCAACGAGCCGATGCCGATGGCGAGGATCGTCCCGGAGATTGCAAACCAGTACTTCGTCCTGCCGACGAAATCGACGCGCTGCCACGCGGGGATCTTCTGGGCGCTCGCGCCCATGAAGGCGGGGTTGTTGAACCAGCGGAAGCCGGCGAGGACCCCGAGGAGAGCCCGGGTGGCGGCGACTGCGGTCACCATCGAGATCAGCGTTCCGATGAGGAGCATGAGGGCGAAGCCCTTCGGGCCCCCGGTAGCAGCCATGAAGAGGACGGCGGCTGTGATCATCGTGACCACGTTCGCGTCGACGATCGTGTTGAACCCCTTCCGGTAGCCGCCGGCGATGGCAGCGCGCACCGACTTGCCGGCGCGCACTTCCTCCTTGATCCGCTCGAAGATGACGACGTTCGCGTCGGCGGCCACGCCGATCGTGAGGATGAGGCCCGCGAACCCGGGCAGCGTCATCGTCACGTTGAAGATGAGGATGGCGCCGTAGAGGAGAACGCCGTAGATCGCGAGGCCGGTGATCGCCACGACGCCGAGGAAGCGGTAGAAGACGAGCAGGAAGAGGGCGACGGCGGCGAGGCCGAAGATGGCCGCGATCAGCGCCTCGTGCAGCGAGTCCTGTCCGAGCGTCGCCGAGATGTCAGTGCGGGCGACCTGGTCGAACTCGACCGGGAGCGCGCCCGTCTGGAGAACGAGTGCGAGATCCTTCGCCTCCTGGACGGATTCCAGCCCGGTGATCTCGGCGCTGCCTCCTGCGATCCCGTCGGGCAGCTCGTCGAAGTCGATCGACGGGTAGGAGCGGATCTCGCCGTCGAGGACGATGGCGAAGCTCTGCTTGTAAGCGTCTCGCTCCGCGCCCTGCGCGCCCGCGAGGCTCGCCTGCTGGAGTCCGCGCTGAGCCAGCGTACGAGTGATCTCGTGGAACTTGTCCCCGCCCGTGCTCGTGAACTGGAGCGTGACGATCGGCTGGTTGCCCTGGCCGAAGTCCTGCCGGGTCCCCTGTCCCTTGAGGTCGTTCCCGGTCAGCTCCGGGATCGGATGCGCCTTGTCGTTCGGCTGGTACTTGAAGAGGTAGTAGTAGGTGGCGCCCGGCGCCGGCGGCCCGACGCCCGGGCAGACCGTGGCGTTATCGGTACAGCTGAGAATCGTGCGGCCTTGCGGGACCGCGTAGAACTTCGAGCCCGTCGGAGCCGCACCGCCCAACTGGCGGAGGATCGCGTCCTTCGTGTCGGATGGACCGGCAAGCCTCTTCCCCTTGGCGGAGTACAGGTACCAGGCCGTCGGCGTCCCTTTCTTGGCCAAGGCCTCCTGGCTGCGCAGCAGCGGCAGGAGCTGCCGTGGCGGAGTCGCGATCTGTCCTCCCGCGCCGATCGAGGGCGGCAGAAGATCGCCCTCCAGGTCGTAGAACTGCAGCTGCGCCGTCTGGCCCACGATCTGCGCCGCGCGGGCCGCATCGTGCACGCCGGCGAGCTCGACGGCGATCTGGTTCTGTCCCTGCCGCGTGATGACGGGCTCGGCCACGCCGATCTTGTCGATGCGCGACCGCATGATCTCGATCGAGCGGTCGATGTCGTCCTGCGTGATCTGGCGTCCCCGGGGCGCCTTGGCCTGGAGGATGACCTCGAGGCCGCCCTGGAGGTCGAGGCCGAGCGTCGGGGTGCGGAAGAGGGCGAGCGCGACCACGCCGGCCACGGCGGCGAAGAGGGCGGCGAGGATGACGAGGTGGCGGCGCACGGGGCTTCCTAGCTGCTGTCTCGAAACCTAGCTGCGGGCTGCGTCGCGCTCCTCGGCGGTCTGCGGCTCCTCGGCGGTGACGGGCTCGGAGCTCGCCTCGTCGGTCTCGGACTCGAGCCGCTGGAGCTCCTCGGGCGGCACGATCGCGGCAATCGCCTGCCGCGCGACCGCGATCCGCACGTCCTCGTCGATCTCGACCATGACGCGCTCCGTGTCGATCTGCACGACCTCGCCGTAGATGCCACCGCCCGTGATCACCTCGTCGCCAACCTTGAGCGAGCCGAGCATGTGCTGGCGAGTCCGCTCGCGCTGCCGCTGCGGGCGGATGAGCAAGAAGTACATGAAGGCGAACAGTGCGAGAAGGACGAGGAAGAAACCACTACCCACGAGAAACCTCCTGGCCGAGGACTTCGGCGGCTTGGTCGAGGCGGTCGAGCGCGGCCGACTTGTACGCGGCGAGCTCTCCCCGCTCGATCGCCGCCCGGGCGCCGGCCGTCAAATCGAGCAGAAAGCGGACGTTGTGTTCGGACAAAAGTATCAAGCCGAGCAGCTCCTGTTGGTTCAGCAGATGACGGAGGTAGGCCCGGCTGAAGCGGCGGCAAGCCGAGCACCGGCAGCCGTCGTCGAGCGGGCCCGGGTCACGGGCGAAGCGCGCGTTCTTGAGGTTGAGGCGGCCCTCCCACGTGAGCGCGGAACCCGTGCGCCCCAGGCGCGTGGGCAGCACGCAATCGAACATGTCGATCCCGCGCTCGATCACCTCGAGGACGCCGGCGGGATCGCCGATGCCCATGAAGTAGCGAGGCTTGTCGACGGGGAGGAGCGGCGCCGACCAGGCGACGGTCTCCAGCATGAGGGCGCGGTCCTCCCCCACGCTGAGCCCGCCGAGCGCGTACCCGTCGAAGTCGAGCTCGGAGACCTCCCCGATCGAGCGCCGGCGAAGATCGTGGTCGGTGCCGCCCTGAGAGATGCCGAAAAGGAGCTGACCCGGGCCGCGTGGCGCCCTTCGCTGGCGCCTGGCCCACGTCGTCGTCGTCGCGGTCGCGAGCGCGAGTTCGGTGAGCGGGACGTCGGCCGGCGGGCAGACGTCGAGGCACATGGCGATGTCGGAGCCGAGACGGCGCTGGACGTCGGCGACGAGCTCCGGCGTAAAACGCGCCGGCTGCCCGTCGTAGACCGACCGGAACGTGACCCCATCCTCGTCGACGGCGGCGATCGTGTCACGGAGCGAGAAGACCTGAAAGCCGCCCGAGTCCGTGAGGATGGGGCCGCCCCAGCCCATGAAGCGGTGAAGGCCGCCGAGCTCCTCGATCACGTCGACGCCCGGACGGAAGTAGAGGTGGTAGGTATTGCCAAGGAGGATCGTCGTCCCGAGCTCCTGCAATCGCTCGGGGTCGAGGCCTTTGACGCTCGCCTTCGTACCCACCGGCATGAAGGCGGGGGTGGGCACGTCGCCGTGTGCGGTGTGGAGGAGGCCGGCGCGCGCCTCACCCTCGGTGGCGGTGAGTGTGAAAGTCACGACATCGTTTCGCGTCGTTTTCGGCTCGTTTCGTGCGCCACGCACGCATTCTCGCGGGCTACGCTGAAATGCGGGCGGAGGCAAGGGGTGGCCCCTCAGAGGATGAGCATGGCGTCGCCGAAGGAGTAGAAGCGGTACCTCTCCTCGATCGCGAGCCGGTACAGACGCCGAATCTCCTCCACCCCGGCGAACGCCATCACGAGCGCAAGCAGTGACGAGCGCGGCAGGTGGAAGTTCGTCACCAGCGCGTCCGTCCGCCGAAACTCGAAGCCGGGCGTCACGAACAGGCTCGTTCGGCCGACCAGCGGCGCCCCCGCGGCGAGCGACTCGAGCACACGCACTGTGGTCGTCCCGACAGCCGTGACGTGCGCCGCCGAGCGAATGCGCTCCCAAGCCTCCGCCGTCACCTCGTACCGCTCGCTGTGGATCTCGTGCTCTTCGAGCTCCGCGGACGTAATCGGACGGAAAGTGTCGAGCCCCACGTGCAACGTCACGCGCTCCACGTCCATGCGAACGAGGAGCTCCGGCGTGAAGTGAAGGCCGGCGGTCGGCGCGGCCGCCGAGCCCGCCTCGTCCGCGTACACGGTCTGATAGCGCTCCGGATCTTCCAGGGGCTCGGTTATGTACGGTGGAAGGGGCGCCTCGCCGGCCGGCTCGCCCTCGAGCCGCACTCGCCAGCGGCCCTCCCCCAGCTCCTCGAGCAGTTCCACCGGGCCAAGCTGCATGCCCGGCCGAAGCCTGCGACTCGGCCGGGCAAGCGCGTCCCACACGCCGCCCGCTAAACGCTCGAGCAGCAGGATCTCGGCCTCGCCTCCGCCGGGGCGCCGCAGCCGCAAGCGCGCCGGCACGACGCGCGTGTCGTTGACGACCACGACGCTTTCGCGCGGAAGAAGGGCAGGCAGGTCGCGAAACTCTCGGTGGTCAACCTCTCCGCTCTCCCGTGCGTACACGAGAAGCCTGGAGCGGTCACGGGGCTCGACCGGGTGCTGCGCGATGAGCTCCGACGGCAACTCGTAGTCAAGCTCGGACGTCTTCATGCCGACATCCGGGTCGAAGGTTAAGCTGCGGACGTGGATCGCGACGCCCTCGATCGAGCCCGAATGCGCCTCGCCGAACCCGGCGGTGGACATCCCGACGAGTCCGCGTTGCAGGCCCTCCTCGAGCGGGCGCGGGCCGGGCTGGAAGCGCTCGCCGTGACGACGGCCGAGCTCGAAGCGGGCATGCCCGAGCGGCTTGATTCGGCTCTGCAGCAGGGATTGCGCGAGGAAGTTCTCCCCGTTGCGCGCCATCTCGCCGAGGTGCGTGGGCTCTCGGCCCAGACGATCCGGCGCCTCGAGCGCCTGCAGGGCGACCTCGCCGCCGAGCGGAAGGCTCGGGTCGAGGACCTCGCCCTGCTCGTCGACCTGATCGCCTCCGGTTGGCGGGGTGTCGAGCGACGGCTCGACCGGCTCGAGCGCGTGCTCGACCGGCTGGAGCGCGCCCTCGAAGAGCGGCCGTCCGCGGCCGTCTACCGGATCGAGCGTAAGCCCGGCGCCTAAGCCGGCAGGCGCAGCTCGAAGCGCGAGCCTTTCCCGACATCGGACTGGAGAGCCAACTCGCCCCCGAGAGCGTGCGCGAGCTCCCGCGCGATCGGCAAGCCGAGCCCGGTTCCGTCCCCCGCTCGCGACCAGAACGGCCGAAAGATTCGCTCCCGCTCCGACGGGCTGATGCCCGGTCCGGAGTCGGACACGGACACCGACACCGTGCCGTTTGCGGCCGTGAGCTCGAGCGCGATCCGCCCTCCGTCCGGCGTCCACGCGAACGCGTTGTCGAGCAGGTTGGACACGATCTGTAGGACGCGATCGCCGTCCGTCGCGAGGATCGGATCGGACGAAAGCGAGCACTCATAGTCGATTCCGCGCCTCTTCGCCTCCTCGGTGAAGCTCTGGTAGGCCTGCTCGAGGAGTCGTTTGAGCTCCACCTCCTGCTCCTCGAGCGTGAACTGATGCGCCGCCAGGCGGGCTAGATCGAGCACGTCGCGCACGAGCCGGGCGAGCCGGTCCGTCTCGGCGCTGATGACCGCGAGCGACGCGTCCCGTGCCTCGGCGTCGTCCGCAAGACCTTCGCGCAATGCGTCGATGTGGCCGCGGATCGCCGTCACGGGCGTCCGGAGCTCATGGGAGACGATCATGAGGAAGTTGCGCTCGCGGCGTTGCGCTTCGGAGAGCCGCTGGGTCATCTCGCGGAACCTGTCTGTCAGATGTTCGATCTCGTCGCCCGACCGTGGCTCGGGGAGATCCGTGTCGTATCGGCCGGCAGCGACCTCGTCTGCCGCTCGCGAAAGGGCGAGAACCGGGCGCGTCAGGCGACGCGAGAGATACCAGACGAGCCCGGCGGAGACGAGGATTCCCGCGAGGAAGGCAAGGCCTACTCGGCCGAGGAGAACAATCCAGCGCGAGCGCAGCTCGGCGCGCGGTTTCGCGACCACGAGCGCGCCGAACGTGTCTCCGCCCACCTTGATCGGATAGGCGGCCGCCAGGTAGGTGCGGTCACTGCCCGGCGGGACGAACTCCAGGGTCTCGACCTTCCCCGCCTCGAGCTTCGGCCAGTCGAGAACGCTCCGGCTGAGCGGACGTAGGCCGGAACGTTCGCCGGGGAAGATCTCGACGCCGGCGTAGTAGATCCGGGAGCCCGTCGCGTTCTCGAGCAACGGCGCGGCGAAGCCGGGTGCCTGCTTCGCCTCGTCCGCGCTGCGGATCGCCTGCTCTTGGTAGAGCCTCGCCAGTCCTGCTGCCTGGCGGCGGAGCTCGGAGAGCGTGCGATCGTGGGTGTAATCCTGGAAGAGCTGGGTGGCGAAGATGGCGGTGACGCCGCCGGCGACGAGGATCCCGATGAGAAAGAGCGCGGGGATACGGAACCGCAGCGAGCGCATTGCGCGCGCCTACGAGACGGTGGCGACCTTGGGCTCCGCCGAGACCTTGTAGCCCACGCCCCACACGGTCACGATCGGAGAGGCGTCGCCCAGCTTGCGGCGCAACTGGCGCACGTGGACATCAACCGTGCGCGTGTCCCCCGCGAAGGTATAGCCCCAGACACGCTCGAGCAGCTGGTCGCGGGTGAGAACGAGGCCGCGGTGGTCGAGGAGCTCCCAGAGGAGGTCGAACTCCTTCGGCGCCAGCTGGATCTCTTCGCCGGCGACGGTTACCTCGCGCCGCCCCGCATCGATGCGAAGGTGGCCATGCTCGAGGTGGGCGGTGTCGAGCTCGCGCCGCTCCGGGTTCGCCCGTCTGAGGATGGACTTCACACGCGCGACGAGCTCACCCGTGTTGAAGGGCTTCGTCATGTAGTCGTCCGCCCCGACCTCGAGGCCGATGATCTTCTCGACGTCGTCGTCCCGCGCCGTGAGCATGAGGATGGGGACATCGGAGCGCTGGCGCAGCCGGCGACACACGTCGATTCCGTCCAGATCGGGAAGCATGAGGTCGAGGACGACCAGTGACGGCGCCTCGGCCGCCGCCTGATCGATCGCGCCCGCCCCGGTCGTCGCCACGCGCACGGCGAAGCCCGAACGCTTGAGGTACATGCCTATGAACGAGGCGATGCTGGGCTCGTCCTCGACGACGAGGATCGAGTGATTGGGGGGGCGATTCACGGCGCTCTACATCCTGACACAGGATCCGGCCGTTGTGACCCCGGGGTCAGCAGCCGAGCCCGAGCTGGTACAGCGTCGCCTGCCGGGGCCAAGACCGCCACATGGATCCGTCTCTACGAAAAGTTCCCGTCGGGCCGATGTCGACGCCGTCGAGAACGATGCAGCCGCGGACGAACCCGGCGGCGTTGATCCCGTGACCCCCGAGCAAAAGGCGCCAGCGCGCGTCGGGAGGAGTCCTGAATGTGAGATCGCGGCCGCGGCACAAGATCCGGCCGTCGGCGAGGCGCCGCCGGTAGTCGCAACCGCTCAAGATGACGTTGCTCGTCGCGACGATGCGGCCCCGAACGATGCGGCCGAGGAAGTTCCCGCGAAAGCGAATCTTCGCGACGCCCGCCCCGTCCTGGAGCTCGAGCGAGACGCTTCCCTGCGTGCGCGCGAGGACCGTCGCGTGCGCGGCAGGAACGGCGAGGAGGCCCGCAACGGCAAGGGCGAGAACGGCGGGCCGCATGAGGCGACTATCGCGCCCCGTAGTGATGCTTGTTTGAGCGATTTGTAAGGACACTGTAAGCAGGTCGGAAGGACCCGAGCGCCCGGCGGCGAAGCCGTCAACTTCACTCACTACGATCGGTTCGCTCCGGAGGCCTGCCGATGGAATTCGACGCTCGTCACGACCGCACGGTCCGTCTTCTCGCCGACCGTCTCGAGACGCTCGCCGTCGCTTCTCTCCGCTCGCCCGGCGGCGAGCGCGTGTACCGCGACCACATCCTGGCCGCGGTCGCGGCGACGCGACACGCCGTTGCGCTCGAGCTCATCTCCGCCAAGGAAGCAGACGCGATCTGGGCGGACGTAGCGGCCCGTCATCCCGAAGCGGGCTGGTGCAGCGGCGGCCCTCGGCTCGCCGCGTAGCTACGCCACGCGACGGACAGAGTTGCGGAGGCCTACTGCGTTCTCGTGGCTTGCATGCTGCGCGTCGCGCAGCCATCCCTCGCGCGTCGCTTCGCGTTCGCACAGGAAGCAGACCACGCGCCCGGAGGGGCCGTCATGTCGTTGCCGCCAATAGCGGAAGCGCTCTCCGGCGAGAAGGTTGCGGCGGCAGACGGCGCACATCGTCACCGCTCGTACATGGTAGGTCCCGCACCGGACGGGATCAGGCGTCGTAGTGGAAGAAGCCTGCGCCCGTCTTCCGCCCGAGGTGGCCAGCCGCCCGCAGCTCGACCAGCCGGTGCGGCGGCGCCATGCGCTCCTCCCCGAGCGCGGCGTGGAGGGCCTCCGACGCGTGGACGTGGACGTCGACGCCGATCAGGTCGATGAGGGCGCAGGGCCCAATCGGCCAGTTCAGCCCTGCCGTCATGGCGGTGTCCAGATCTTCGGGCGTGACGCCGGCTTCGTCGAGGACGCGCACGCAGTCGTTGAGGAGCGGGATGAGGATGCGGTTCACGACGAAGCCAGGCGTGTCTCCACACCGAATCGGTCGCTTTCCGATCCGCTCAGCGAAGGCGTAGACGGTCTCGACGGCGTCCTCGGACGCCGCGCGCGCTCGGACGACCTCGACGAGCGGGAGGACGGGCGCGGGGTTGAAGAAGTGCATGCCGACGACTCGCTCCGGATGCTTCGTCCCCGTTCCGATCTCCGTCACCGAAAGAGCCGATGTGTTGGTGGCGAGAACGGCCTCCGGTCGAACGAGGGCGTCGAGCTCCGCAAACAGCGCCTGCTTCGCGTCGAGCTCCTCCACGATCGCTTCGATGACGAGGTCGCAGTCCGCCAGGTCGCCGAGCTCGGTCGTCGTCTCGAGGCGCGCGAGGGCGGCCTCCTTCTCGGCGGCGCTGAGCCGGCCTCTCTCGACGCCGCGGCCGAGGTAGTGCTCGATGCGCGCCCGCGCCGCTTCGCAGAGCTCCCCGCTCACCTCACGGCCGACCGTCGGCACGCCCGCCTGGATGCAGACCTGCGCGATGCCCGCGCCCATCGTCCCGAGCCCGACGACGCCGACTCTCCTCACTTCCATGGCCAGTCGCGGACCCTAATGGTTGAATAGACCCGTGGCGGTCACGCTGCAAGAGAAGAAGCTCCTGCTCGACGGCGAGTGGATCGAGACCGGCGAATGGCACGAGGTCCGGTCTCCCTACTCCGGAGAGACGATTGCGCGCGTCCCGCAGGCCGGCGCAGAGCACACCCGCCGGGCGATCGACGCGGCGGAGCGGGCCATGCGCGAGCCTTTGCCGGCCCACAAGCGCGCGGAGATCCTGGACGGCGTCGCCTCGCTGCTGCGCGAGCGCAGCGACGACGTCGCGCGCACGATCTCGGCCGAGGCGGGGAAGCCGCTGAAGGCAGCGCGCGTCGAGGCCGAGCGCGCCGTCTCGACTTTCACGATGGCGGCCGTCGAGGCGCGTCGGCTCGCGGGTGACGTGGTCCCCATGGATGCTTCCCCCGCGGGCGTCGGCAAAGTCGCCTACACCGTGCGCGTGCCGATCGGGGTTGTCGGCGCCATCACCCCTTTCAACTTTCCACTCAACCTCGTGGGGCACAAGGTGGCACCCGCTCTCGCGGCGGGGTGCGCGGTCGTTCTGAAGCCGGCCGGCCAGACGCCGCTATCAGCTCTCCTCCTCGCGGAGCTGGAGACCGAGGCCGGGCTGCCCCCGGGCTGGCTCAACGTGCTCGTCGGCCCCTCCGCCGAGATCGGCGACGTCCTCGTCGAGGACGAGCGCGTCCGGCTCATCACGTTCACCGGCTCGGCCGGGGTCGGCTGGAAGCTCAGGGAGCGCGCTGCCCGGAAGAAGGTCAACCTGGAGCTCGGCAACGCGACGCCGGTGATCATCGAGGGGGATGCCGACCTCGAAGAGGCGACGGCGAAGATCGCCGCGAACGCATTCTCTTTTGCGGGCCAGAGCTGCATCTCGGTACAGCGGATCTACGTGCGCAAGGACGCCTACGACGATTTCGTCTCGCGCTTCGTCCCCAAGGTCGAAGCGCTCAAGGTCGGCGATCCCGGCGAAGAGGACACCGACGTCGGGCCGGTCATCGACGAGGACGCCCGGGAGCGCATCCTGTCGTGGATCGACGAGGCGAAGGACGGCGGCGCCACCGTGCTCACCGGCGGGGACGCCCCGGACGGGCTTCTG
>DASQXE010000026.1:0-5131 GCA_035639875.1 Gaiellaceae bacterium | reverse complement strand
CGGATCGTCGACGACTACGGTCATCACCCCGCCGAGATCGCGGCGACGCTGGCCGCCGCCCGCGAGCTTGCGAACGGCGGGCGCGTCCTCGTCCTCTTCCAGCCGCACCTCTACTCGCGCACGCTGCACCTGGCCGGGGAGCTCGCGGCGGCGCTCGCGGGCGCCGATGTTGCCGCCGTTACCGACGTGTATCCGGCGCGCGAGGAGCCGCTCGACGGAGTCAGCGGGAAGCTCGTGGTCGACCGCCTCACGGAGGTTCGGCCGGGGATGCGCGTCGGCTGGACGCCGACGGTCGAGCAAGGAGCCGAGTTCCTCGTCGCAGTTGCCCGCACCGGAGATCTCGTGCTCACGGTCGGGGCGGGGAATGTCGATGAAGCTGTCCCCATCCTCCTCGAGAGGCTCGCCCGGTGAAGCTCGAGGAGGGCGTTGGCCTCTCCAAGTTCACGACCATCGGCACGGGGGGACCGGCGCGCTGGCTCGCCCGTCCCGAGACGGTCGAGGGTCTGGTGGAGATCCTCGCGTGGGCAGAGGAGAACGGATTGCCCGCAGCCCCGGTCGGCCTCGGCTCGAACCTGCTCGTCGCCGACGAGGGCTTCGAGGGGGTCGTCCTCAAGCTCGACGGCGTACTCGCGGCGGCGAAGGCGGAGGACGGGCGTCTGATCGGCGGGGGAGGCGCGTCGCTCGCCGTCTGCCTGCACAAGGCCCGGTCGGCCGAACTTGGTGGTCTCGAGTTCGTCTGCGCGATCCCGGGCACCGTGGGCGGCGGTGTCTGGATGAACGCCGGGGCGTACGGGAGCGACATCTCCTCCGTCCTGGTCAAGGCCCACGTCGCGGACGCGCGCGGCGCCCACTGGCGGACGCCCGCTGAGCTCGGCCTCCGCTACAGGCGCTCCGATCTCGTCGCGGGGCAGATCGTCGCAGCAGCCGAGCTTCGCCTCGAGCCGAAGCCTGCGGCCGAGATCAAGGCGACAGTCACCGAATTGCAGGCGCAGCGGAAGGCGGCGCAGCCGACGAACAAGCGCACCTTCGGGAGTGTCTTCAAGAACCCTGACCACGAGCTTACGGCTGGGCGCATGCTCGAGGCGTGCGGCCTCAGGGGCCACCGCATCGGCGGCGCGCAGATCTCGCCCAAGCACGCGAACTTCATCGAGAACGCGGGCGAGGCGACTTCCGAGGACGCACTCGCGCTCATTGCGGAAGCACGCAGGCGTGCCCTTGAGCAGTTCGGGGTCGGGCTCGAGCCCGAGGTGCAGCTGCTCGGACACATCGAGGTCCCCGCGCTGGGATGAGGGGGCTGCCCCCTCATCCACCCCTGGCGAGCGCGGATGAACGCGAAGCCCGGTCCGGAGGACGGCGCACGCGGGCGCCGAACTGTCCAGCGTGAGCCGGCTCGCGCTCGTTCAACCGCGCTCGGTCCGGGACGGTCTCGCCGTCCCGTGGCGACGCGCGGCGGCGCTTGCCGCCGGCGCCCTTGCGATCATCGCGCTCCTGTATGTCGCCGCCCGCGAAACACCAGTCTTCGCCGTGCGCACGATCGAGATCTCCGGCGGGACAGCCGAGGTGCGTCGCGCGGTGCGTGCTACCGCCGAGCCCCTCGTGGGGAAGAGCCTCGTCGGGCTGAACGGCGACGCACTCGTCCGCGACCTCGAAGCGCTTCCGTCCGTCCGCTCCGCGAGCTATGACCGCGCCTTCCCGAGCACGCTGCGGATCTTCGTCAGTCCCGAAACGCCTCTCGCCGTCGTCCGCCTGGGCTCGGCCCGCTGGGTCGTCTCCGCGCGCGGCCGGATCATCGGCAGCATCCCGTCCGGAACACCCATCGGCCTGCCCCGGTTCCGCCTACGTTCGAGTGAAGAGGCCGAGCCAGGCGCGTTCGTGACGGACGCGGCCGCAAGGCTCGTGCTCGGAGCGCTCGCTCTCGTTCCGAGGCGCTTTCCGGTGCGGATCTATTCGGTGCGGCTCGAGAGCGGGCAGCTCTTCTTCGACCTGCGCGCCCCCTGGGGACGGCCGGAACTGCGGCTCGGCGAACCCGTCGACGTCGGTGTAAAGCTCGCCTCAGCTGCGCTCGTCCTGCGTTCTCTCGCCGCCGAGGATCGAGGATCGATCGGGTACATCGATGCCAGCCTGCCCGAACGCGTCGTTGTCGGTCCAACCCTCAACTCTCAGGTCGAACCTGAGACTTTGCCCGTAACTTCCCTGCAAATGCCAGGTTGACACCGTGGACGAGGGCGCGTACGCTCAGGCGCACGCTCAAGCTGAGCTAGAGACGCGGAGAGGGATAGAGTGAGAGACCAGTCGGGAACCTTCCTGGCCGTCATCAAGGTGGTGGGCGTCGGCGGCGGCGGTACCAACGCCGTAAATCGCATGATCGAAGCCGGCCTGCGCGGCTGCGAGTTCGTTGCGGTGAATACCGACGCTCAGGCGCTCCTCATGTCAGAGGCAGAACAGAAGCTGCACATCGGCACCCATCGCACGCGCGGGTTGGGCGCTGGGGCGGACCCGGTCGTCGGGGAGGAAGCGGCGCTCGAGAGCCGCGACGAGATCAAGGAGGCGCTCAAGGGCGCGGACATGGTCTTCATCACCGCCGGCGAGGGCGGGGGGACCGGCACCGGCGGCGCTCCGATCATCGCCGAGATCGCTCGCGACGATCTGAAGGCGCTGACGGTCGGCGTTGTCACGCGCCCGTTTCACTTCGAAGGACGAAGGCGGGCCGACCAGGCGCAAACGGGAATCACAAATCTTCGCGACAAGGTCGACACGCTGATCATCATCCCGAACGACCGGCTGCTTCAGGTCGTCGAGAAGCGCACCTCGGTGGTCGACGCCTTCCGCCTGGCGGACGAGGTCCTTCGCCAGGGCGTCCAGGGCATCACCGACCTCATCATGGTGCCGGGACTCGTCAACCTCGACTTCGCCGACGTGCGCACGATCATGACCGACGCCGGCTCGGCGCTCATGGGCATCGGCGAAGCCGAGGGCGAGAACCGTGCGGCAGAGGCTGCACGGGCGGCCGTCTCGTCCCCGCTCCTCGAGGCGTCCGTCGAGGGCGCGACGGGCATCCTCCTCAACATCACGGGCGGCCCCGACCTGGGTCTCTTCGAGGTGAACGAGGCAGCCGAGGTTGTCACCGGCGCCGCCGACCTGAACGCGAACGTCATCTTCGGCGCGGTGATCGACGACGGCATTGAAGGCAAGGTCCGCGTGACCGTCATCGCGACGGGGTTCGACCGCAGCCTGCGGCGCGAGCGCCGTGAGGTGAAGGAAGGCGAGCGCGAGCGTGAACCGGTGAGCGGCGGCTTCGACGTCCCGGCCGACGTCCTCGAAGTGCCGTCTTTCTTGCGGCGCCGCTAGCCGGGGCCAGCCAACTTCTCATACGCTCGCGGCCGTGCGCGCGCCGCGAGAGCCCTTTCGTATCAAGATGGTCGAGCCGATTCGCTCCACGACCCGCGAAGAGCGCGAGGACGCGCTCGATCGGGCGGGCTGGAACCTCTTTCAGATCGCTGCCCGGGACGTCGAGCTCGACCTTCTGACCGACTCGGGCACCGGCGCCATGAGCCAGTCGCAGTGGTCGGCGCTCATGCGCGGGGACGAGTCCTACGCCGGGTCGCAGAGCTTCGAGCGCTTCCGCGAGGCCGTGCTCGACGTGCTCGGCTTTCCGTTCGTCGTACCGGCCCACCAGGGACGCGGAGCCGAGAGCGTCTTCTTCGGCGCCGTCATCGACCCGGGCGAGATCGTCCCGTCGAACGCGCATTTCGACACGACGCGGGCGCACATCGAGGTGCGGAAAGGCGTAGCCCTCGACCTTCCGGTCGCCGAGGCTCTCGACCCCGATCTCGACCTTCCGTTCAAGGGCGACATGGACACCCGTGCGCTCGCGGATCTCCTCGATGGGCAGGACGGAGACCGCGTCTCCATCGTCATGCTCACGATCACGAACAACGCCGGCGGTGGCCAGCCGGTGTCGGTGGCCAACGTCCGCGAGGTGGCGCGACTGACACACGAGCACGGGAAGAAGTTCGTCCTCGACATCGCCCGCTTCGCCGAGAACGCCTGGTTCGTGCGCGAGCGCGAGGACGGATTCGCCGACGTGTCCCTGCAGGAAATTGTGCGCGCGCTGCTCGCGGAGGCGGACGCGGTGCTCATGAGCGCAAAGAAGGACGCGATCGCCAACATCGGCGGGTTCGTCGCGATTCGCGAGGACGAAGAGTTCTTCCGCCGGTTGCAGGCGCGCGGCATCGTCTTCGAAGGCTTCCCGACCTACGGCGGCCTGGCCGGTCGCGACCTCGAGGCGATCGCCGTCGGGCTGCGCGAGGTGCTCGACGAAAACTACCTCCGCCACCGTATCGAGCAGGTCGCCCACCTCGGCCACGCCTTGGCCGAGGCCGGCGCCTCGGTCCTCCGTCCTTTCGGCGGGCATGCGGTCTACCTCAACGCCGGACCGATGCTTCCGCACCTCGAGCCCTCTGCGTTCCCCGCCCAGGCGCTGGCGTGCGCGCTCTACCTGGCGGGCAGCGTCCGGGGCGTCGAGATCGGGTCCGTGATGGCCGGGCGCGACCCCATCACCAGCGAGAATCGCCACCCACCGCTCGAGCTCGTGCGCCTCGCCGTGCCGCGCCGCGTCTACACGTCACGGCAGCTGGAGCACGCGGCGGACACGGCCGCGGACGTCCTCGCTGACGTGGACGCTGTCCGTGGCCTCGAGCTGATCTCCGAGGCGCCGGTCCTGCGGCACTTCACCGCACGCTTTCGCCCCGCGGGCTAGGCGTTCTCGCTGCGTGGATCGAGCCGGCGGACGATCGCCGTCAGCGCGCGGCCGAACTTCTCGACGACCGCATAGCCGCGCCGCCGCGCGACGACGCGTTCGAACCGGCGTTCCACGTGACCGGGGGCGTGGACGAAGCGCGTCGATTTCGCTCGCACTTGTTCGTACTCGTCGAGCGGCACATGGAGGCGCTCGCCGCAGCCGGGATCGTGGCATTCGCAGTAGAAGCGCGCGCTGTCGACGTCGAAGCGGTCGGCGGCCTCTGCGATCTGTTCGTTTACGTCGCGGAAGAGAGACTGAATCTCGCCGATTCGCTCTTCGGAGGAGCTCATATCGGAGCTAACAACGATCACGGGGCCCGCACGGTTACGG
>DASQXE010000025.1:0-11440 GCA_035639875.1 Gaiellaceae bacterium | reverse complement strand
GACCTTCTGGAAGAACGCTTCACGGCATTCGGCCGCGGTCTGCTGTCCCTGCTCCTCGACGACGTCGGCGACGCAGACACTCGCGCCCTCCGTGGAGAAAAGCAGCGCCGCCTCGCGCCCGATGCCGCCTGCGGCGCCGGTGATCACGACGACCTTGCCGTCCAGTCGGCCCATGCGGAGGCGGAGCTTAACCGGGGAGTCCTGCGAAAACCTGATCGAGACGCCGCCACCGGTCGTCGACGGCCTGTGTCTTCGACCCGCTGAACCAGACGAGGACGACGTTGGCGGCGTAACGCTTGTAGGCGATCCAGGTCCCGCTGTTCGAGTCGAGCTCCCAGTAGAGACCGCGCGGGTCGCGGGCGAGCGGCTTCTTCGTTGCCTTGTCGCGGAGGAGCGAGCCGAGCGCGGCCAAGTGCCCCGCCTTGGCCACGTAGACGGAAAAGATGCCGTAGCGATCGACCTCGGCCTTCGATTCGTTGAGGCCAAGCCCGAGCTGATCCCAGGCCTCGTCGGCGACGGCGGCGTGCCGCAGCGGCTTCCCGGTGACGCTCTTGAAGCGCTCCACCACCTGCCCCGCTGCGAGGACGTTCGGCTCGGGCGAAGAACTGCCGCCGCACCCGGCGGCTGAGACGGCCGTCGTGAGACATACGAGCGCGAGAGCGGTGACGACCGCGCGCTTCATGTGCGACAGGGTAGGGCGTCCGCCCGACGCCAGCGCTATCGGAGCCGGCCCGCTTTGTCTGCCTCGCGCTGCCGCCGGGCGCAGTAGGCACAGAGGCAGCGACCCTCGTCGCTCGCGACCCAACCGGGTGGTAACTCGCCCGCGTGGAGGCCGTGCTCGGCCACCTGCCTTCCGCACTCGCAGACGTATACGACCGACAAATGGGCGACGAGATCCGGTGAGCCGTATGCGATCGCCACGGTTGCTCCGACCGAAATCCTACTCCGTAGCGAAATACACGTTCTTCACCTCGGAGTATCCCTCGAGCGCGTGCAGGCCGAGCTCGCGTCCGAATCCCGACTGCTTGAACCCGCCGAATGGGGTCGAAACGCGTACGGAGCTATTCGAGTTGATCGAGAGAACACCGGAGTCGATGTCCCGCGCTACGCGTAGCGCCCGTGCGCCGTCGCGGGTCCAGATGGACCCGGAGAGCCCATACGGGGACGCGTTCGCGAGCCTGATCGCCTCCTCCTCGTCCTCGAAGGCGATTACGGCGCCGACCGGCCCGAAGACCTCCTCCTGGGCGACGCGGTCGTCGTTTGACGCCTCCACGAGGGTGCACGGAAACCAGAACCCCGGGCCCTCCGGGGTGTTTCCTCGGAAGGCAACGTTACCGTCTACGAAGGACGACACCCGCTCGCGTTGCTCGGCTGAGATCAGTGGGCCCATCTCGGTCTCGGGATCGCTCGGATCCCCGACCTTCACGCCCGACGTGGCGTCGATCAGGAGCTCGAGGAACCGGTCATAGACGGACCTCTGCACAAAGATCCGCGAGCGGGCACAGCAGTCCTGCCCGGCGTTGTCGAACACCGCGTAGGGCGCAGCGGCAGCCGCCCGGTCGAGGTCGGCGTCCTCGAAGATCACGTTTGCCGATTTGCCGCCGAGCTCGAGGGTGACTCGCTTGATCCCATCCGCGGCGCCCTTCATGACCTCGCGGCCGACCTCTGTCGAGCCGGTGAACCCGATCTTCGCCACGTCCGGGTGCTCGACGAGCCGCCGCCCGACCACCGAGCCCTTGCCCACGAGCACGTTGACGACCCCTTCCGGGACACCCGCCTCGTCCATGAGCTCTTGCAGGCGGAGCGCGGACAGAGGCGTCAATTCCGCCGGCTTGAGCACGACGGTGTTGCCGCATGCGAGCGCTGGACCGAGCTTCCAGCTCGCAATGTTGAGCGGGAAGTTCCAGGGGACGATCAGCCCGACGACCCCGAGCGGCTCGCGGAAGGTCATGTCGATGCCGCCCGCAACGGGGATCGTCTCGCCGTGGTGCTTGTCGACCGCGCCCGCATAGAAGTGAAACACCTCGGCGACCATCCCGACCTCGCCGCGTGCTCCCGTGATCGGCTTGCCGACGTTCTCGGATTCGATCCGCGCCAGTTCCTCGCGGTGTTCCTCGACGAGGGTCGCGACGCGGCGGAGAATGTTGGCGCGGTCCGAGGGAGGCACCGCGCGCCAACTCGGGAACGCGGCTTTCGCTCGTGCGATAGCCTCGTCCGCCTGCTCGGCCTCCGCCTCTTCCAGCTCGACGATCGGCTCCTCCGTCGCGGGGTTGAGGACCGCGAGACGCGTCACCGTTGTCCGTCCCGATACTCGCGCGCTTCGTTCACGAGCGCCTCGAACAGCGCGAAGTCCTCGCCCGCCTCTGGATGCCACAGCACGCCGAGCGCGAAGCGGCGCGAGGGATCCTCCAGAGCCTCGATTGTCCCGTCCTCCGCCCGCGCGGCCTCACGGAGGCCTTCGCCCAACCGGCCGTAGCCCTGGTGATGGTGGCTCTTCACCGGCGCGTGGTCGCCGAGGATCTTCTGCGCGCGTGTCCCCGCGAGCAGCTCGACGTCGTGGTCGGCAAAGACTCCGGGGCTGTGCTTGTGCTTCTCGTCCCCGACGACGTCGGGAAGATGCTGCACGAGGTCGCCGCCGAGTGCGACGTTCAGCACCTGGCTGCCTCGGCAGACCGCCAGCACGGGCATGTCGCGGTCGAGCGCAGCCCGAAGCAGCGCAATCTCGGCGTTGTCCCGTTCAGCGACGACGTCGTTCGTCTCAGCGTGGGCCTCTTGCCCGTAGAGCACCGGATCCAGATCGGAGCCGCCGGAGAAGAGGAGGCCGTCGAGGGCATCGAGCGTCTCCTCGATTCCGTCCGTCGACGGGGGGACGAGTAGCGGTCGCCCCCCGGCCGCCCGAACGGCGCGCACGTAGGCCGCCGGGATCAGCGCCGTCTCGTCTTCCCAGACCCCGAAGCGGGCCGGGGTCAAGTACGTCGTGATCCCGATGACCGGCCGTCTAGCCACGCTCGTACATCCGTTCCCGCTCGTAGCAGGTCACGACCTCGTCGAAGAGGCGCTGCTCGGTGCGCGCGTAGTTGAGGTAGTGGTCGACGACGTCGTCGCCGACCGCCGCACGGGCCATCGTGCCGTTCTCGAGCGCCGTGACGGCTTCGCGCAGGGAATGAGGGAAGCGCTCGGCATCGGACTCATACGCGTTCCCCTCGAGCGCCGGCGGAAGCTCGAGACCGCGCTCGATCCCGTACAGGCCCGCGGCCAGTAGCGCGGCGAAGCCGAGGTACGGGTTGACGTCGCCGCCCGGAATCCGCGTCTCGGCGCGTAGCCCCTGGCCGTGCCCGACGATGCGGAAGCCACAGGTGCGGTTGTCGTGTCCCCAGGCCAGGGTCGTCGGGGCCCAGCTTCCAGCCGCGTACCGCTTGTAGGAGTTGATCGTCGGCGCGAGGAAGATCGCGAGCTCCTTCAAACAGGCGATCTGTCCAGCGAGGTACTGCTTGAAGAGATCGGATTCGCCTGCGAACGCGTTCTCGCCGTCACGCCACAGGCTCGAGTGGATGTGGCAGGAGTTTCCGATCCAGGTGTGGTCGGGCTTGGCCATGAATGTGATCGAGCACCCGTTCAGGTGGGCGATCTCCTTTGCGCCGTTCTTGTAGATCGTGTGGCTGTCAGCCATCGTCACGGCGTCGTCGAAGCGGAAGTTGATCTCCTGCTGGCCCGCCCAGGCCTCGCCCTTCGACGTCTCCACTCGGATTCCGGCGCCCTGCATGCCGTTTCGGATCTGGCGGATGAGGGGCTCGTCGTAGGTGGTGGCGAGGATGTGGTAGTCGAGGATGTAAGGGACCGACGGCGTCAGGTCGCGGTAGTGCTTGGCATGCGCTTCGGCGTAGCTCTCCTTCAGGAGGTAGAACTCGAGCTCGGAGCCGAACATGGGCGTGAAGCCGAGCTCGCGGGCGCGCTCGACCTGGCGCTTCAGCACCTGGCGCGGTGACGGGTTCACCGGCTTTCCGTCGTGCCTGAGCACGTCACAGAGGACGAGCGCGGTGGCTTCCAGCCATGGAATGCGCCGCAGTGTCGCCAGATCGGGCGCCAGCGCGAAGTCTCCGTACCCCTGCTCCCAGCTCGCGATCCGGTACCCGGGAATCGGATCCATCTCCATGTCGAGCGCGAGCAGGTAGTTGCAGCCCTCGACGCCGTGCTCAGCGACGTGTCCTTCGAGGAAGAACTCGCCGTGCAGGCGCTTGCCCATCAGGCGTCCCTGCATGTCGGTGAATGCGACGACGACGGTGTCGATGGCGCCGTCGCCGACAGCGGTCTTCAGATCGTCGAGGCTGAGCATCCGCGCAGTCATAACACGAACGGATCGAAGCCTTGACGCCGTTCGGCTGCTTCGTTTTGAATCGTCCCTTCCGGCGGGCGTCAGAGGAGGCGAAAGAAGTGGCTGAACGCAGAGCAGGATCCGTCACGTACCGCGAGGCGGGTATCGAATACTTCGCCAAGCGTGCACTAAGGAGGCATGCCCGCGTCTGGTCGCTCTGGGCCCTCGGCGTCGGGGCCGTTATTTCCGGCGATTTCTTCGGCTGGAACTTCGGGCTGGCCTACGGCTTCGGCGGCCTGCTCGTCGCGACGCTCGTGATCACGGTCATGTACTTCGGCCTCTGCTACTCCATTGCCGAGATGTCGCCCGCGTTGCCCCACACGGGCGGGGCGTATTCCTTCTCACGCTCCGCGATGGGGCCCTGGGGAGGCTTCACGACGGGAGTCGCCGAGACCATCGAGTACGTGGTGACTCCGGCCGTGATTGTCGCGGGGATCGGGTTCTACATGCAGTCGATCTTTCGCGACCTCTTCGACCAAAGCCCACCGCTGTGGGCCTGGTGGCTCATCTTCTACGTGATCTTCGTAGGGCTGAACTTCATCGGCATCGAGATGACGATGCGCTTCACGGTTTTCATCACGCTCGCGTCGCTCGCCATTCTGGTCGTCTTCTTCGTCGGCGCCATTCCGAACTTCGACTTCGACAAGTGGGCGATCGGCGATCTGGGTTGGTTCCCGGATGGCGTGCCGGGCGTCTTCTACGCGCTCCCGTTCGCGATTTGGTTCTACCTGGCGATCGAAGAGCTACCCCTCGCCGCAGAAGAGTCTCACGACCCCAAGCGGGACATCCCGAAAGGGACGATCTACGGACTCTTGACGCTGGTCGTGACCGGGTTCGGCATTCTCTTCCTGAACTCGGGCATCGCGCCCGGATCGAGCAAGCTTGCCGACTCCGGGGAGCCGCTGAACGACGGCCTGAAGACGATCTTCGGCAGCGGAACAGCGACCTCGATCCTTGCTCTCATCGCCGTCACCGGGCTCGTCGCGAGCTTCCACACAATCATCTACGCGTACGGCCGGAACATCTTCTCTCTCTCGCGGGCCGGCTACTATCCTCACGCGCTCTCGGTCACTCACGGGCGCCGAAACACGCCCTACGTCGCGCTCGTCCTCGGTGCGGTGATCGGCTACGGGCTTGTTTTCTTGCTCGACCAGGCGACCAAGCACAACTGGCTGGGCGGGAACCTCGGCGCCGCGCTCCTCACGATGGCCGTGTTCGGAGCGGTCATCTCGTACTTCATGCAGACCGTTTCCTTCGTCTTCCTGCGCCGCCGCCTCCCCGATGTCGAGCGCCCTTATCGGAGCCCCGTGGGCGAATGGGGAGCTCTTGTCGCGTCCGCGATCGCCTTCATCTCCCTCATTTCGCTCTTTTGGAACTCCGACTACCGGCCGGGCGTCGTGGGCGTGGCCATCTTCTACGCCGTGGCAGTTGCGTACTTCGCGCTGATTGGGCGGCATCGCCTCGTCCTCTCGCCTGAGGAGGAGTTCGCGGTCACGCGCGGCGTCCATGGGCATCCGGAGACGGAAGGCTACGGCGTCACCGAGCGGGAGGAGCTCCGACCGGGAGCGCCGGCCGTCGCGCCGGAGACGCCGCCCGGTCCCGCGCCGGCAGGACACTAGAAGCGTTCGCGGAAGGTCGTTCGTCGGGTGTCGGGCAGACTGAAGCATGCTTTTGCTCGGAACCGGGGGCGGTTTCGGTATGCACGGCGCGCGACATACCTCGAGCCTTCACCTCGCGCCGAACGCAGCGCCCAAGCTCGTCCTTATTGGCGTCCTCGTGCTTTTTCTCGTTTTGTGGGTGCGCATGTACCTGCGCTCGCTCGAACGACATTAGCCAAGCGTTCCCTCGCGGGACTCTCGAGGCATTGACAGGATCGTTGCGAGCGGCGCACAATCGAGGCCCCTGACGAAGCCGGAGGACCGAGCAATGACTGCAGGACCCACGTCGGAGCGGAGCGACTACCTCGATGATCGAAGCCTCCTCCACAGGCTCGGATACGCCCAGGAGCTCTTCCGCGTCATGGGCGGGTTCGAGAACTTCGCGATCTCGTTCACGATCATCTCGGTCCTCGCCGGAACGCTCACCTCCTACTACATCGCGTTCAACAACGGCGGCCCCGTTGCCATCACTTGGGGTTGGCTGATTGTCGGCCTTTTCTCCACGATCATCGCTCTCGCCATGGGTGAAATTGCCTCGGCGTTTCCCACGGCTGGGGGCCTCTACTACTGGTCCTCCCGTCTTGGCGGCCCTAACTGGGGCTGGTTCACGGGCTGGTTTAACCTCGTCGGCCAGATCGCCGTCACCGCGGCGATCGACTACGGCGCGGCTATCTTCGTCACGGCGCTCCTGAACCTCTGGTTCGACTATCCGAACACGACGAACTGGATCTTCGTCACCTTCAGCGCGATCGTCGCGCTTCATCTCTTCCTCAACATGTTCAGCGTCCGGTTCAACGCGATGCTGAACCGCATTTCCGCCGGGTGGCACATGATCGGCGTCCTCGTCATTGTCGGCGTGCTGATCGCTGTGCCGGATAACCACCAGTCGGTGCGCTTCGTCTTCACGGAGACGATCAACAACTCCGGCTTCTCGGGCTCCGGCTTCTCGAGTGCCGTGTTCTGGTTCGTGTTCGGCATTGGGCTCTTGATGTCGCAGTACACGATCAACGCGTGGGATGCCTCCGCCCACATGAGCGAGGAGACGCGCCAGGCCTCGCGCGCGGCCGCCTGGGGAATGGTCTCCGCCGTCGTCGTGTCCGTCTTCTTCGGCTTCGCGTTGCTCGTCGCGGTCACCTTCGCCGTGCCAAACGTGCAGGGGACGCTCGACGCGGTCGGCAACGCGGTTCCGTACATCTGGGAAAACTCGATGAGCACGAGGTGGGCCGAGTTCCTGCTCTTCGTCGCCTGCGTCGCACAGCTCTTCTGCGGCAATGCGTCCGTCACGTCCGCCTCGCGCATGATGTTCGCCTTCTCGCGCGACGGGGCGGTTCCCGGACACCGACTGTGGAAGAAGGTCGCCCGGGCCGACCGAGTTCCCGTCTTCGCCGTGGGCGCGATCTGCGTGCTGGCATGGGCCCTGATGCTCCCGACGCTCGCGAACGGGGTCGTCGGCTATCTCGTCGGGACGTCAGTCGCCATCATCGGCCTCTTCTTGGCCTTCGGGCTGCCGATCGTCCTGCGCTACCGGCAGGGAGACAGTTTCGAGCACGGCGCCTGGAGCCTGGGCCGTCACTACCGGTGGATCGATCCGGTCGCCATCGGCTGGATCGGGCTCATGTGCGTCCTGTTCATCATGCCGGTGACGCCGACCGGGATACCGTGGAAGGACGGCTTCACGTGGGATGTCGTCAACTACGCGCCGATCACAATTGGCGGCGCCTTCCTCTTCTTCGGCGGCTGGTGGGTCGTTTCCGCGCGCAACTGGTTCACGGGGCCGCGGCGCCAAGGCAGCGACGAAGAGCTCGAACGAATCGAGGCGGAGTACGGCGAAGGGGCTGCGCCCGGGGTAGCTCCCGTCGGCAGGTAAGCGGACCGCTAATCGGCGCCGCCGAGCTGCTCCGCGAGGAGCCCGGCGGCGTATGCGCGCCACGCGACGTCCGGCGCGTCGATGAGCCCGTGCACGGCCTCGCTCGCGTGCGGAAGGCCCTGCGTTTGGAGTCGTAGCTCGAGCAGTCCTCGCTCGAGGGCGAGCTGACGGTCGACGGTGCGCAGCTCCTCGGCAAGCGCTGAGACTGCACGGCCGTCAAGGTCCAGACCGCGCTCCGGATCGCCGCCCGCGGTCAGGAGGAAGAGCGCGCGCCGCGCCGCCCCGCGGACTTCATCGGGATCGACCTCGACGTCGGCTCCCGCCATCGTCGCGAAAACGACGAGGGCAACGGCGAGGTTTTCGGTGCCGGCGTCCTCGGCCAGCGACCTCTCGAGATCGAGGAGCCACGGCGCCGCGCTCACCGCGCCTCGAGCCAGAGCGCGAACGCCGCGAGCGAACACGCGTCGGACAGCCGGTCGAGCACACCGACGAGCGATACGCGTTCGAGCTCGATTTCCTCGTCCTCGTCGAGCTTCGCTCCGCCGACCGGCGAGAGATCAGCCGCGACGAAGGCGTGGACGAACTCGGTCGAGTAGGCGGGGACGGCCCAGAATCGACCGAGCTCCCGCCATTCGCTCGCCTGCAAGCCACATTCCTCCGCGAGCTCGCGCCTGGCCGCGTCACCAGGGCTTTCGTTCGCCTCCACCTTCCCCGAAGGAAGCTCGAGCGTGGGACCACCCGAGCCGGGACGTGCTTGCCGAACGCAGACGAGCTGGTCTCCTTCGACCGCCACGATGACGACGGATTCCGGATACCTGACGAGCGCGATATCCACCCGTCGTAGTATCGCCGCGTGCGACCGGAGGAAATCGCCGCGCGTGTCTGGCCCGACCACGGCATCGAGCTCGAGCCGCTCGGCGGCGGCATCACGAACCAGAACTTCAAGGTTGCGGTCGGAGGCGGCCTCTTCGTCCTGCGGATCGGCGGGAAGGACACCGAGCTCCTCGGCATCGACCGATCCGTGGAGCACGGAGCCTCACTCGTCGCCGCGGCGTCCGGCGTCGGCCCGGAGGTGGTCGATTTCATCGAGCCCGACGGCTACCTTGTCACGCGTTTCGTGGAGGGCCGGCCGATCCCGCCTGAAGAGATGCATCGGCCCGAGACGGCCGCTCGGGTCGCGAATGTCTTGCGCCTGATCCACGAGGGACCGCCCATTCCGGGCCGCTTCGATTCGTTTCGCGTCGTCGAGGCCTATGCGCGAACGGCTGAGGAGCATGGCGTGCGCGTGCCTCAGGCGTACTCCTGGGCGAAGGAGCGAGCTGACGAGATCGAGCGAGCGCGGGGACGACAGCCGCTTCGTCCCTGCCACAACGACCTTCTGAACGCGAACTTCATCGACGACGGCGCCAGGATCCGGATCGTCGACTGGGAGTACGCCGGAATGGGCGACGTCTTCTTCGACCTCGCCAATTTCTCCATCAATCACGAATTCGGAGAGAGCGAGAACGACGCGTTTCTGCGCGCCTACTTCGGGGAGCTGCGCGCAGAGGACTCGGCTTCGCTCCGCCTCATGCGCTTCATGTCCGACTTCCGCGAGGCGATGTGGGGCGTCGTCCAGCAGGGCATCTCCGAGCTCGAGTTCGACTTCGTCGCGTACGCAGACGAGCACTTCGCGCGGCTCGAGCGCACGGCGGCAGAGCCCAGTTTCCGGGAGGCGTTGGCGGCCGCTTAGAGCTCGTTTCAGAATGGCGCTCTCGCGGGGGCGCGGCGGCTCAGCTCTCATTTTGGACCGAGCTCTCAGGTCAGGGCCGGACGCCGGCGGCGCAGGAGGAACGCAGCACCGGCCGCCGCTGCGAGGAGCGCGGCAGCCGCGCCTGCTCCGATCGGCAGCCACGACGTTCCGCGCTCGCTCGTCGACGCCGGCTTGCCGGGCTGACTCACGCGAAAGCTCTTCGTGTCGACGAGGAGCAGCGTTCTCTTGCCCTTCACGACGCTGAGCATCCCGCCGACGAGGCGAAGCCGGAGGAAGGGAAGATCCTGGCGTCCCGCGAGTTCGTCCAGGTCGATGCAGTGCGCGTTCGCGCCGACGGTGTCCAGGGCGTGCACGAACGGGGTCTTGCCCGCGCCGTCGTAGAGCGTATACGCCCAGCGTCCGTCGGGACTCGTCGCACGCGAGACGGGGTTGCCGCGCATGACCTCGTCGGGCTCGGTGCGGTCCACGACCGGTTTCCGGAGCAGCACGCCGCCGTCCCGATCGAAAGCGCGCACGGCGTACTTCGTCGGGTCCGTCGGTGAGAGGTAGTTGATGAAGTAGAGGAGCGACCCGTCCGGCGACATCGCGTCGAAGCTGAAGTCGCCCTTGAGCACCACGTTCTCCCGCACGAACATTCCGGGACTGGAAAGGACGAGGAAGCGTGTCCGCTTGCGCGGGAATGCGGTCCGCGGCTGGACGAGCACCAGCGTCTTGCCGTCGGCCGAAAGGCCCGTGGGCGTCCCGTCGTACCCGACCGCAGGAATCCAGAAGCGCCCGGGAAGGTATTTCTCTGCAACCACACGCCCGCTCGGCGCGATCCGGACGAGTATCGAGATGGTCGGACTGTCGACGACGGTGTAGCGAAAGCCGGTTGGCGTCGCGATCCCGCCCAGCCCGGCCGTCTCGACGATGCTCGGAGCCCCATCGGCACGTGCGCTCGGCACGAGCGCGCCCGCGAGGAGGACGATGACGAGGGCACGGCGCATGCCGTCGATACGAGCGCGCGCCCCTGGAGGTCCATAGGGTTCCGCACGTGAAGGCAGCGGCTCGCGCGGTCGTGATCGGAGGCGGCGTCGGCGGCGCTTCCATCCTCTACTGGCTCGCGCGCCTCGGTTGGAACGACGTCGTCCTCTGTGAGCGCGCCGACCTCACGAGTGGGTCGACGTTCCACTCGGCCGGCCTCGTCGGGCAGCTGCGCGGCTCGCTCAGCCTGACGAAGATGATGATGAACTCGGTCGATCTCTATCGTCGTCTCGAGGACGAGGTCGGCCTCGAGACCGGCTGGCACGAAGTCGGCTCGCTGCGGCTCGCGTCCTCTGACGAGCGCATGCAGGAGCTCCGCCGCCAGGCCGGCTGGGCGAAGACGTTCGGCCTTCCGCTCGAGCTCGTCTCGGCGGCGGAGGCGCAGGCGCTCTTCCCGCCGCTATCGACGAAGGGCGTGCTCGGCGCCGCGTATCTGCCGACGGACGGGTACATCGATCCGAGCCAGCTCACACTCGCGCTCGCCGAGGGCGCCCGTCGCGGCGGCGCTGAGATCTACACCGGCACGCGCGTGACCGGAGTCGAGATCGAGCGCGGCCGCGTCGTCGGCGTCGAGACCGACAAGGGGCGCATCGCGACGGACGTGGTCGTCAACGCGGGCGGCATGTTCGCCGGGGAGATCGGGCGGGTCGCGGGCGTCACGGTTCCGATCGTCCCGATGGCGCACGAGTACCTGATCACGCGCCCGGCCGGGCTTCCGCTCGATCTCCCGACGATGCGCGACCCCTCCCTGCTCGTCTACTTCCGCG
>DASQXE010000024.1:0-2907 GCA_035639875.1 Gaiellaceae bacterium | reverse complement strand
GCGACGAGCTCGCGGCCGTGGAGCCGTTCCGTGCCGCCGAGATCGAGGCGGCGCTCCGCCGCCTGGCCGAGCGGCTGGAACTGTCGCCGCGGAAAGCGTTCCAGCCGATCCGGATCGCGGTCACCGGCTCGAAAATCTCGCCGGGGCTGTTCGAGAGCCTCGAGCTGCTCGGACGAGACGAATCGCTGCGCCGCCTCAGTTTCGCTGCGCGCGTTTGCTGATCCCAATTCCGGGGATCGCTGCGGGGCTCAGTCTTGCCGTCGCGGTCTGAGTTGCTTCGGAGGGGCCAGGGGATCCAGGGCACGCTGGAATTCGAGCCAGGCCCGTCGGCGGAAGTGCGGCGTGGGTCTGGGCCATTCCGGGGGGTCGCGGCGCGTATCGGTCCGCGCGTTTTCCTGTCGCTCGTTCCTTCGCATTTTCGACCTGTAAACGACCGAAAACGGCAGCCGGTTACGCCCCTGTCAGGCACCGTCCGGACGGTGGCCGAAGGACGGCGGATAGAGTCCTCGACATCTTGAGGACTACCGCGATCAGGAGCTCGGCTGACTTCGAGGACCAGCTGCGGCGCTACCTCTTCGAGCGATCGGAGGAGGGCCGGGCCGTCCGTGTGGGCGAGAAGGAGATCTCCGAGCAGGCCGCGATCGTCGCGCGCTATGCCGACCTTTTCACCCGCGACCAGCTGCAGGCGCTGCGTGACGAGGAGGAGAAGGCGGCCGAAGGTGAGGAGCGGGAGCGTCTCTATCGCCTGCGGAAGACGTGCGAGGGCGGGATCATCGTCGCGGAGCTCGCGGAGCGCGACGACGAGTTCCAGAACGCCATCCTCGCCGCCCGCGTGACCTTCAAGGGCGAGGAGCTCCCGCTCCGGACCGCGCTCGCGAAGCTCGCGGTGCTCGAGGACTATGGGGACCGCGACGAGCTCGGCGAGATCTACCAGCAGGCTTCGGCGTCGTTCAACCCGCAGCGGCTCGACCTCCTCCGAGCGCACGAGGAGCTCGAGGCCGACCTGAGCGGCGAGCCGGACCCGGTCGCGCGGAGCGAGGAGGAGAAACAAATCTCGATGCGGGCGCTCGAGTCCGTGCTGCTGGCGGCGAGCGAGGAGGTCGAGACGAGCTACGTGGCGATGCGGGGCCGCTGGTTCGAGCGTCTGCTCGGACCCGGGCGGGACGAGCTTCCGTCCTCGGCGCACATGAGCTACATCCGCCGCCTGTCGCCGCTCGCGTCGACGTACACGAGGGAGCGGGCGACCGAGGTCTGCCTCGACACGCTGGCGAAGCTCGGCTTCGACCTGGCGTCCGATCCATACATCCGGCTCGACCTCGACGACCGGCCGCAGAAGGCGCCCCGTGCCTGCGTGATCGCGTCGGATCCGCCGGAGGTCGTCCACCTGATCACGCGCGCCATGGGCGGGCTCCAGGACTACCAGGCGTTCCTCCACGAGGCCGGGCATGCGCTGCACTACGCCGGCGTCGACCCGAAGCTGCCGATGACGTTCCGCCGCCTCTCGCGCGACCACGCGCTGACCGAGATCTACTCGTACATCTGCAAGGCAATCACGGATGAGCCGGGTTGGCACGCCGCGTACTTCGGCCTCCCGGAGGAGCAGGCGGCCGAGAACGCGGAGGCTACGCGCTTCCTCGAGGCGCTTCTGTTTCGCCGGTACACGGCGAAGCTCAGCTACGAGCTGGAGTTCTGGTCGCGCTTCGACGATGCCGACGTGGCAAGTGACGACTACGCCGAGCGGCTGACGATCGCTACCGGGATGCGCTATCCGCGCGACGGGCACCTCGCCGACATGGACGCCGGCTTCTACGCCGCCGACTATCTCCGCGCGTGGATCCGGCACGCGCAGCTGCGCACGTACCTGATCGGCGAGGTGGGCGACGACTGGTGGCGCAGCAGCGAGACCGGCGACATCCTCCGCAGCCTGTTCGCCGAGGGGACGAAGCCCTCGAGCGAGGAGGTCGCCACGCGCCTCGGCTTCGACCCGAACGACACCGCACCGCTGATCGCCGAGCTCGTGAACGTGTGACGCCGGTCGCGTACGACCACGTCTACGGGTACGAACGGCACGGGGATCGGCCTGACCGCGGGCAACCTTCGTGCCGGCACCGTCCGTCGCCGTCTCAGGCTCGAATAGCCATGATTCAAGCGGCCGCTCGGCGCTCGACCGACGCCGGAGCCTAACCGGAGCGCAGCAAGGAAGGGCCCGTGCGGGAACCGTGGGTTCCCCACGAAAGAAAAACGGCGCCCCTTGCGGGGCGCCGTTTCAGGAGGGGACTAGCCTCGAGTGCTTCGACTTACGGGCTGAACGTCGACTCGCTGTAGCTCGCCATCGAGCTCATCATGCTGTCCACGCTCGCGTTCCAGCTCGCTGCGTTCCAGCTCGCCTCGGCCCAGCTCGCCGCGCCCCAGCTCGCCTGGGCCCAGCTCGCCTCCGCCCAGCTCGCCTGCGCCCAGGAGGCGTGGGTCGAGACGTAGGCGTTCCAGCTGGCCGCGTCGAACATGCGGGCGCCGGTCAGCGGATCCGTGGACACGAACTGGTTCAGGCCGACGTTCGGGTTCGGCGGGGCGTCGATCGTCGTCGCCCCGGCCGCGTCGATCTCGCCGACGCCGCCGGCCATGGCGGCGACGCTCGGGAGGTAGTTCGCCGAGAGCATGAGCGCGCCCTTGACCTGGTCAGGCGTGAAGCCAGGGTGCCGCGCCAGGATCTGGGCGGCCGCCCCCGACACGACCGGAGTCGAGAACGACGTCCCGGACATCCACATGTAACCGGGCTCGACGACACGATCCGGAACCGTCTTCGGGATCGCGGCCGTGGCCGGCACCGACGAGATCATGTAGCGGCCCGGAGCCGAGAGGTCCGGCTTGTGGAAACCGTCCATCGTCGTCCCATAGGCCGACCACGCC
>DASQXE010000023.1:0-27069 GCA_035639875.1 Gaiellaceae bacterium | reverse complement strand
AGCGTGGAGCTCGATTTCGGCCGGCGGGTGGGGTCCCTCAGCGCGTTCCGGACAAGCGCGACTGAGGATTTCCGCACGCTTCCTTCGCGCTCGTACGAAGGCAGACCACTGCGAAACGTCCTCCCCCCGCGTAGCGTCACCACGTACGCGCTGGAGTAGCCGCGCCGCCATCGAGCCGGCACCCTGCAGGCGCCGACGTGGCCGCCTACCGTTCGGCCGCCCGCGTGAGCCGAGCCCGCTCCACGAGAGGCCCCGCGCGCACCGGATAGCCGTACTTGCGCTGAAGAGGCCATGTGACTGAGGTGGTGGTGAGAGCGCTTCTCGCGGTCGCCCCAGCCTTCCACTCGTCATCCGCGTGGATTGTGACGTCACCCGTCCGAAAGCGGCTCTCGTTACCAGCAACCATGTGATTGGCGCTGAGTCGAACGAGGTGATTTGAGATGAAAGAGAGATCGTCAGCGGACTCGCCGACAAGCTCCGCGATGCGACGAATCACCTCCTGGGGGTGGCTTACGAAGTCCTCGTATCGAACAGCGAGGTATCGCCCCGGCTCGTGCCTCCAGAGATGGTGGATTGCTGAGTTCCAGTAGGTCCAGAGCAGTCCGAATTTCAGCGGATGCATGTTCAGGCGGTTGACCTTCCGTCTCCAGGAGTATGCGGTCGCACGCGGATCACGAATCAGATGAAGGATGTGGAGGTCGATCGCCTGCGCCGTGTCGAGAAGGTGCGCATACGAGGGCGACTTCGACGCGTCGACGATCACGCGACACTGGGTTGCCGCCTGAATGGCCCGGTAGAGGTCTCCGAGGGCCTGTTTGTAGTCGTCCAGCGCCCGAGGAGATGCGCCTCGATACTTGTGAAAAAGGAGGATTGGAAGGTAGCGGGCAAGCAGCCAGGCATCTTGCGGGCGAATCTGCTCGAGCGTCCTCCGGCCGTCTGCGAGGAACGTCTCGAAAATGCGACTCCAGGTTGCGCAGTCCCTGAGGCGCTTGCCACATCCGCACGGCGCCTCAACCCCGAGCTGATGCGATATGTAAAAAAGCTCCCCCGCGGAGAAGAAGCCGTCGATCTCGCCTAGCGTGTTGGCCAGAATCGTGCTTCCGCTGTGCGGCACGCAAGCGATATAGAGGACTTTCACCGGAGGTTGCACCATCTGTGGCTGCCTCGATGGACGGGAGGGAAGTATTTCAATGGGCCGGACTGCACGGCCTTAGCGGTTGCGGTTCTCGAACCGGTCCAGCGATTGAGGCGAGGCGGTACCGACTTGCGGCATCGCTGCGAGTTCGATGCGCTCGCCCGTCGCGGCCGACTGATACGCGGCCTCGATGACCTCGAGGCCGTCCCGGGCCTCCCGTCCGCTCGAGGGGGGCTCCCGCTCCTCGCGGAGGGCGTCCGCGATGGCGGCGAGGAGCGCGGCGGTCGCGTGCATGCCGGCCTGCCGCGGGCCGCGCGCGAGCGTCGTGCGCTTCAGGCCCTGCTCCATCCAGGCGAGCCCGCCCGAGCCGAACTCGAAGCGGACGCCGGTCCGCTCGGCCCGCTTCTTGCCGACCTGCACGAGCGCGCGGCCGCCGAGGGAGGCGCGCAGCGAGGCACGCTCGCAGTCCGCCCGCACCTCCACGTAGCGGGTGCCCCCCGGGCAGAGGCGGTCGATCGTGATCTGGGCCAAGCGGTTCTCGGGGAATTCGAGCGTGACGAGGTGAATGGCGTCGGCGTCGCGGTTGCGGTGGAGGCCGCTCGAGTGGCGGGCGTAGACGGCCTCGGGCTTCTCTCCGAAAAGAGTGAGGAGGAGATCGACGAGATGCACGCCCCCCTCGAAGAGCGTGCGGTTCGGCATCGCCGCGCGCCAGGCGACCGGCTCGTCCCAGGGCGCGAGGTCCATCAGCTGCCAGATCTGGCAGAAGACGAGCCGTCCCGCCACTGGCGAGCCGATCCGCTCCTTGAGCGCCTTGAAGATGGGCTTCTCGCGGAACTCGTGGTTGACAGCGACCTGACGCCCAGCCGCTCTGGCGGCGGCAAGGACGCGATCCGCCTCCTCCAGGGTGGAGGCGAACGGCTTCTCGCAGATCACGTGCGCGCCTCCTGCGAGCACACGCAGACAGAGGTCGGCGTGCGCGTCCGGCGGCGTGGCCACGAGCACGACCTCGGGCTTCCTCTGCTCGAGCAGTTCCTCCACGCTCGCGAACGCGTCGATTCCAGTCTCGCGCTCCCAGGACGCCCGCTGGTCGGGCGAAGAGTCGCAGCCGCCGACGACGCTAACGCCTTCGACCTGCTTGAGCGCGGGCAAGTGGAAGGCCCGTGCCGCCCAGCCGAGGCCGACGAGTCCGAAGCGCATCTATTCGACTCCTTTCCGAGCGAAGACGTGGAAGAACGGCCCGACCGCCATCAGGAGGCGCCTGATCGGAGCGATCCTGCGCACGCGGTTGTAGCCCCGGACGAGGCGGAGCTCCAATCCCGTGTACATTCGCTGGGTTGCCGCTGGAATCTCGGGCGGAACGATCGTGACCATGAAGCCGTGTCGCGCGAGGAGACGCCGGAGCGCGCGGGCAGAGAGCAGGTGAACGTGGTCGTACGGGGCCTTCCGGAAGGCGGCGACATAGCGTCGGGCCAGGCCTCGGGGGAGGAGGCCGACGCCCCACAGGCGGACGTGGGGCTCGAGTCCGAGCGAGAAGCGGTTGGGGGTGGCGAGGAAGAGGAGGCCGCCCGAGCGTAGGAGCCGGCGGCAGCCGCGGACGAAGCGCTCCTGGTCGGCGACGTGCTCGACGACGTCGCTCGCGGCGACGATATCGAAGGACCCCGGGGAAAACGGAGGGTCCTCGGCGGCGCAGCAGAGGAGCTTCACCGTCTCGATCCCGGCCTCGCCCAGCCGTTTCTTGGCGAGGATGAGCCATCGCATGGAGATGTCGCTCGCCACGACCTCGCCCGCCCGGCCTACCACGCCGGCTGCAAGGCCCGCAGTCCCGCATCCGATCTCGAGGAAACGGTCCTCCGGTCCGAGCGTTGCACCGCGCTCCCGCTCGATCTCGCCGAGATAAGCGACGGACCGCTCGAGCGAGGCGAGATCGCCGGCCACAAAGCGCTGGGCGAGCTCGCGCGGCTTTCCGCTCCGCACCCAGTGCTCGCGCAGAAGGCCGGCGAAGTCGAGCTCGTCGAAGCGCTCAGCAAGCTCGCGGGCGCGGGCCACGTCCTCCTCCCAGCTCACGTACGGATCGGGGTAGCTGAGCCGAAGATCGGGTATGCCCGCAACGAGCGGATAGCGTCGCTCGCACCGGTCGCACGCGAGCTTCTCGTCGCTCGGGCGGAGCTCCCCCGCGCAGGCGGGACAGACGATCCGGTCGGCCACGGCGACGCTCATGGCCGCCCTGCGTCTGCGAGGACGCCTGCCTGCGGGTCGTGCGTCGCGAGGAAGATGACGCCTTCCCGGCGGCAGAAGTCGGCGATCTCCGGCGCCGCGTTCGCAAGCGCCTTGCCAGACTCGGCGAGATCGCCGCCGCAGAGATAGTCCCGATTCCCTGCGCGCACAAGCAGCCCGATGTGACCAGGCGTGTGTCCCGGCATCGGCACGAGCACGAGCCTTGCATCACCCGCCAGATCATGCGAGGCCGGGAAGGGACCGAGCGGATCGCCGGCGAAGTCGACGAGGCGCGGCATCACTGCTGACGGCCAGTACTGTGGCAGGTAACCGCGGAGCCGCCCTGGGAGGCCGCGCGCACGCTCCCACTCCGTGCGGGAGACGACGACCTCGGCGTGGCCGAACGGCGCGATGCCCCCCACGTGGTCGGTGTGCAGGTGCGAGAGGACGACCCAGCGAACGTCGCGCGGATCAGAGCCGATCGAGCGGAGTTGCGCTGCGGCCTCGTCGGCAGGCTCCAGTTCGAAGCGGGCCAGGCGGAAGAACGGGTACCAGCCGGGGAAGTAGCCGGGTCGAGCCGCCTCGGCTGTCTGACCGGCGTCGAAGAGGCAAACGCCTGTCGGATGCTCGACCGCGAAGACGTTGACCGGGAGGGTCTGGTCACACCAGCCGCCGCGAAAGTAGCGGCGCATGCCCCGGTCGCCACGCTTGACGCGCACCGCGCCGGTCGAGAAGCAATGGATCCGCATCCTCGGAGCGGGGACCGCTACCCGCGCCGTCCTTCAACCCTGGCCTCTCTGCTCTCGCGGAGGTGGGCGAGGATGCCGATCGGCACGGCCGCCACAGCGGTGAGGTGATGGAGGGCGTGAAGGCCTATTCCGACGGCGGCCTCGTGCGGCCCACGCCGGCGCGCGAGCAATGCGTAGAACGAACCGTTGAGCGCCACGAGCGCCAGCACGGCGCCGGCGGCGAGCCTCGGACGCCGGGTAATGGCACCGCTCATCGCAACCACTGTGGTTAGGGCGCTCAGGCGGTGCCGCCAGCCGAGGTTCAGCGCCGTAGGGGCGCTCCCCTGGCGCAGGAGAAGGGCTACCCAGGGAACCCCGCGCCGGTCGAAGTCCGTCCGGACCATCTCGGCGAGGCTCCAGGCCTTCAGGTGCGTGCCCTGAATCTGGGGATCGAGCTCGATGCGAGCGTCCGCCGAGGCAAGGCGCATGCCGAGATCGATGTCTTCGATCGAGGGCAAGCGGTACCGCTGTGCGTCGAAGCCGCCCACTGCGAGGAAGGCTTCGCGCCGGATTCCGCCCAGCCCGGCCCAGAATGTGCTTGCCGGCCCGGGCGAGCGCTGGTGGACGTGGTGGTGCAGGAGATTGCGGAACGCGGAGATCACGCCCTCGTCCGGCGGAGTTGCATCGTAGGAGCCGAAAACGGCAGTCAGCCCCGGGTCGGCCTCAAGGGCCGTGCGGATCCGACGAAGAGCGTCCGGATGGATGTTCACATCGGCGTCGACGAACACGAGAACGTCACCCCTCGCACGCTCCGCGCCCCTGTTCCGCGCCAGCGCCGGGCCGGCGTCTGCAGGCTCCTCGATGACGATGACCTCGTCTGAGGGTCGCTTCGCGGCATGAATCGCCTCCAGGCAGCCTGGAAGAGTGGAGGGGCGATTCGTGGCCGGCACAATCACCGAGAGCCTTGTCACGGGACGATTCTACGGACCGCCGAGCCTGGCCTCAGTCCTCATGCGTCGCTTTCCCGAGGTGGTTCTCGAAGGTGTGAGTCGCCTCCTCGATCGGCGTAAGAGCAAGAGCCGGCTGATACGTGCTTGAACTCGGGCGTGCCTCTGCTGGAAGATCGTAGAGAGCTCCGTGTCCGCCAGGGCCCCAACGCGTCCGTCTCGAGCGCGCTTGCTCCCACAACGGGTGCGGGCCGACGCGCCCCACTTTGAATCGCTCCTCGCCTCGGGCTGGATTCCCTCGCTCCTGATCGGGATCGGCGTCGTCCTGCGCGTCGCCCGCTTCATCGACAACCGCTCGCTGTGGCTCGACGAATCGACTCTCGCGCTCAATATCGTCAATCGGTCGTTCGGGCAGCTGCTCGATCCCCTGTCGTTCGAGCAGGGGGCCCCGGCCGGCTTCCTCGCGGCTGAAAAGCTCGCGATCAAGGCCTTCGGCGACAGCGAGTACGCCCTCCGACTGCCGCCGCTACTCGCGGGCCTGGTCGCCCTGATCCTCTTCTGGCTCATCGCGAGGAGGCTGCTCCCGCGGCCCGCCGCGATTCTTGCGCTCGCGTTCTACGTGGTTCTTGAGCCGCTGATCTACTACTCGACGGAGCTCAAGCAGTACTCATTCGACGTAGCCGTCGCTCTTGGCCTCATCTACCTCGCTCTCGTCCTCCGGGTGGACCAATCCCGGCGCGTTCTTCAAGCCTTCGCGCTCGGGATTGCCGGCGCCGCGCTGATGTGGCTCTCCTTCTCCTCGGTGTTCGCCTTGGCCGGCATCGGGATTGGCCTCTCCGTTTCGGCCGCGGCGCGGAGGGATTGGCCGGGCCTACGGACACTCGTCATTCCGGCCGGCCTCTGGCTCACGAGCTTCGCCGCCTTCTACGCAGTCTCGATCGGGGACACGTCGGACGTACAACGGGCCATCTTCAGGGAGGCCGAGGGCACAGCGACTCAGAAGCTCCAAATCTTCAAGAACCTATTCGGGATCTACAGCTATCCAGGAGGCATGGCGCGCTCGCTCGTGGGCCTGGCAGTCGTGGTTGCAGTTGTCGGCTCCTTCGCTCTCTACCGGACTCAACGCGCTGCGTTCTTCGTCTTCGCTGCCATGGCCGCGGTCACGCTTGCTGCCGCGGCGATCGGGAAGTACCCCTTCACGGGACGATTTGTCCTCTTTCTCTTGCCACTGGCTCTTCTGGTGCTCGCCCAAGGAGCCGAGGAGATTCGTCGGGGAGCGGAGGGCCGTTTTCGGCTTTTCGGCGTGGCACTGATCCTCCTACTCCTAGGGCCGATTTCGGCCGAGGCCGCTGCGAACCTCGTCCGACCGCCGGGGCAGGAGGAGATCAAGCCGGTGCTCTCCTACTTGGACGAACACTGGCAGGCCGGCGACGTGCTCTACGTTCATTGGCCGTCGCAGTTCGCATTCCGGTACTACCTCGAGTGCTCCGACTGCGGCGTCTTCTCCGGCAAGGACAGGCCGCCGTGGCAGCTCCGCCCGAGGCGGTTGACCCCAAACGACCGCGACAACGCCATGCTCTCGAACCCGCCCGAGCTGATCATCGGCCTGCGGGGCATCGACGCGGTCGATCCCTATCTGGCCGATCTCGATCAGATCCCACATGAGAAGCGGGTCTGGTTCCTCTTTTCCCATACGATCACCCGAGGCGGTATTGCGGAAGGGCCTTTCTTTCTCGTCTACCTCGATCACATAGGGAAGCGCCTCGCCGAGTTCAAGCGGACCGGATCGGCGGTCTACCTCTACGACCTTCGCTGAGGCTCTGCCGATTCTCGCTCTGCCGGGAAGAGCGCTTCCTTCAGTCGCGTGCGGTGGCGCGCGAGAGCGTTCCGCATGAGCCGAAGCCGTGATCGAAGCCGACCGGTGGCCGAACCCTGGCCCGCGATCGTCTCGGCAAGACGCTCCGCGATCTGCGCGACTACCTCGAGAGGGGGAACGGAGCCGGGGGCGTATCGCAGGCCGAACGGCGCATCGACCGGGTCGACGATCAGCAGGTTGGCCTCAGGCTCCTTCGGCGGGTATTTGCATGCATAGGTGAGCGCGATCTCCCGAAGGCGGGCGGAACTGATCGGCTTCTCCTGGCGGCATTCGTCGAACAGCATCCGCAGGTGAAAACCCATTCTTTTCCGGTGCGGCTCGGTCAGATAGCTGAGCCAGTTCCCCAAGACCTTGACACGAAGCTGGCGCTCGGAGCGGACCGGAAAGTGCGCGAGGGCGAGGCGATCGGTCTCCGCTGTCGGAAACGGCTGATCCGTCTTCCCGTTTACGAGCCCATGGTTCCCCGCGGCGATGACCGCGTGGCGGGCTCGGGCCAGACGAACCGGAATGCCCGCCTTGGACCACGGATTAAGCTCCGACTCGCGCCTGTGCTGGATACGGTGAAGCGCGTTGGGCTCGTCCGGGTCATCGCTAGGGGTCGGAACGTACGAGCGCCATGGAATGAGTACGACTCTGTCGGGTGGGAGGCTGTCGAGAACGGTCCGAGGATCGTTGTCGGAGAGGGATACGAGGAACTCGTCGACGTCGAGAGGAAGAATCCAGTCAGGTTCATACCGTGCGACCGCGGCCCGCATCAGCTCGGTCGCGCGATGGGACTGAAGACGGCCGATCCCGTTGTCTTCGCTGATGTCGAGGGGGAAGCCCTCGGCTGAGAGAGCCCGGAGGATCTGGGGGGTTCTATCCTGGGAGAAATGGCACAGAATCAGCATCCGATCGATCCAGCGCGCGTGGTGACGCACGAACGCCTCGATGATGTCCGCGTCATTCCGGGCGAGACTGACGGAGACGATCACAGAACGGGAGAGAAGCCGGCGATTCAATGCGAGTTGACGACATTCTCGTCGAGATGTGGCGCCGCGTCCCGACGATCAGCCGTGTCGTATGTGTATCGGCCACGGCGAGAGCTGGGCGGCCCGAGCGGCGTCCGGTGCACGCTTGCCGTTCCCGCCGGACGAGGTTGGCGACCCGGTCTGTACGGTCCGTGCATTGCTCCTAGCACCGCACTACGACGGGACTAGGACAACACCACGGATTCTGGACGCGAGCCCACGTATCCGAGCGCCGAACTAGGTTTCTCTCCACTCGAGGCGGCGAGCGCCTCAACCGAGCTGTCGGCGGTCGGGTGGTAAGCCTGGAAGCGCTCCTTAGGCTTCCTGCCCGGGGGCGTCGGGGGCCCCCCATTGTCTTCGCGTTTGGGCGCGGCTCCATCCTCGTTCTGGGGGCAGTAGTAGCAATGGCAATCGTTGCCGCAGTCGTCTTCGGGCTGCGAAACAAAGCTTCAGCCCCAAGCCCACGTTCTCAAGCGGCACCGGCAAAGGCTCAGGTCTTAGTCTCCACGACGGGTAATGATTCCGCTTGCGTCCGCGGTGATTCGAGCAAGCCTTGCCTTACATTTGAACGGGCCTACAAGCTCGCCCGGCCCGGCGACGTCGTCGAGATCGCCGCTGGCAGCTATCCCACCCAGCTCATCTCACACGACCCTTCAAAAGATCGCAGTACGAGGCGCGTCGTCTTCCGGCCGGCGCCGGGGGCTGTGGTCGTGGTCTCGGGCAAGCTCGACATCGGCCGACGAGTTTCCCGCACGGACTACGTCTACGGCCCCCGGCATGTCGAGTTCCAGGACATGCGCCTGAACTACATCCACACGAGCTTCGGCGCTGAGGACGTCGTCTTCCACGGCGTCGAGAGCTATCGCGTCGTCATCTCCTGCGGCAAGGACATCTCCTACATAGGCGGGGAGATCGGCGGCGACCTGGACACGCTCTCGCAGCAGAACACCTGCGACTACACAGGGGCTCCGCATGGGCCGGCCCAAAATGTCCTCTTCGATGGCGTCTACTGGCACGACGAGGGCGTGTCGAACGAAGCCAATCATCATGAATGCTACGCGGTCTTCTCGCTCAACGTGCTCACAATCCGAAACTCTCGCTTCGAGCGCTGCAAGGATTTCGACGTCTTCTTCAAGCCCCAGGGCTCGCAGCCGGATCTCGCTGACGTCACTATCGAGAACAACTTCTTCGATGCGCCCATCGGCACCGAGTGCTCGTACCCGCCCGCCATTCCAATCTGCCGAGCCGGGAGTTCGTCTGAAGCGCTGCGATTGCAGGCCGTCACTCGCCCCTGCCGCAACATCCTCGTTCGGAACAACTCCTTCTACAACAGCAAATACGTCATTGACGCCAGCGAATGCACGACCGTCTCGAACTTCGTGGTGACGGGGAACATCATCAACAACATGACTGATTTCGTGTGCAAGGGCTACACGAGTGTCGGAATTCAGATCTCTTATGACGATGCGTCGATGGGGACTCCGTGCGGGACGGGCAGCGTCGTCGCTGATCCCAAGTTTGTAGACCCAAACGACACGGGAGGCCCAGACGGGTCGAGCACGATGAATCTCCACCTTCAAGTGAATTCGCCTGCCATCGACCTCATCACCGACCCGTCCGACTGTGGCCTCCGCAGGGATATCGACGGCGACAGCCGCCCCCAGCGCTCGCCCTGTGATTCGGGCGCCGACGAGCTTCCATAGTCATCCCTGAGAAGGGTTCCAGGGGGATAACGGCTGGACAGCTATGCCACGGTCCCGATGAAGAGGTGGTGATAGGGGTTCTCGAGGACACGGTAATCGCGTGCCACTCTGAGCCCGCCCTTCTCCATCATGGCAATGATGTTGTCCCGACGCACCCCGCCGAGGCCGAGCTCCCAGTAATGCTGGTCACAGCGCGGTGACGGGTGCAGGGGGTCGATCGAGGCGATTGCCCGCACGTGACCGCCCCGGCGCCAGCTGACCGGAGCCAGCAGCGCCCACAGAGCAAGCCGCACGGGCACCCGGCGCTGCAGACCGAGGCGAGTGATCTGCAGCGCATTCGGAATTCGGCCCATGATCGAGAGAGCGACCTCTCTGTCGGGCACACTGACGACTGCGCCCCGAATCGCGACGCGCGCAATCTCCGTAATTGCGCCGCCGACCTCCGCCCAGGGAAGATGCTCAAGCACTTCGGCCGCGAGGACCGTGTCGAACGAACCGGCCGGGAACGGCAGCTGCCGGATGTCGCCCACGACGTCCGGCCCGAGCTCCGGATCGAGATCGACCGTTGTGACCTCGAGCCCTCGCGCCCGTAGGGCGGCGGTCACTGTGCCGTTGCCGATACCTATCTCGACGACACGACCTCCCAGCCGGACCGCCTCCTCGACCTGGTACCAGTAGCTCGCGAATCGACCGGGGCTGTCGTACCCGCGAAGATAATGAGTGGGGTCTACCTGAGGCGCCAACCGTCGCATCGATGTGCGCCGCTAGGGCACGGCGCGCCGAATTCTATTCGAGGCAGTCCCGGCCGGAAGCCGGACAGATGCTCGACCCGGTGCCGAATGCTCAGACGACGTCTATCCAGGTCTTGATCGGGCAGGGTTGCCGGCCACAACCGCGCCCGCGGGAACGTCGCGCGTAACGACGGCGCCCGCGCCGACGAGAGCGTCTTCCCCGATTCGGATGCCGCCCAGGATGATCGCTCCCGATCCGAGGGTTGCTCGCCGTTCGACGCTCGTCCGCAGCAGCTCCCAGTCAGCCTCCCGTTGGAGCGCGCTCTCCGCCGTCGTCGCCCGCGGAAACTTGTCGTTGATGAAGATCACCCCGTGGCTCACGAAGACCTCGTCGTCGATCTCGACGCCGTCGCAGATGAAGGCGTGGCTCTGGACCTTGCAGTTGGCGCCGATGACGGCGCCGCGCTGAACTTCGACGAACGGCCCGATGCGCGTGTTGTCACCGATCCGGCACCCGTAGAGGTTGGTGAAGGAGTAGACAACGACGTTCTCCCCGAACACGACGTCGTCGATCAGCCGATAAGGCGCTTCGTTGACAGGGCCGTCAGCCACGCTGGAAGAAGGCAACGATCGCGGCAGCGACGGTCTCGAGCTGTCGCTCGGAGATGCCCGGGAAGATCGGCAGAGACAGCACTTCGCCGGCCAGCGCTTCACTGAGGGGGAAGGCCCCGGAGCGCAAGCCCAGGCCCTCGTATGCGGCCGAGAGGTGCGGGGGCTGAGGGTAGTGTCGTCCGCTGCCGATCCCGCGATCCGAGAGGAAGCGCTCGAGGCCGGCCCGACGGCTCGTCCGAACGACGTACAGGTGCCAGACAGGATCGCTGCCCTCGGCGACGGGCGGCAGCCGCAGGTCGCCGATGCCGGCGAGCGACTCCGAGTAGAAACGAGCAGCCTGCCTGCGCTCGTTGTTCCAGCGGTCGAGGAAGGGAAGCTTGCGCAGCAGGACGAGAGCCTGGATCGTGTCGAGCCGCGACGTGTAGCCCACGAGTTCATGGCCGTACTTGGCAAGTTGGCCGTGCTCGCGCAGGGCACGCACGCGTTCGACGAGCTCGGGGTCGCTGGTGACGACCGCGCCGGCATCTCCCATCGCGCCCAGGTTTTTCGCGGGATAAAAGCTGAATGCCCCCGCGAGCCCGGCCGTGCCCGCGCGCCGGCCGTCGCGAACGGCCCCGTGCGCCTGACAGGCATCCTCGACGATGAGGAGGTCGTGGCGGACGGCGACCTCGGTGAGTGCGGCGATATCGGCCATCTGGCCGTACAGGTGCACAGGCATCAGGAAACGCGTGCGCGGGCTGATCGAGGCCTGGATCTCCTCGCTCTCCATGCAGTAGTCGCCCTCGCCGACGTCGACGACTACCGGGCGTCCGCCTGCCTGGCTAACTGCCTCGAAGGTGGCGGCGAAAGTTAGCGCCGGGACGACGACCTCGTCTCCGGGCTGGATTCCTGCGGCGACGAGCGCGAGCCGGAGCGCGTCGAGCCCACTCGCGACGCCGACGCAGAAGAGTGTGCCGCAATATCGGGCGAACTCGCCTTCGAACTCGGCCACCTGGGTACCGTTGGTGAAGGCGCCCGAAGCCATCAGGGCACGGATGTCGCCGAGGATCTCCTCGGAAAGAGCCTCGTGGACGGGATCGAGATCGAGAAACGGGACACATACCGCGCGCTCGAGGACTCGCTGGTTTCCCACGGACGGGAGCTTAGTTTGGGCACCCGAATCGTTCAAAGAGAGGCCTGGCTAGGATCGGGCCCGTGCGGCTCGGACAGGAGGAGGGGAGGAGCAGACGCGTGCTCATCCTGGTCGAGAATCTGTCCGTGCCGCGCGACCGCCGCGTATGGCAGGAGTCCCTCGCGCTCAGTCGGGCCGGATTCGATGTCGTCGTGGTCTGTCCGCGCGGCGACAGCCGGGACCCCGAGCCGTTCGCGCGTGTCGAAGGGATCGACATCCACCGGTTTCGCCCGCTTCCTGCGACGGGAACCGCGCTCAGTTACTTCCGAGAATACGCCTGGGCCCTGTGGCAGATTAGGCGGCTCATGCGGAGGCTTGCGCGGCGCCGATCGTTCGACTTTGTGCACGCGTGCAATCCTCCCGATGTCCTCCTGCTCGCCGCCTTGCCCCTGCGAAGAGCAGGCGCGCGCTTCGTGTTCGATCACCACGATCTCGTTCCGGAGCTCTATCTCGCGCGGTTCGCCCGCGGGAAGGACCTTCTCTATCGGGTCGCGCGCGGGCTCGAGCGTCTGAGCTTCCGGCTCGCCGACGTCGTCATCTCGCCGAACGAGTCCTATCGCGAGGTCGCGCTGTCCAGGGGGCGCAAGCATGCCGAGGACGTCTTCGTCGTTCGCAATGCGCCCGATCTGAGGCGCTTCCAGCCGGTCGCGCCCGAAGTGGCCCTCAAGCGCGGCCGCCCGCATCTGCTCGCGTACGTGGGGGTGATGGGACCGCAGGACGGCATCGACTACGCGCTCAGAGCGCTCGCGGTGCTCAGAGGGCGCCGGCTCGACTGGCACGCCGTCTTCGTCGGAGACGGAGACGTCTTGCCGGCCATGAGGGAGCTCGCCCGGGAGCTCGGGCTCGAGGACGTCGTCGAGTTCACCGGCTGGCGCGGCGACGACGAGATCCTCAGGATCCTGTCGACCGCCGACGTTTGTCTCGCGCCCGAACCGAGCAATCCACTGAACGACGTTTCCACGATGATCAAGGTCGCCGAGTACATGGCCATGGCTCGTCCGATCGCGTCGTTCGATCTCATCGAGTCCCGGCGAACGGCGGGGGAAGCCGCCCTCTATGCACCTCCGAACGACGTCAGGCGCTTCGCCGAATGCATGCAGGCGCTCCTCGACTCTCCCGACGAGCGGGCGAGACGCGGGCAGGTCGGGCGTGAGCGCATCGAGAGGACGCTGTCCTGGGAGCACTCCGAGCGGGCTCTGCTCGCTGCTTACGAACGGGCAGCCGCGCTCTAACCGCGCCTGCCCGAGCTGGTTCAGGGCGACTCGCTCGCACCCGCGTCGGGCGCGCCGGCGCCACTCGGGCGCGATCGACCGTCGATGTCGGTCTTTGGGAAGCTCGTCGGGTTGCCGCGGCCAACGGCTGCGGCTCCGGCAACGAGGTGGAGGTTCAGGCTCGATGGATCGACGTACCCCATGGGGGCGACGACGTCGTTGGGTCCGCACGGGATCCCGCTGCCGTAGACGTTGTATTCACGGATAACGCCGGCCTCGAGTGCTCCTCGGCAGAACCAGGATGAAGGCATCGCGGGCTCGATGTTCGAGCTGATCACGAGACCGCGGCAGTCGTCGCGGATTCCCTTGTCGGCGAACGAGTTGTAGCGGATGTCGATGTTGACGCACTCGCCACCGTTGCCGTTGAGGTTGATGCCAAAGTAGCCGTTGGTCGCGCCGACGAAGTTGTTCTCGATCAGGATGTTGTTGATTGGGCCGAGGTCGGCCTTGATCATGAGCGGCGCGTTGAAGCAGTTCTGGAACCGGCTGTTGCGAATCACCCAGCGCGTTCCGCCCGCCATCTGGATGCAGTCCGAGTGGGCCTTCTCGTCCGGTTTCGTGATGTCGTGGACGTAGAGCCCGTCGACGACCACATTGGAGGTCCCTCCCGTGAACAGGCCGTCGTCCGGCCAGATGCCGCCGGGGTTGGCGTTCGGGCCGAGCTCGCCGCCGATGATCCAGACATTGCGAGCAACGCTAAGAGCGGCCGTCTTAGCCCGGATGTTGCGGAAGGTGAGATCGCCTGCCGACGCATAGCTGGGGTCAAACGTCTTGCGCCGGGCCTTGTAACGGAAAATTGTCATGTCCCGCAGCTCGATGTGCGGAACGCGGATCTCGAGCGTTCCCGTGATCTCGACGGATGCTCCGGTCGCCGGACGGAACACAACCGGATCCGCGAGCGGCTCGTCCCGCGCCTTGGCCAGGTCGCCGGTGAGAGTTTCGCCGGGATAGCTACCGCCGGCGACCTCGACGACATCGCCGAGGCGAGCGACCCTGTACGCGCGGGCAAAGGTCAGACACGGTGCCGCCTGCGTGCACGGGTTGGCATCAGAGCCACTCGGAGACATGTACAAGTCGGCAGCGTCAGGCGGCCCCTCTGCCGGCGGGCAGGAACTCGTGGTGGCCCTCACCGTCGTTTGCGTCGAGCGGTTGCCCGCCGGGTCCGTGGCATCGACGGAGAGCGCGTACGTCTTCCCGCATCCGAGGTCGCCGATCGTGCCGGCCGTCGCCACGGTCGTCGCGACGCGCAACCCATCGCGGTAGAGGCCATAGGCCACGGTTCCCGAATTGTCGCCGGCCGCGTTCCACGCGAGCGAAATGCTGGTCTGCGTCGTCCCCGTAACGACGAGGCCGGTCGGCGAGCTTGGCGGCTCCGTGTCGGGAACGCGCTGGATGGTGAGCGATACGACGCGATCGGAGAACAGCAGGAAGTCTGTCGTCCGCGTCCCGACCTGCCCGGTGCCGACGCGGCAGCGACGGGCGACACTGGAGTCGGACACGCACGAGATGCCTGCCACGCCTCTGACCAGCTGTTGCTCGGTCGAGCCGAGTCCTACGCCGGTCAGTGTCCTCTCACGATTGCTCAAGGCCCGGAGTTCGATGACACCGCTGCCGCGCCGGCCTCGCACGCGAACCCGGAGGTAGTAGTACGTCCAAAACGGGGAGCTTCGGGTCACGAAGAAGGGCCGCCCTAGATTCCGGACAACCTGCTTCGCCGTCATGCCGATCTTCGCTCCGGCGATGCTCCTCTGCGGGTAGATGGTCGCGCCGGCGTCGGGGGCACCCTGCAAGAACGCGGCGGCGAGCAGAACGAGCAGGAGGATGAGAGCGCCACCGCGGTGGCGCGGACGATGGGCTCCCCGCACGGTGCGGGCATCGGCAGCGGCCGTGGAACCTTGATCGCCAGAATGGGGGAGGAATGGGCATCCTGGGTGTTAGGCTCGGCCTGTGGGTCAGGTCGACGTCGTCGTCGTCTCGTTCAACAGCCGTCGCCATCTTCGGGCCTGCGTCGATCCGCTCTCGCAGGCCACCGGCATTAATGTAGTCGTTGTAGACAACGCTTCGTCGGACGGAAGCCTCGATTCGATCGGCGACCTCGACGTCGTCCGGATCCCTTTTCCGGAGAACCGGGGGTTCGCTCACGGTTGCAATGCGGGATGGCGCTCAGGCCGCGCCCCGTTCGTCCTCTTTCTCAACCCCGACGCCGTGATCGATCAAGCGTCGGTCCGCACGCTCGTGGGCCTCTTGGACCGGGACGCGAAAGCCGGGGCCGTGGGCCCGCGGATCGTCAACCGTGACGGTCTCCTTGAGTTCTCGCAACGCCGCTTCCCTCGTGTCTGCTCGACTTACGCGCGGGCGCTCTTCCTGCATCGCCTGTTTCCGCGCGTCCCCTGGGTCGACGAGGTGATTCGTGATGAGAACGCCTACGATCGCGCAGGGTCGCCGGACTGGATCTCTGGTGCATGCATCCTCGTGCGACGCTCGCTTCTCGAGCGGCTCGAGGGCCTGGACGAGGATTTCTTTCTCTACGGGGAGGACAAGGATCTCTGTCGGCGCCTGCGGGACACGGGTTACGAGGTGCGCTACGAGCCTCGGGCCGTCTGCGTTCACGAGGGAGGGGGGTCGGCCCCTCGGGCCGCTCTTCTGCCGGTGCTTGCGGCGAGCCGGCTGCGGTATGCCGAGAAGCATCTCACCCGGCCGCTCATTGTGCTTGAGCGGCTCGGAGTGGGACTCGAGGCTCTAACTCACACTCTCATCGCCAGGACCGGCTCCGTGCGCGCAGGCCACGCCCGATCCCTACCCGTGGTCCTCGGCCCGGCCCGGGGAACGGTTGCTCGTCGCACGGTCGGAGGAAGGCCCACCGCAGGCTGATGCTCCAGCTCTCCTACGCCGTCGTCACTCCTGCGCGCAACGAGGCCGAGAATCTCGGCCGCCTGGCTTGCTGCCTCGCCGAGCAGACGGCCCTGCCGAGCAGGTGGATCATCGTCGACAACGGGTCGACCGACTCGACGCTCGCGATTGCCCAGGACCTCGAGCGAGAGCATCGGTGGGTTCGCGTCTTGCGCGTCCTCGGGGAGGCGGAGATCACTCGCGGGGCGCCGATCGTCCGCGCCTTTCATGCCGGTCTCGAGGCCGTCGGGAGCGAACCTGATCTCGTCGTCAAGATCGACGCGGACGTCTCGATGGAGCCCGATTTCTTCGAGCGGCTACTCGACGCCTTCGCGATCGAGCCGACGCTCGGGATCGCCGGAGGGACGTGCTATGAGTGGAGCCACGGTCGCTGGAGTCCTCAGCGGGTCACGAGATCGCACGTCCGGGGGGCGACCAGAGCGTACCGGTGGGCGTGCCTGCAAGACGTTCTTCCGCTGGAGGAGCGCATTGGCTGGGACGGAATCGACGAGCTGAAGGCCCGTGCTCGGGGCTGGGGGACGGCAAGCCTCCCCGATCTTCGCTTTCACCACCACCGCGCGCTCGGCCGGCGGGAAAACGCGTTCCGGGTCTGGCTGGCGCAGGGCGAGATGGCCCATTACATGTGGTACCGGCCGTCTTACGTCGTGCTCCGGAGTCTGTTCAGGAGCCGGCGCAATCCCGCCGCGGTGGCGATGATCGGCGGGTACATCGCGGCGGCCTTAAGGCGGAGGCGGAGGCTCGATGACGAGTCCGCCGTCGCCCACCTGCGCCACGAGCAGAGCCTGCGTAGGCTCCCTCAGCGGATCCGGGAAGCTATCGGCCGGCAGGCCTCATCCGAAGAGCGCGCCTAAGGACCCGTTCCCGCTGCGCCCGAGGCGGGAGGATCGCCGCTCCCAGGCCGAGCAGGATGAACGAAAGGAATGTCACCTGCACGAAGGAGTAGGCGTCGTAGAAGTACAACCCCACCGCGAACGATGCGATCGAAGCCGCGAGCGAGCAGAGGAGCCATCCGCGGTCGGACTGGTCGTGTTTCCCCTCTCGACCCACACGCCTTATGAAGCGTAGGTAGAGCCAGGCGAGCGCAACGGCGCCGGCGAGCCCGGTCTCGAGCAGCGTCTTCAGCCACTGGTTGTCGAGGATGCGTGCGTTCTTCATCGGGCCCGTGGGGATTCGTGTTCCGAATCCTTCGCCCACTACGGGCCGCCGGGCCCACTCGGTGAGCGAAGGCTTGAGATCCGCGATACGTCCTTGGTTGGCGCTACCGCGCTGCTCGTGAATTAACCCGCCGCGCGGAAAGAACGACTGCTTCAGCGTTCCAAGCGTGCCGGGAATCGCGAAGTGCACGAGCACGAGAACCGGGATGATCGCCGGCCACCACCTCTTCGCCTCTCGCGGCCGAAGAACGAAAAAGGTAATGGCCACAGCGAGCAGCATGACGACGCCTGTGCGAGAGACGGTCGCGATCGCCCCCGCCGCGATCAGCCCAGCGGCCAACCACCAGATCCGGGACCGACGGGCAAGATAGAGCGCGAGCGGGACCAGCATGACGAGCGCCGCGCTCAGCGCGATGGGATGTTGAGCCGACGCGGTCGCGCGAAATCTCGAGTTACGGATGCCAGGGCCGATGCCGCCCTCTTGCGACGAGAGCCCGTGGAGAAACGGGAGGACTTTCCGGAGGTGGTCGAAGGCGTTATACCCCGTCCGCGACTCATAGAGAGCGAAACCGGCGAGCACCGCTCCGCCCCCGACGAGCACCTTGACGAGGAACCTGGCATCGTCGGCCGACCGAACGACGCTGACAACCAGGTAGAAAGCGATCAGGAAGCTGAGGAAGAACATGACGCGCTTGGCGACCTCGGCGTTGACCCCGAGCTTGTCCATGCGATCGTTGTTGAAGACGATCGATAGGAGCACAACGGCCGTGAAGAGGAGAAGAGGCCCTTCGAAGCCGCTCGGCCGCAGGCGGACGCGAGGGTCGGCGAGAAGCGACGCCAGCCATGCGGCGGCGATGAAGGCTATGAGCAGGCGATAGGGCTCGAGTTGGAACGGAAGATTGCCCGGGAGCGCGTAGCGGCGTATCGGGATGAAGAGGATGACGAGGATCAAGAACGCCAATAGGGCGCGCCACGAGACGATCGGCCCGCGCTGCGCTTCGCCGGCGATTAGATTCATCGGCTACGCGGAGCGGCGAGATCTCGACTCGATGCGCCTCACGAAGTCCTCGCCCTCTGTCGTCGTGACCACCCTTGCTCGCGGGCGGAGATTCTCGAGGATGAAGGCGAGGCCCATCACGGCGATCAGCACGGCGACGAAAACGAACACGGGCCGCGTCAGCTTCCTCCCCTGCGCGAGCTCGGGGGCCGTGGGATTTGTGATCTGCTCGATGATCACTCGTTGACGAGCCGGAATGTTGTTTCGCGCCTGCTCGAGCTCGATGTATTCCCGAAGGGCCTTGACGGCCCGGGTGGCCACGCTCAGCGCGGCCTGCGGCGTCGTGGAGACGCCCGTCACGTCGATGATCGGAAGGAGGCCTTCCGCACGTCCGGCTCTGACAACTGCGCTCGCGGACCCGTTTATCGGCCCCCCCCGCTTCATGATGCGGCGGACGGGGTCGGTGGAGACAAAGTTGGCGTAGAGGGCGGCCAGGGCATTGAAGCGCGACGGGTCCCCGAAGCGTGGGACCTCCGGGGTAGTGGCCGTCGGCGCCGGCTTGGCCTTCTTGGGGCTAACGGGAGTGAACTCGGTCTGGGGCGAGCGGTAGCCCTCGGGGAATCCGCTCTCCGTGACGAGGAGGGAAGCCCCGCTCTGCCACACCTCGGTCTCGCGATATGTGACCGTCGGCGCTCCGCCGTCGAAGGTCAGCCGGAAGTAGGAGAGAAAGCCGAGCGCGAGCGCCAAGAGGAGCCCTAGACCGACGAGAAGTCGGAATCGCCAGAGAACCCGGAAATAGAGCCTGAGATCCACGGCTACGCGATCACGCCCCCTCGGCCTCCTCCGCGAGCGCCCCACCCGACCTGAGGTAAATGACGACCGCTTCGGTTCTGTTCACGACGCCGAGCTTGCGGAAGACCGAGGCGAGATGAAACTTCACCCCGTGAACGGAGACGCCCAGCCGCGTCGCGATCTGAGCGTTCGTCAGCCCGAGCGCAACGAGCTCGAGCATCTCCGCCTGGCGCGGAGACAAATTGAGGTCCTGGACCGTGCCCGGCACCGGATCGATGGTAGAGGCTGATCCTGCGAACGGGTACCCGACATCCGATCAGCCCGTGAAACATCGACGCTAACCGATCGGCTAGGGAGATGTCCCTGCGAGGTCTGATCTCGCCGTCACGGGCTATTGTCAGGCCCAATGCCGGAGCCTCGGCTCGATGCCCCCGCTATCAGCGTCGTCGTCCCGGTTCACAACGGCGGCCGCCGCCTCCCCCTCTTGGTCGAGGCGCTCCGGGCGCAGACGCTCGGTCGCGAGCGCTTCGAGGTGATCATCGGAGACGACGGCTCGACTGACGGCGGCACCGAAGGGCTCGCAACGAGCGACGGCTGGCTACGCGTGACACCTGGGCCGCGACTGAACTCGTACGCGGCGAGGAACCGCGCCGCCGCCCTCGCGCGCAGTCCCTTGCTCGCGTTTTGCGATGACGATTGCACTCCTCATCCGCGCTGGCTCGAGAACGGGCTGGCGGCGCTGGCACAGGCAGACATCGCCGGTGGCGCGGTCCGCTACACGGTGCCCGAGCATCCGACGGTCTGGACGCTCCTCAGCATCGACATTCTGTTCGATCAGGCGCATGCCGTGGGACTGGGGAAAGCCTTGACCGCGAACCTTCTCGTACGGCGAGACGTCTTCGAGCGCGAGGGCGGCTTCGACGAGTCCCTCCCGTCTGGAGGAGACGGCGACTTCGTCACACGCTGCGTCGCTCATGGAGCGAGGCTCGTCGTCGCGTCGCACGCGGTCGTCTGGCATCCCACACGCGACCACGCTCGTCCCTTCCTCCGAAAAATCTGGTTCCAGAACCGCTGGCGCTCGGTTCGTAGGCTCAGGGCCGGGACCCGCCCTCACGCGATGCGGCTCCGCTGGTGGTGTCCGATAGTCCCGGCGGGGCGTTTCAGACGACGCGCGGGGCGCTCGCTTCGGCTCGACCGCAGGAGGCTTGCGGAATACGGCCTGAGGGTGGGGTTGATGGACGACTTGCGAGCACTGCCGATCATGTACCTGGTTCTGCCGTATCTATCGGGATCCGCACAGCTCTGGGGCTGGTGGAGCAGTCGGAGATCGATCGACGCCGGAACCGACGGGCCCGTCAGCTCGGCAACGTCGATCGGCGCGCCGCCGAAGATCGAGTCATGACACATGGTCTGAAAGCGCAAAATCCCGATGAAACTCAGGAGCGGCTGACCGCGGCTCGGAAAGATCTGAAGGAGGCGGCGTTCAGGGGGATTCGTTGGACGGCGCTCGCTCAGCTTGCGACAGAAGTCCTCACCATCCTCTCGAGTGTCCCGCTCGCGCGTCTCGTGCCTCCGGCCGAGTTCGGGCGGGTAGCTGTGGCGGGCATCGCCTTCGCGCTCGGGGGAGCGATCATCGGGCAAGGCGTTGCCACGCCCGTCGTGCAGTTTCGAAGAATCGACAGGCGCCATCTCGAGGCCGCCACAGCCCTGAGCATCGCCGCCGGCGCTCTTTTGACGACCGTCGCCATTCTGGTCGCGCCTCTCGTCGTCAGCCCCCTCTTCGGGCACAGGGTGAGCTTTCTCGTCCAGATCGCGGCACCGGTCTTCATCCTCTCAGGGCTCGGCACGGTCTCGTATGCGGTGGTCTCGAGGCGCCTCGACTTTCCCACCATGAGCAAGATCTCGATCGCGAGCCTCGTGAGCGGCGCCCTCGCGTCGGTCCTCCTGGCCGCCTTCGCCGGCCTGGACGCGGAGGCGCTCATCGCCGGGCTGTTGATCAGACAGGCGGTGTCGACGCTTCTCTATCTGCGCGCGACCGGCATGGTCGTGCCACGCTGGCGGCGAGGCGCGACCACGGAAATCGCAGCGTTCGGCATTCCCGCCGGCCTCGCGTCGATCGTCTACGCCGCCTTTCGCAACGTCGACTACGCGATCCTGGGCGCGCGGCTGAACCCGGCTCAGGTGGGTTTCTACTGGCGCGCGTTCCAGCTCGGTGTGGAGTATCAGGGCAAGATGACGACGGTGATCCGGGGGGTCTCTTTCCCTGTGTACTCGCGCAGCGAGAACCTCGACGACATGCGCGCGATGCGGACGCGGATCGTGCGGCTGCAGGCGACAGCGGTTCTCCCCCTACTCGCTCTCCTCAGTGCGATAGCCCCTGTTCTCGTTCCCTGGCTGTACGGCTCGCGGTGGGAATCGACGGTCGTCCCCACGCAGATCCTTGCCTTGGGGGGGATGACCGTGGCGCTCGCGACCGGGACCGGTCCCCTGCTCATGGCCGCCGGTAGGCCACGGGCGCTCCTCGCGTTCAACGCGTGTGCGCTCTCGGCCTTCGGAGGAACGGTCTACGCTCTCGCGCCCTACGGCATCCGAGCTGTCTGCGTGGGTGTGGTCAGCTATCAGTTCGTCGCGCTCGGCGTCCAGTACTACGTGCTCGAGCACAGGGTGGCCGGGGTGCAGGTGCCTCAGATCTTGAAGGACATCGTTCCGGCGTTCGCCGGCAGCGCCGGCCTCGCGGCGGTCGCCTTTCCGCTGACCCAAGTCCTTGCAAACGTAGGGATTTCCGATCCGCTCGTTCTCGTCATCGTCACAGCGGTGGCATGCTCGATTTACGTGCTCATACTTCGCTCGTTCTTCCGCGCCGCTTGGGTCGACCTGACGCTGGTCTTACGTCGAGTTCTTCGACGGCGGCCGACTCGCCCCGACGCCGTGCCAGCGCCGGCACCGGCATCCGCGACCACCGATCCGATCACGGGCTAGCGTCGGTGCGTGGCAGCGGCCCGACCGCTCCGGCTCGCTGCCGTCAGCGGGAAAGCGCCGACTTTTGCGACTCTCCCGGACGATCAGCGGTCGCTGCGGTCGCGGCTGAGACGTTCTCGAATAGGTCAGCGAGCCGCCCCGCGAGCTCGCGTCGCTCGAAGCCGCGAAGGACGTCCGGGCGAACAACCGGGCCCCGCCGTCCGGCCAAGACCCGCTCAATTCCTGCTTCGATCACGCTCCGCATGCATCGGATGTCGGTCGGACGGCAGATCATCGCGGTGCCGGCCCGGGCGAGAAGTTCGCGCGCGTCCCCGTCTGGCACCGCGGCGAGGATGGGGCGGCCCGAGGCCAAGTACTCGTAGGTCTTGCCGGGCACGCCGAGAGAGCGCACGCCTGCTGGAAGGTCGTGCATCGGAAGAAAGAGGAGATCGGCCGATCGGATCAGCTCGACCGCCTCCTCGTGGGGTAGGTACCCGTGGACGCGTACAACCTCCGAAGCGACCGTCTCGTGATCCTCATCCGAACCGACGCCGCCGAGATGGACCTCGAGTCGCGACCGGAGCTCCGGTCGCGACTCGAGGAGCTCGTCGACAGCCTCGAGCAGATACACGGCTGAGCGGGAGAGGACGGTCAGTCCGCGCACCGATCCTCCCACGAGTCGCCGGGCCAGGCGCATGCGTTGATGTCGCCGTCCGGCCTGGGTGTGGACATAGCCCGTATAGACGATGCGAAAAGACCGGTCCTCGCGAGGGGCCGAGATCCCTTCGAAGTCAGCGCTGTCGTATCCGTTTGGAATCACGAAAACCTTCGTCCCCAGCTCTGGAAAGCGGCGACGCAGCTCGCGCTCGGCCTCCGAGGTGTTCATCACGATCGCGCTCGCCGATCTGAGCGCCGCCCGCATCCGTCGGAGCTCGAGCCGACGGTGGAGGCCGGTGGGATAGATGAGCCACTCGTCGAGCGCCCACGGGTCGCGCAGGTCGGCAATCCAGGGGCGCCCAAGGTCGCGCGCGATCGCGGCGGCCGCCTCCGCGGACTCGAACGGCGACATCGACGCGTAGACCATGTCGGTGTTCTTCGCAACGTCGCGCCCCAACGCGATCGCGCCCTCCACCCACCAGCGCGTGAAAGACGAGGGCCGGCGAAGCCAGCGCTCGCTGCGGCGGCGCCAGCCGCTGCTTCGGGGCGGTTCCGGTGTGTTGATTCTGTGGACCTCGATTTCGGCTGGGATCTCGCGCTGGAACGTCCCGTCGGCCGGAGACCAGGCGAGTGACGTGCTCGCGGGCCCGGTGACGACCACCGGCTCGTACCCGAATTCGGGCAGGTAGCGGGCGAACTTGACCGTGCGCTGGACGCCCGCGCCTCCCAGCGGCGGGAAGTAATACGCGAGGAAGAGGACGCGCCTCAAGCTATGCGGTGGCTTCCACGATCCGTCACTCCTGCGTCAACCCCGCGTGCCGACGAGCTCACGCTCGCCCTCGGTGCTCGAAGGCGCCTGGGGCAAAGGGCCCGGATCGCCGCGGAGCGCGCTCCAAAGGTCCCCGAGCGGGAGCGCGTCGGATCGGCGGAGCACCCGGACGGCAAGTCCCTGGGCAAGCGCCAGCGAGCGAAAAAGCAGCAGACGCGGGAAGGGCTCGGTCATGGCGATGTAACGGACGAGTGAGCCAAGGTGCTGCCGCTTGAGGGCGCCCCCCAGCTGGCGCGTTGAAGCGCCGTGTTCGTGCACGATCACGGCCTCAGGGGTCATCCAGAGGGAGCCGCCGCGTAGGGTGAGCTCCCGCGCGAGCGCGACGTCGTTGAAGTAGATCGGGTAACGCTCATCCATTAGGTGGTCGGGCGCAAGGAGGGAACGCCGCAGCAGGAGGCAGCTTGCTGAGGGTTGGGGCACATGGCGGGGCTGAGAGAAGTCGTCGTCGAGCATGCGGTACTCGCGTACGCGCTGGGAAAAGGGCGGCAAGGAGCGCATGACCGCATTCGCGTTGGCGAGCGTCATCGTGAACGTAGGCAGGCGGTAGTAGTGAGCCTGCCGAGTACCGTCGGGGTTTAGGTAGAGAGGCACGACACCGGCGACGTCTTCGTGCTCGCGCAAGAAACGGACGAGGGTGCTTACCGACCCCGGAGTGAAGCGCACATCCGAGTTCAGCAGGAGCACGAGTTCGCCCTTCGACCGCGAATAGGCCTGGTTTACCGCCGCCGCGTAGCCACGGTTGTCCGGATTGGAGACGAGCTCGATGTCCTCGCGCTCGGCCAGCGCCTCGGCTGTGCCGTCTCGCGATCCGTTGTCGACGACGATTAGCTCGTAGGTGAGGTCGTCGTCGATCCCGCTTGGAAGCGAATCAAGGCACTCGAGCGTAAAGTCGTGGGTGTTCCAGCTGACGAGCAGGATGGAGACTTCGGGACGCTCGGATCCCTTTGGATCTCGAGCTTTGCGGTGCTCGCCAGCGGCTCGGCGTCTTTCCGTCGGCGAGGGTGACGCGACCGAGACACGCCGCTTGCGGACGGTCGCATCGAGCACCTCGACAAGGTCCTCCGTCAGGGATCGGCGCTCGTAGCGCGCCAGGATCTCGGGCCGTGGCTCAGGAATGGGCGCGCCCGCCCGCCAGCGCCGCACCTGCTCGGCGACAATCTCGCTCATCGCATCCGTGTCTGCGGGCCGGCAGAGGATCGCCGTGCCGGCGCTGTCGAGCAGATCCCGAGCGTCCCCGTCCGGGACAGCGGCCAGAATCGGACGCCCGGAGACGAGGTACTCGTACACCTTGCCGGGAATCACGCTTGCCCGCATTCCCGCCGGCAGGTCTTGCATCGGAACGAAGAGGAGATCGGCGGAACGCAGAAGACCGATGGACTTCTCGTGTTCGAGGTAGCCGTGCATCTTGACGAACGGGAAGTGGCGGCTGACCTGCCGGTCCGCTTCCGTGAACTCGCCGGCCAGATGCACTTCGACGGTCGACGCCAAGCTCGGGTCGGCCTCGATCAGCCGCCTAATCGCCTCGAGCAGGAACACGTGCGAGCGAGTCAGGATGTCGACCGGAGCGAACATTCCGCCCGCGAGCCGCCGCATGCGGGCGGTCTTACGATGCCGGAGTCCGAGATCTGTGTAGAGGTAGCCGGTATGCGCGATCCGGAACGCGCCGTCCTCGCGATCCGGTGGGGGTGCGGCGAAATCGTCGGGATCGAAGCCGTTTGGAATGCTCACGACTCTTTTACCGGCGAGTTCCGGGAAGGCGGTGCGAACGCGCCGGGCCGCCTCCGGCGTGTTCATGATGATCGCATCGGCTGTCCCGAGCAACCGCCGCATCCGACGGAGATCCCGGCGCCGGTGCAGCGCGGTCGGGTACAGCCAGATTTCGTCGAGCGCCCATGGATCCTGGAGATCGGCGACCCATGGTTTGCCCAGCTCGTGTGCGAGCCGAGCAGCCGCCTCGGCCGTCCGGTAGGGGGCGAGCGAAACGTAGACGACGTCCGTGTTTCGTCCGATTCTCGTGCCAAGGTCGAATGCGCCGTCGTTCCACCAGCGCGTGAACGCCTCATCGAGCATGAAGACGCGCTCCAGGCGCCTGTGCCAGCCCCGCCTCACCGCTGGAACCGGGCCCGGCACGCGGTGAACCTTCGTCTCGGACGGGATGTCTCTCATCAGGGTCTGATCGGCAGGGGTCCACCGGCCGTGCGCGCGGCCCGGTCCCGTCAGTACGAGCGCTTCGACGCCGAACTCGGGCAGGTACTTGACGAACTTCGCGTTGCGCTGCACGCCGCCGCCGCCGATCGGCGGGAAGTGGTAGGCGAGAAACAGGACTCGGCTCACCGGGAGGCCGCGCTGGTTCGGGAAAACCCAGGGCCGATCATAGAAAACCAGGCCACAGAGGTCTGATGTCCGCGGTGCAGGCTGTCCGTTCGGCTAGGGCCGCTTTTCTCAACGCTGTCCATCCGTCGCGTTGGCGCCCGACCAAACTGGCCTTAGCATCGCCCACTGGGATGCCCCCAGGCTCACATGGATCCGCTTGGAAGTGGGATGCGATGATCGAAGAGCCTCGGTGAGGACTCCCATCCGCGTGGCTGTGGTCGGTCTCGGGAACCGTGGGGCCTCGATTGTGGCGATCCTCGATTCCATGCCACAGGTGGACCTGCAGTGGCTCTGCGACCACGACCCGGCTGCGCAGCTGCGCTGGCGGCTGCGGTACTCAACCACGCGCATTACCTCCGACGTCGACGAGATCCTCAACGACGAGGACGTCGACGGCATTGTCGTGTCGACGCCATCCGTTACACACTACGACCTCGTGAGGCGTGCGCTCGAGGCTGACAAGCACGTCCTCGTCGAGAAGCCGCTTGCCCTACGCTCCGATCAAGCCGACGACCTCGTGCAGCGGGCCGAGGAGCGCGATCGCTGCCTCGTCGTTGGCAATACGCGCCTCTTCCATCCCGCCGTCCGGCGGCTCAAGAAGCTTCTCTCGCTCGGACGCCTCGGCGACCTCTACTACCTTCATGCCGACCACCGTGAGAGTCCACGCAAAGACGAACACGCCAGCGCCCTCTGGAAGCTCGGCTCGCTCGATGTCCCGGTGGTCCTCCATCTCTTGGGCGACGAGCCGGTCGAGGTCTCGGCGGCCGGCGGTTCCTACGAGGAATCAGGAATCATCGACGTGGTCTCCTGCCAGCTCGCATTCGCCACCGGCATTGCCGCGCACATCCATCTTTCCCTGCTGGACCCGCGCCGCGTGAGCTGCATCACCGCCATCGGCTCGAAGGCGGCGGCCACGTTCGACGACGGGCCGCGGGAGCGGGCTCTCACCCTGCGCCAGCGCTCAGGCGACATCGTGAGTCCGCGTCTCACCGACGACGAGC
>DASQXE010000022.1:0-4615 GCA_035639875.1 Gaiellaceae bacterium | reverse complement strand
TGATTGCACCGCCGAGCAGCCGGACTGAGAGGGAGAGACGCCCTAACCGAGGCCGTCGCATCCCCTCACCGTAACCCGCCGCCGCGCTTTCGCAAGCGCTTCTTTGTCAAGGGTGATTTTTCGCGCGTTTCGTGTTGCCGCGACAGGCAAAGAACTCAATTCCCTAGATAGGGGTCCTTCGGAAAGCGTCGATTTCACGCTCCCGACGTTGTCTTAGAAGCCAACAAAGCAGGGCCTGACGCCGCACGGCCAGTACGATTCAGCTACCGACAAAGCCCGCGAACGCCCCAGGTAAGGGGCGGGGCGGGGAGAAACGGGAGGGGGACGGAGTGCGCACCCCGTCCCCCGGCGCTTCTCTGCACAAACCGAGAGCGGACGACGGGGATCGAACCCGCGACCCTCAGCTTGGGAAGCTGATGCTCTACCGACTGAGCTACGTCCGCGCGAGCTTAGATTAGCGCAGCGTCGCTCGTGCGGGGGATGGTCTCCAAGCCGCTTGGAACCGACGATGTGAGGTATGAACCGCCTCCACCTCTGGCGCAGGGAAGACGGTCAGACGATGGCCGAGTACGGCGTCATTCTCGCCGTCATCACTCCTGCGATCGTGCTTGCGATTGCCCTGATGGCCGGCTCCGTTGCCTCGGTCATCGGGGATATCGCGGAGCTCCTCACCTAACCCTGCGAGCAAAAAGGAGGGACGGCCGCCGCAGCGCCGCCCCTCAGGACAAAGATCCTACTCTTTCGCCCCTGGGTATGGAAGATACTTAGCCAGTACGAGGGAAGGAGACGGGCATGGAAGACAAGGCCCTCGAGGTAACTGCACGCGCGCTCGTCGCGCCCGGGAAGGGGATCCTGGCCGCGGACGAGAGCGACGGAACAATCAAGAAGCGGTTCGACACGATCCAGGTCGAGTCGACGGAGGAGAACCGCCGCGCCTACCGCGACCTGCTGTTCACGACGCCCGGCATGGAGGAGCAGATCAGCGGCGTCATCCTCTTCGACGAGACGATTCGCCAGGGCTCGGCAGACGGGACGCCGTTCCCGAAGCTCCTCGACGACAAGGGCGTCATCCCCGGCATCAAGGTCGACAAGGGCGCGAAGCCCCTTGCGCTCGCCGAGGGCGAGACGGTCACCGAGGGGCTCGACGGGCTGCGTGACCGCTTCGCTGAATACCGCGACCTAGGCGCGCGCTTTGCGAAGTGGCGGGCGACGTACTCGATCGGCGAGCACCTTCCCAGTGAGTACTGCGTCTGGGTGAACGCGCACGCGCTGGCGCGATACGCCGCCCTCTCACAGGAGGCCGGACTGGTGCCAATCGTCGAACCCGAGGTCCTGCAGGACGGCACGCACACGATCGAGGAGAGCGCGAAAGCTACGGGGCGTGTCCTGCTGGCCGTCTACCAAGAGCTGCACGACCAACGTGTCGATTTCAGCGGCACGCTGCTCAAGCCCAACATGGTGCTTTCGGGGTACTCAGCCGAGTCCCGCGCCGGGATCGACGAGGTTGTCGAGGCGACCCTCGAAGTTCTGTACAAGCATGTCCCGCCGGCGGTGCCAGGGATCGTCTTCCTCTCGGGCGGGCAGACGGACGAGGACGCGACCGCGCACCTGAACGCGATGAACGCTCGCGGCCCGCATCCGTGGGAGCTGTCGTTCTCCTACGGGCGTGCGCTGCAGGCGCCTGCGCTCAAGGCGTGGCGCGGCGAAGAGGCGAACGTGCAGGCGGCTCAGGAGGCTTACGCGCACCGGGCGCGGATGAACGGCTTGGCGCGGTCGGGCGACTACTCGCCGGAGCTCGAGAAGGAGTTCGCTGGCGTCGCGTAACGCTCCTAGCGCGTCTGGGGCGGCGCTCGCAAAGGATGCAAGCGAGCGGGCCCGAGGCAGTACGAAGAGGTACGACGAGGGCCCGCGAGCGCAGCATCCTGCCGCGAGCGTCGTCAGGCGGCCGGCGAAGCCGGGCTTCGCCCGGCTAACAGCCGCCGCCGGCCAGGCGCGCTAGCGGTACTCGCGGCCCGAGAGGCGAGACAATTTCTCCAGGTGGTGGTAGGCCTCCACGCGCCGCACGGTCCCTGACCGAGACCGCATGACGATCGAGTCGGTGACCGCGCCGTCCTTCGAGAAGCGGACGCCGTTCAGGAGCGCGCCGTCGGTGACTCCGGTGGCCGCGACGAAGATGTTGTCGCTTCCGACGAGGTCGTCGGTGGTCAGCACCCGATCCGGGTCGTAACCGGCGTCGACGAGCTTCTGCCGCTCCTCGTCGTCGCGCGGCCACAAGCGCCCCTGCACGGCGCCGCCCAGGCACTTCACGGCGGCGGCCGCGATGACGCCCTCCGGCGTGCCGCCGATGCCCATCATCAGGTCCACCGTTGACCCCTGCCGCGCAGCCGCGACCGCGGGGGCGACGTCGCCGTCGGTGATGAGGTTCACCTTCGCGCCTACGTCTCGGAGGCCGTCGATGAGCTTCTGGTTGCGGTCGCGGTCGAGCACGACGACAGAGATGTCCGTCGGCTTCACGCCCTTCGCGGCCGCCGACCGCTCGACGTTCTCCTGCGGCGAGGCGTCGATGTCGATCGCGTCCGCGATCTCGGGGCCGGCTGCGATCTTGTCCATGTAGACCGCGGCGCCGGGAAAGAACATCGTCCCGCGCTCTGCGACGGCGATCACCGAGATCGCGTTCGGCTGGCCGACGGAGGTCAACCGCGTGCCTTCGAGCGGGTCGACCGCCACGTCGACCTCCGGCGGCTGACCGTTGCCGACCTCCTCGCCGTTGAAGAGCATCGGCGCCTTGTCCTTCTCCCCCTCGCCGATCACGACGACGCCGTCCATCGCAACCGTGTCCAGCATCGCCCGCATGGCGTCGACGGCCGCCTGGTCGGCTGCCTCCTTGTCTCCGCGGCCGATCCAGCGGGCGCAGCCGAGCGCGGCCGCCTCCGTTACGCGCACGAGCTCGAGCGCGAGGTTCCGGTCGGGGACGGAGCCGTTCCCGCCCTCAGTCACGCGCGCATCCTAACTCCGGCCGGGGCCGCCTCCGGGACTCCCGCCTCTTCGGGCTCGTAGAGGACGACCAGCGCCCGCCGGAGAGCACCGCCGCCCCGCCGAGCGCGACCTGCCAGCCGAGCTCCTGTCCCAGGATCGCCCAGGCGTGGAACGTAGCCGACACGGGCTCGAGGTAGCGAGCAGGCCCGCTGCCTGCCCGGTCACGTCGCGCAGCGCGCGGATGTAGATCACCCCGGAGAGTGCAGTGAGGAGCGCGCCGAGCGCCAGCACGGAACGCCATTCTGAGCCGTGCGGGAGGAAACGCCCGCTGCCCGGGGCGAACGGCACGATCGCAACGGAGACCGTGGCATAAGTCCAGAAGCCAACGGCAAACGGGGAGACGTCGCGCACCACGGTCTTCGTGGCCATGACGAGGAGGGCGTAGGTGATCGCGGCGCCGAGTCCCATGAGCACGGCGACGGGGTCGGCGCGGGAGCCTCCCTCGCCCGACAACGCGATCAGCACGAGCCCCGGCGCGGAGACGGTGAGCGCGACCATGCCGATCCGGCTCCTGCGCTCCGCCAAGAGTAGCGGTGCGAGCACGGCGAGGAAGATCGGAGCCGTGTAGACGGTCAGGATCGCCACCGCGACCGAGGCCCGCTTGAGCGCCTCGAAGAAGAGGGTCCAGTGGAGGGCGAGCAAGAGGCCGAGTCCCAACACCTGCGCGCGCCTCGCCACAGGACGAGCACCGCGGGCTGCCCGAGTACGGCCAAGAGGAAGGGCAAGGTGACGGCCGCGACGAGGCAGCGCCAGAAGACGAGCACCTCGCCGGACAGGTCTATCCCCGCGACGATCACGGAGACGAATCCCCACGAGGCAGCCAGCCCCGCGACGGTGAAATTCCAGCGGTTCAGGCGCACGGCGCCCGATGCTAGCGAGCGCCGCTCTACCGTTTCCTTCCGTGATCCATGTGCGTCGTGCCATACTCGCGTTCCTGCTCGTCGCGCCTTTGCTCGCCGTCGCTCTCCGGCCGGGGGTCGAGGCGCAGGCCCGGGCCGTCATCGTCATGTCGACCACGCTCCGTACGCCGGTCCTGAGTTGGACCGTGCGGCAGCTGACGGACAAGCCGCTCGTGCAGGAGACCGAAGTGGCCGGCAGCCCAGCCACGCTCGCTCGGCCGGGCGGCAGCGAGGGTCCCTGGCCGGCCATCCTCTTCGTCAACGGCGCAACCCGCCTCGGCCGGCGCGAGCCCGAGGTGCAGGAGCTCGCGCGCGGTTTGGCGCGGGCCGGCTACCTCGTGGTCGTCCCCGACCTGACGGGCTTGAAGGAAGGTGAGCTCACCGATGCCACCGTGGCCGCCACCGTCGCGACCGCGCGAGCCGTGGCGGCGCGCCCAGACGTCCGCGGTGGGCACGTCGGACTGGTCGGCGTCTCCCTGGGCGCCACGCTGGCTCTCCTGGCCGCCGAAGAGGACGCGCTCGCCGGGCGGATCTCCGTCGTCTCGGGAATCACGCCCTACACGGACCTGAAGGAGGTCATTCGGCTGGCGACCACGGGGTATCGTCGCCAAGGAAATCGGCTCATCCCGCGTTCGACGGCGCCGTACGTGAGTCTCGTCGTCGCGCGCTCGCTGGCGGGG
>DASQXE010000021.1:0-2244 GCA_035639875.1 Gaiellaceae bacterium | reverse complement strand
GCTCACGCCAACAACGACCATCGCCGATCCATCGGCTTCGAAGCGCCCGACGTACGCTTGCGAGGAGTCGAACAGGCGCCCCATTTCGTTCGTGACCGCCGAGAAGATCTCCTCAGGGCTGACGCCGCGGGCCACCAGCGTGGCCACCCGCCGCAGCGCCGCCTGCTCGTCGGCCAGCTCGCGAGCGCGCGCCTCCGACGCTGCCAGTTCGGCGCGCGCCTCGTAATTCGCAATCGCCGTTGCGACGAGCTCGATGAAGTCGTGGAGGCGATCCTCCGTTCCCCCAGGAAGTACCGCGCCTACTCGCGAGAAGACGCACATCTTGCCCCAAACGGCTCCATTGACCACGATCGGACCCGCACAACCGGAACCGAGCCCCGCCGCACGCGCAAGATCCCCGACCGTTCCTGGCGACGTCGAGAAGTCATCGACCCGCGCCGGGCCGTGCGTGTCGAAGACTCGTGCAGCGAGGCTTCCAGGATCTCGTGGCATCCGCGCACCGACGCCGAGGAATTCCGCCGCGCCTTCGAGGTCCGGGCGAAATGCTTCGCCGAGCGTGAGAGCCGATCCGTCGGCGTCGTAGCGCGTGACGATCACGCCGGGCACATCCAAGACAGATGCAACCTCTCGAGCGACGGTGGAGAAGAGCTGTTCTGACGCTGGCGCGCGGGCGACCATCGTGGCCACCCGCCGCAGCGCCGACCGCTCGTACGCCAGCTGCGCGAGGCTGTCGCGGGCCTGGCTGTCCGCGATTGCGGTCGCGACCAGCTCGGTGAATCGGGCGAGATGCTCTTCGGTGCCGGCGGGGATCGCCGCCCCCTGCCGGGCCGCACCGGTCATGAACCCCCAGATGGAGCCTTCGACGACGATCGGGACGCCGACCGTCGAGATCATCCCGTCCTCTCTGACGGCGGCGCCCAGCGGTCCCGGCATCATCGTGTAGTCCTGCCTCCGCGCCGGGCGCCCGGTGGCGAGGATCATCCCGGCCAGGCCCTCGTCCTCGACGGGCCAACGACTCCCGACCGTGAAGCTCGTCTCGCCGGCGATGCCCACCATCGTGAACGTCCGGTCAGGCTCGTAACGCTGCAGGGCCACGAGAGGCACATCGATGACGCCCGCGACCTCCCTGGTGACGGCGGCGAACAACTCGTCCGAGCCCGTGCCCTTGGCGACAAGTGTCGCGACTCGGCGCAGGGCGGCTTGCTCTGCGGCGAGGTCGCGCGCGCGCGCCTCGGAGGCGGCCAGCTCGGCGCGGCTCTCGGTATTCGCGATCGCGGTGGCCACCAGCTCGGTGAACTTCTCAACCCGCTTCTCCGCGTTCGCGGGCGGTTGGTCATCGCCTCTCCAGCTTGCGCCGATCATGCCCCAAAGCGCGCCGTCGACGACGATCGGCGCTCCGACCGTCGCGTTGACGTTGTCGCGACGGAGTACGTCGGCGATGCCGCCGCTCCCCCCCTCCGCGAAATTGAGTCGCGCCGAGCGTCCCGTGCGCAGGATGCGAGCATTCACGCTGTCGCCGTCGAGCGGCAGACGCACTCCGGTGCGGAGGATCTCAGGGCTCTGGCCGCGAATCGCGAGGACCGAGATTTCGTGCTCATTCTCGTAGCGGGCCAAGCCGGTCTGGGCTGCTCCGAGCAGCTGGCCCACCTCGGCGATGACGGCGTCGAATACCTCAGTGGGCGCGGCTCCCTCGGCGACGAGCGTCGCGACTCGCCGTAGCGCGGCCTGCTCCTCCACGAGCGTTGACAGCTCGTCACGCGCTCCCGCGTTGGCAATTGCCGTCGCGACCAACTCGGTGAACTCTCCGATCCGCGAGTCGGTCTCTCGTGGGAGAGGCTCGCTCTGACTCGTGACGGCGATCAGGGTGCCCCACAGCCGCCCTTCGACGACAATCGGAGTGGCGACGCTCGAACGAATGCCCAGAACACTCGCCATTTCGGCGACCGGGCCCGTGGCCTTCGTCCAATCGTCGAGGCGGGCGGCCTCCTTCGTTCGAAATACCGCGGTGACGACGTTCTCGCCCTCCAGCGTGAAGCGTGTGCCCAGCGGAGGCGGGTCCCACGGGGTCTCGGATTGCGCGATGAGCGTGGCCGTCCCGTCGGGCTCAAAGCGAAGCATCCCGACGGCCTCCAGGTCCAAGACTCGCGCCACCTCGTGCGCGACCGTTTCCAAGAGCTCGACCGGCGAGGCTCCGCGGGCTACGAGTGTCGCCACGCGCCGCAGCGCCGCCTGCTCGTCAGCGAG
>DASQXE010000020.1:0-2704 GCA_035639875.1 Gaiellaceae bacterium | reverse complement strand
CCGGTGGCGGGGGAGCACCTGAGCGCATATCTGGAGGCGGCAATCGATTGCGTCATCGTGGCGGACGCGTCAGGCCGGATCGTCGAATTCAACCCGGCCGCCGAACGGACGTTTGGCTATTCCCGTAAGGAGGCGCTCGGGCGGACGATGGCCGAGCTGATCGTGCCGCCTTCGCTTCGCGAGCGCCACATCGCCGCCTTCGCTCGCTTCGTGAAGACCCGCGAAGGGAGCATGCTCGGACGACGGGTGGAGCTGACTGGCATGCGCGCGGACGGCAGCGAATTTCCTGTCGAGCTGGCGCTAAGCCAGGTCGAGGCCGAGCCGGTCCTCATCTGCGGCGCGCTGCGCGACATCTCTGCGACGAAACGGGCCGAGAAACATCTGCGTGAACTCGCCGAGGAGCAGGCCGCCTTGCGGCAGGTCGCAACCCTCGTCGCCTACGAGTCGTCTCCTGACCGCCTCATCGCTGTCGTTGCCGAGCAGGTCGCACGCGTCTTCGACGTCCCACTGGTCAGGCTCATCCGCTACGAGCCGAGTGGCTCGGTCGTGATCGGCGGCTTCAGTGAGAGTGATGACGAGCCATTCTCGATCGGTTCGCGCTGGCCGCTCGACACGCCGGGATTAGTGACGACAATCCGACAGACCGGCCGTGCCGCCCGCGTCGAGGACTACGCGCAGACGCCCGGCGACGGCGCTGCCGTCGTTCGAGCGGCAGGAATGCGCTCTGCGGTCGGCAGTCCGATCGTCGTCGAAGGACGCGTGTGGGGCGCGATCGTGCTTCTCTCGCCGCGACGCGCGTCCCTTCGGGAGGACGCGGGGGCGCGGCTCGCGGACTTCACGGAGCTCGTCGCGACGGCGCTCGCGAACGCCGAGTCGCGCGCCGCGCTCCGCCAGCTCGCTGACGAGCAGGCGGCGTTGCGGCGCGTGGCGACACTCGTAGCTCGCGAGGCCTCGCCGGTCGAGCTCTTGGAAACGGTCGCGGAAGAGGTGGCGCGAGTCTTGGACGTGGAGGCCGTCGGGATGCTTCGCTTTGAGCCCGACGGGACGGCCACGCTCGTCGCGCAGTCAGACACCCCGTGGGACCCGCCTCGGCTGGGCACACGCTTCACGCTGGAGGGCGAGAACGTAGTCACCGCCGTGTTTCGAACGAGGGAGGCCGCCCGCCTCGACGATTGGGCGAAGGCCACGGGCCCGGTCGCCGAAATGGCGCGTGTCCTGGGCATTCGTTCGAGCGTCGCCACTCCGATTGTCGCCGAAGGGCGGCTGTGGGGCACGCTGATCGCCGTCACGAGTCAGAGCGAGCCTCTTCCGCGAGAGACCGACTCGCGGATCGGGGAGTTCACCGAGTTGGTCGCAACGGCAATTGCCAACGCGGAAGCGCGTGACGAGCTGTCAAGGCTCGTGGAGGAGCAGGCCGCGCTACGGCGAGTCGCGACGCTCGTCGCCGAGGGAGCCGCGCCCACTGAAGTATTCGACGCCGTCATCGCCGAGGTGGGCCAGCTACTCGGAGCAGCCCAGACCGGCTTGGCCCGCTACGAGAATGAGCACGAAATCTCGGTCCTCGCGATTCGCGGCCAGAGCCCTGAGATCCTCCGCACCGAAGTGCGTCTGCCGCTCGACGGCGACAGCGTGAATGCCCGCATCCTGCGCACGGGACGCTCGGCGCGAGTCGATTTCGCGGAGACGGGGAGCGGCAGCATCGCCGAGGTACTCCGTCGCGACAACGTCAACGCCACGGTCGGGGCGCCGATCGTCGTCGACGGCGCGCTTTGGGGCATGATCGGCGCGAGCTGGAGAGGGGATGACCAACCGCCCGCGAACGCGGAGAAGCGGGTTGAGAAGTTCACCGAGTTGGTGGCCACCGCGATCGCGAATACCGAGAGCCGCGCCGAGCTGGCCGCCTCGGAGGCGCGTGCTCGCGCCCTCGCCGCAGAGCAAGCCGCCCTGCGCCGAGTCGCGATACTTGTCGCCGAGGGCGCCAGCTCCGACGAACTGTTCGCCGCCGTCACCAGGGAGGCCGCGGACGTCCTCGATGTGCCTGTCGTGGCCCTGCAGCGTTACGAGCCCGACCGGATGTTCACGATCGTGGCCATCGCCGGCGAGACGACCTTCACGGTCGGCAGTCGTTGGCCCGTCGAGGACGAGGGCTTGGCCGGGATGATCCTCGCCAGCGGGCGCCCGGCGCGGAAGCAGGACTACACGACGATGCCGGGACCGCTGGGCGCTGCCCTGAGAGCCGGCGGGATGGTCTCAGCGGTCGGCGTCCCGATCGTCGTCGAAGGCTCAATCTGGGGGTTCATGACCGCTGGCGCCCGCCCGGGGAAACCGACTCCCGACGGCACCGAGGAGCGTCTCGCCCGATTCACCGAGCTCGTCGCAACCGCAATCGCGGACAGCCAGGCCCGCGAGCAACTCGCGCAGCTCGCGATGGAGCAGGCGGCCCTGCGTCGGGTCGCGACCATGATTGCGCGGGAATCGCCTCCGGCAGAGATGTTCGCCGAGTTTGCCCGCGCGCCGGCGTCAGGACAGCTCTTCTCGATCGTCGCCCGAGAGGTTGCATCTGTCCTGGATGTACCCGGCGTGATCGTCACGCGCTACGAGCCCGACGGAACGGCAGTCACGGTCGGTGAGGCATTTGGGCCCGACCTCGCGGGGGCGGAGCAATTCCTCGGCATCGGTACGCCGATGACACCAGATCCTGGAA
>DASQXE010000019.1:0-12786 GCA_035639875.1 Gaiellaceae bacterium | reverse complement strand
CTCGCCGAGCCGAGACGCGAGCCGACGACGGGGTCCCGTTCCACCGTCGAAGCTGCGCTCGACGAGGAGACGCGGCGGCGGCTCGAGGAATGGCGACGCCAACGTTGAACATCGGCGCTCACCCTGCTACGATCGAGACCTCAACCTGAGGGTTAGGGTTGGTCCTCTACGCCCAGGGAGGAAACGCGATGGCCCGCCGTCAGCTCGCCACCGCCCGCCCGCTCGAAAAAACCCAGCGCGAAGTCGAGGATCTCCGTCTCGTCTTGCGCGCGCGAAACGGCGACGATGCCGCGCTCGACATCCTCGTCCGCCGCTACACCGGCTTCGTGCGCCTGAAGGCGAGTTCGTACTTCCTCGCCGGCGGCGAGTCCGACGACCTGATCCAGGAGGGGCTCATCGGGCTCTACAAGGCCGTGCGGGACTTCCGCTCCGACAAGGACACGTCCTTCCGCAGCTTCGCGGAGCTCTGCATCACGCGGCAGATCATCACGGCGATCAAGACGGCCACGCGGTTCAAGCACACACCGCTCAATACCTACGTCTCGTTCAGCCATACGCCCGCGGGGCAGGAGGACAGCGATTGCACGCTCGGCGATGCGCTGCCGGGGCCCGGCGTCGACGACCCCGTAGTCTGCGTCATTTCCACAGAGGAGCTGCAAAGCCTCGTCTTCTGCCTCGGAACGGGACTCTCGCCGCTGGAGAGCGACGCGCTGCGCCTGTACCTCGAGGGCAACTCCTACGAGGAAATGGCCGAGGAGCTCGGCTGCGACACGAAGACGATCGACAACGCCCTCCAGCGCGTGAAGCGCAAGGTCCTGCTCCATCAGCAGGACCGCGCCGTGCTGGACTAGCGCTCGCGCTACGCTGTCCTCGCGCCGGAGTAGCTCAGCTGGTAGAGCAACGGATTTGTAATCCGTAGGCCGTGGGTTCGAGTCCCGCCTCCGGCTCTCCCGCGACGGAATGGCCCCTCGTCACGCCTCGTTTAACTGGGCGTGAGAACCATCAGTGAAATCAGAGCCGAGCTCGACCGGGCCGTGGAACGCCGGGCCGAGCTTTGGCATGAGCTCGGGGGAGGTCCCGATTCCGCCAAGTCGGCGGAAGCGGCCCGCCTCTCGAGCAAGATCGAAGACCTCTGGGCCGAAGCGCGCGCGGTGCAAGCGCGCAATCGCTTCGGAGCGCCGGAGCTGATCCAAGCGCGCGCACGAGCCGAGGAACGGCTCGAGCGAGAGTCCCGTCGAAAGGCGGCTTAGCCAGCCTTGCCGTTGCCGAGGAGGTCGGCGGCGAGCGGCATCAGGTAGCCGCAGCGCTTGCAGACGACAACCACCGCCGTGATCGAGTCCTTTGCTCCGTTGGAGGACTCGATCCGGCACGGGTGGTGCCCAACGCCCAGCTGGTCGACGGCTTTGCAGAGAGGGCACGAGACGACGTAGCGTGCGAGATGCGCTTCGACGGCGGCCACGTCGATGGCGCCTGCCACAGTTTTGGCCATAAATCGACCGTAGCGGGGCCCTCGCGGGGTCACGTCCCCCGATCGGGCCATCGTGCCACTTGTCAACAACATGCGCATTCTCCTTGTCTCGCAGATGTATCCGGGCCCCCAGGCGCCCGACCTCGGCGTCTTCGTTCGCCAGATCGCGGACGAGCTCGAACGGACTGGAAGCGAAATCGAACGCGTGGTCATCGACCACCGCGGCGGCTCGTCGGCCAAGTACGGCCGCTTAGCCGCGCGAGCCGCGGCGGCCGCGCGCCGCTTTCGCCCGGACGTCGTCTACGCCCATTTCCTCTTTCCCGCCGGTGCCGCGGCGGCGCTCGCGGCGCGCACGAGCGGCGCCCGACTGGTCGTCACGGCGCACGGCCGCGACGTGCGCAACATCGGCGCGATCCGCGGCGTGGGGGCCGCCACGCGGGCGGTCGTCAACCGAGCCGATGGAGTCATAGCCGTGTCTGACTTCCTGCGCCGCGAGCTCGAGGCCAAGCTTCCAGAGGCCCGCGGGCGGATCCACGTGATCGACTGCGGGGTGGATCTCGAGCGCTTTACGCCGGTTGCTGCGCCCGAAGCGCGGACGAAGACGGGTTGGAACGGCGACGGACCGTTCTACCTCTGCGTCGGGACGCTCGACGAGCGGAAGAACGTCGTTCGTCTCGCGGACGCGTTTTCTCGGCTCGGACACGGGAGCCTTGCCTTCGTCGGAGACGGACCGCTGCGCGCGAAACTCGAACGGCGCGCGGGCGTCCGGCTCGTAGGCCGCATTGCGCACGAGTGCGTGCCCGATTGGGTTGCCTCCTGCGACGTGCTCTGCCAGCCGAGCCTGATCGAGCCGTTCGGCCAGACGGTGCTGGAGGCTCTCGCCGCCGAGCGTCCCGTCGTTGCGACCCGGATCGGCGGCCCCGCCGAGCTCGTGACGCCGGAGACCGGTGTCCTCGTGGATCCCGGCAGCGTCGACTCGATCGAGCGTGGCTTGCGCGAGGCGGCCGAGCTCCCGCGGCCGAACCGGGAGGCGCGCAAGATCGCCGGGCAGCACGATGTGCGCGTCCAAGCAAAGCGAATCGAAGCCGTCCTCCGGGGCGCGGAGTCACAATGAGCTCGATGCACGGGCACGAGCACGCGCGGACGGATCGCAGGCTGCTCGCTCTCGCCCTCGCCGTGCTCCTCGGCTTCATCGTCGCCGAGGTCGTCCTGGGGATCCTCGCCGGTTCCCTGGCCCTGCTCGCAGACGCGGGTCACATGCTTACCGACGCATCGGCGCTCGGACTCGCGGTCCTCGCTTCGTGGATGGCCGGCCTGCCCGCGCGCGGGCGATGGACGTTCGGCTTCGCGCGCGCTGAGATCCTGGCCGCGCAGGCGAACGGGATCACGCTGGTCGTGATCGCGGCCTGGATCTTCTATTCGGCCGTCCACAGGCTCATCGATCCGCCTGATGTCGACGGCCCCGTCGTCGCCCTCGTGGCCCTGGCGGGGATCGCCATCAACGTGTGTCTCGTGCTGCTCCTTTCCGGCACCCGGCGCGAGAGCCTGAACGTGCGCGGCGCGTATCTCCACCTGGCGACAGACCTCGCCGCTTTCGTCGGAACTGCGGCGGCGGGCGGACTGATCTTCCTGACCGGGTGGGATCGCTTCGACCCGATCGCCTCGCTCGTCGTCGTCGGTCTGATGCTGGCGGCGGCCGTGTCACTACTCCGTGAGTCGGGACGGATCTTCATGGAGGGCGCGCCGGAGTCAGCGCCGCCCGGAGCGATCGGCAACGCGATCGCCGGACACCCCGGGGTTGTGCAGACTCACGATCTGCACGTCTGGACCGTGACGAGCGGCTTCCCCACGCTTTCGGCGCACGTCCTCGTGGACCCCGAAGCCGATTGCCACCGCATCCGGCTCGACCTCGAACGCATGCTCCACGATCGCTTCGGCATCGAGCACACGACGCTGCAGGTGGAGCACGTGGGCTCCGCCCGCGGGCTCCAGATCAGGCGCGCCGCGCGCTTGTGACATTTCTACGTCCGCGGATGATTTATTTCAAGTAGTGCTTCCCCAGTCACGGCTCAGCGTGCTCATCGCAGACGACGACGGGCTCTTCGCGCGGGCTCTCGAGGCCCTACTCGACGTGGAGCCGTCGATCAGCATCGTTGGATGCGCTCTCGATGGGGACGAAGCGGCCCGTCTCGCCGCCCAGCTCTTGCCGGACGTCATCCTCATGGATCTGAGCATGCCGCGCGTGGACGGCTTCGACGCGACCAAACGGATTCGTGAGCTGGTCCCCGAGACCGCCATCGTCGTCCTCACTGGATCTCGCGACGACGCGGACGTCGCGCGGGCCAAGGACGCCGGCGCTGCGGGGTACGTGACGAAGGATCGCATCCTGGGAGAGCTCGTGGACGCGATCCACGCGGCTGCGAACGCCGCGTGAGGCTCGCTATCCTGAAACCGTGTTCGACGTCGTCCTGCCCGTCATCCAGGTCCTGCTCTCGGCCTTCCTGGTCATGCTCGTGCTCATGCACTCAGGGCGGGACACCGGCTTCGGCGGCATGGGCTTCACCCCCGCGTCTCAGGGCGGCCAGCACATCGTCGAACGCAACCTCACGCGCCTGACCGTGGTCGTCGCCGCTCTCTTCGGCGCGAACACGATCGCGCTTTTCTACGTCCTGTAAGCGGGCGGGGGCATGCCGGCGCCTACTAGCCGCCGGCGATCGCGCCGACGAGCCTGAGAGTCTCCGATCCGCTCAGCGCGGTCCCAAGCCCGTCGCGGTCGCGCATGTCGACGCCGTCGACGTAGACGTTGACGAGCCGCCTAAGCTCACCGCGCTCGTCGAAGATCAGGTTGGAGATCGGGAGCGAGCGGAGCGCCTCCTCGACCGTCTCGGCGTCAAGCTCGAACCTCTGCTGTCCGCCGGCCTCGGCCGCCAGCATGCCGGGGAGGAGGACTACGGCCACGCGGACGCCTCGACGGACAGGATCGTGGGGAGCTGCGAGGCGGCCTCGCTCCAGCTCTCGCCACCGTCCGACGAGACGAAGACCGACCCGCTCTGCGTTCCGAGGTAGATCCCGAACGGGTCGAGTCGGTCGAACGAGAAGCCTTCCCGCATCACCGATGCCCATGCTTGCTCGGGCAACCCTCCGGTCATGGGCTGCCAGCTCGCGCCTTTGTCCCTCGTCCGGTAGATGCCGAGCTTTCCGTCCACGGTGACGCGGTTTTCGGCTCCGTACTCCGGAACGACGTAGGCGGCATCCGGATCGTTGGGATCGAGCGCGAGGGGGAAGCCGAAGCCGCTCGGGAGGCCGTTGCCGTCCAGCCGTTCCCAGCTCTGCCCGCGGTCGTCGGAGCGGTAGACGCCGCAGTGGTTCTGTTGCCAGAGCCGCTCGGGCCGCTGCGGGTGCAGCAGCACCTTGTGCACGCACTGGCCCACGTCCGGATACGGATCGGGGAGAAACTCGGCCGCGGTCCCCTGATTGGCGGGCGTCCAGCTCTCGCCTCCGTCCTCGCTGCGAAAGACCCCTGCGGCCGAGATGCCGACGTACATCCGCTCGGAGCTCGTCGGATCGAGCTGAACGGAGTGGGCGCACATGCCGCCTGCGCCCGGCATCCAGCGCTCGCGAGTCTCGTGCTTCAGGAGGCCGTCGACGACCTGCCAGGTCGCGCCCGAATCGTCGGAACGGAAGAGGACGCCGGGCGCGCCGCCTAGCCACATCCGGCCGTCCTCGCCTTCTCGTCCGGGTTCGACGTGCCATGTCTTCTCGAGCTTGAGACCGCTCTCCTCGGGGAGCCCGAGCTCCTCGGCGCGCGTCCAGGTGGCGCCGAGGTCCGTCGATCGATGGACCGTGGGGCCGTAAACGAAGCTGTTCGTCGCGGCGTAGAGGGCGCCGTCGCGCGGGTCCTGGACAGCGTGGAAGACCTCCCAGCCCTGCAGGTGCTGGCCTTCGATCTCCCAGTCGCGCCGCTCGTCTCCCGAGACGAGGACGAAGAGGCCCTTGCGCGTGCCGACGAGGATCCGAACCACTTAAAGCCCTGGCCCCGAACCCGTCCCCACGATCGTGAATGCCGCCGTGGCCACTGTGGGCACGAGCGTACCGAAGGGGTAGCGCTCGTCGTAGAAATCGCTGCGATTGACCAGCTCGACGTCGTTGCCGAGCCCGAGCAGGCTTTCGACGAGCTGCGGGAACGAGGTCGTGAAGCGGAGATTCACGAGCGGCTTCGTCACTTTCCCGCCTTCGACGCGAAACGTGCCATCACGCGTCATCCCAGTGATGATCCCTTCACGCGGGTCGACGACTCCGAGGTAGTGCAGGCGCGTCACGTAGATGCCCGTTTCGATCCGCTCGACGAGCTCGTCGCGGCTCGCGTCGCCCCCTGGGACGGAGAGATTGAGCGGAAGCGGGCCGAACCCCTGTGCCGGCGGCGAGAGCGCGTGCCCGGTGGAGGCGTGCCCGTCCGCTGCCCGCTTCGCCGTCCGGCGGTCCCAGACGACGTCCTTCGCCACACCGTTCTCGACGATCGTGACGCGCTGCTTCGGGGCTCCTTCGAAATCGAACGATTTCGGCAAGGCGCGAGGATCGAGCGCGTCGTCGAGGAGCGAGAAGCTCTCGTGGAAGACCTGCTCGTCGATCCGGCCCGAGAAGAAGCTTCTCCCTTCGAGGCACGCGAGTGCGTTCAGCGAGCTGAAGCCGAAGTACCAGAGAAGCTCGGAGAACGCATACGGCTCGAGCACGGCCGCGTGCGTGCCGGGCTCGAGCTCGACGGCGCCCCTCGTCCGCGCGGCCTTCTCCGCCGCCTCGCTTCCTACTGCGGCTGGATCGAGCTCGCCCGCTTTCCACGAGGTCGCCTCGGCGTAGCCGGACTCATCGTCCGAAGCGGCGATGGCGAGAACGCTCGCGTCCGTCATCATCTGCGTCACGGCGTGGCCTGTGCTGGAGGAGACTGCGATCTCCGTCACCCCGCTCGTGAAGTAGCCGTACACGCCGTAATTCGGCGCCGCCTCGATCGCCGCCGCTGCGGCAGCTGCCTGCTCCTCGGGGGTGAGCGCGGCGGTGGCCTCGTCGAATCCTTCCACCTCGGGAACGTCGGTGGCAGGCTGGAGTCCGGCGTAGTCCGGATCCGGCTTCGCGCTGTCGGCCGCTTCCGTCGCCCGGCGCGCCGCCTCTCGCAGTCCCTCGTCGTCCGTCCTGTTCGTGACCGCGCAGCCAACTTTCCCGTCGCGGACGACCCGCAGGGTGAGCGTCTGGTCGCGGATGAGGGTCGGCTGATGGACCTCGGAAGCCGCGAAGCGTGCGAAGCCCGACTGCTCCACGTGCGCGATGGCGTCGGCCTCATCGGCTTCCGCCGCCCGCCAGGCCCGCTCGGCGATGTCCAGCGCCCGGTCCGCGACCGCGCTCAGTTTCTGACTCCCACCTGGACGTTGCGGAAGCGACCTGGCGCCGTCCCGTGCGAGACATGCGCGTGCTGTCCCGGCTGCCCTTTGCCGCAGTTGGTCAGCCCGTAAAGGCGCCATTCATCCTTTCCGGCGACGGCATCGAGGCCCGCCCAGAAGACGGGGGTGACACCCATGTAGGTCGCGTCGCGGAGCATGCGTCCGAGCTTGCCGTCCTTGATCTCCCAGGCGATCTGCGTCCCGAACTGGAAGTTGAGGCGCTTGTCGTCGATCGACCAGCTCTTGTTCGTGCACATGTAGATGCCGTCGTCGACGTCGGCAAGGAGGTCGTCGAACGTGCCCTCGCCTGGCTCCAGATGGAGATTCGTCATCCGCACGAGCGGCATCCGGCTCCACCCGTCGGCGCGCATCGAACCGCCGTGACCGACTCCGATCATGGCCGCCGTCTCGCGGGAAGTGAGAAATCCGCGCAGCAGTCCCCGCTCGACGACGGGCTGGCGGTCGGCCGGAACCCCCTCGTCGTCGTAGCCGAACGTCCCCAGGCCTCCAGGGGTCGTCGAGTCAGCGGTCACGTTCATCCGCTCGGAGCCGTAGCGCAGGCTGCCGAGATCGTCTGGCTTCAGGAAGCTCGTGCCCGCGTAGGCCGCCTCCGTTCCATAGACGCGGTCGAGCTCAGTCGGATGTCCCACGGACTCGTGCACCTGCAGCACCATCTGCTCGCTGTCGAGGACGATCGTCGTGACTCCGGAGGGACACGGCTCTGCGCGTAGGAGAGCGGCCGCCTCCTCGCCGACGCGTGGAGCCTCGCGCTCGAGCTCGAGGTTCTCGACGTACTCCCAACCAGCCTGGGCGCTAGAGCCGCCGTGCGCACTTGGATAGCTACGGATCTGAACGCGGCCGTCGCCGATCGCGAGCGCGTCGATTCCGGCCCCGCACTCGAAGAACTCCTGCTCCACATCCGCGCCTTCGGACGACCGGAAGGCGCGGCGCTCGCGCTGGGCGCGGATGCTCGCCTGCGTGATCTCGACGGTCTCGTGCTTCATGCCGGCTTCGGCGCGCAGGCACAGGTCGACCTTCTCCGAGAGAGGAACTTCGATCGGATCACGCTTCGCCGGCGTTCGGTATCCGCCCTTCTCCGCTTGTGTGGGGGCGAGCTCGACGCGGCGGCGGGCGCGGCTTGCGCTCGCTCGCGCGAAGGCCACGGCGCGCTCGGCCGCCTCACGCGCGCCTCCGTCGGAGAGCCTCCGATCACATGCAAAACCCCACGCGCCGTCCACGAGGACGCGGACGCCGATGCCCTCTGTCTCTCCGTCGGAAACGGACTCGACCTCGCCGTTCTTGGTGGCGACGTTCTGGACGCGGCGGGCGACGGCCCGAGCGTCGGCATAGCCCGCACCCGAGCCGAGCGCTACGTCTATCGCCTGTCCGCACAGCTCTCGCACGAGGCTCCGGAGAAGATTACGTCAGCGCACCGGCGACGACACCCGGCAGCCGTCCGAGACACCCCCACACGTCATCGACGTGAAGCCGAAGCTGGCACTCAGCACGGACCTGCGCGCGGTCAGCGGCCACTACGTCGTCCGCCACGGGGCGGCCACCATGAAGGGCACGTCGACGCCGAACATGGCCGGTGCCAGGGTGGCGCTCTTCGTTTTCCTGAACAAGACGGCACCGGAAGGTGCCCCGAGTGCGCTGGAGAGGACTTGAACCTCCACGGGCTATTCGCCCACAAGGCCCTCAACCTTGCGCGTCTACCAATTCCGCCACCAGCGCGCGAAGCGAATTGTAGCGAGTGGCCCTGGTTGACTCCGTCCGCCCACGTCGCTACCTTGTATCGAACAGATGTTCGACCAGCGAGGTGCCCGGATGCTCAGCAAGCGTCAACGCGAGATCTTCGATTTCGTCGTCGAGTACGCGGACAAGCACGGCTACCCCCCGACCGTGCGCGAGATCGGCGAGGCGGTCGGGCTCGCGTCGCCTTCGACGGTTCACGCCCACCTGGCCAATCTGGAACGCGCAGGACACCTGAAGCGGGACCCGACGAAGCCACGGGCGCTCGAGGTCGTCGGACGCGCGCGCGCGGGAGCAGAGCCGACCCGGGCTGCGGCCGAGACCTACCGCCTGCCTCTCGTCGGCGAGATCGCCGCCGGCGGCCCGCTGCTCGCCGAAGAGAACATCGAGGACTACCTCGCCGTACCTGAGCCGCTCTCCCGCGGCGGAGACGAATTTCTCCTTCGCGTCAAGGGCGAGAGCATGATCGAGGCGGGGATCCTGCCGGGCGACTACGTGGTCGTCCACCGCCAGCAAATGGCTCAGGACGGTGACGTGGTCGTGGCGCTCGCCGGAGAGGACGAGGCAGCCGAGGAGGCGACGGTCAAGCGCTTCTTCCGCGAGAACGGGCGCATCCGTCTGCAGCCCGAGAACTCGGCGCTCGAGCCGCTGTTCCCCGACCACGTGCAGATCCTCGGCAAGGTGATCGGAGTCTTCAGGCGGCTGTAGGTGCATCGGATGAGCGAAGTGATCCCCCTCAACTCGACGCTCGACCAGGAGCTCCTCGCGCTGATGCGCGGAGCCAGCCTCGAGTGCCCGGTCTGCGGGGAATTCGTCATGCACGTTCGGACGGGGATCGCGTGCCCGGAATGCGGCGCGAGCTTCGAGGGGGCTGGAGAATCGCGGCTACAATTCGGTCTGCAGGCCGGGTGACCGCGGGCCGCTCAGGCGGTCCGAGGAAAGTCCGGACACCGTAGGGCAGGACGCTGGGGAAACCCCAGGCGGCGAAAGCCGACGGAAAGTGGCACAGAAAGGAGACCGCCGGCGGCGAACCGTACTCTCCGGAGACGCCGAAGGTAAGGGTGAAAAGGTGGGGTAAGAGCCCACCAGCGCCGCGGTGACGCGGCGGCTAGCTAAACCCCGTCCGGTGCAAGGCGAACAGGCTCCGCTCGTAGGCTGCCCGCCGAGGAGCCGGGTGCGCTGCTCGAGCCGTCGGGAAACCGGCGGCCTAGATGGATGGTCACCCTCGACAGAATCCGGCTTACAGGCCTGCTAATCAGAAGCCCCGCCGCGGCGGGGCTTCTGCATTGACGGAGGAGGGTCCTTGGGGAACCACGGGTGCTGTAGGGCGTGACACGTGACGCTCGCGGATCGGCAGCTCCCGCCGTGTGCCGATCCCGTTACGCCGGCTCGGAAGCGTTTTCATCTGCGTCGAGCGCAATCAGGGCGACGCCGCTCGTCGGGTCGTAGCGCTTGTGCAGGTGTGCCGGCGATTCCGTGAGGACAACCTCGAGCGTTGGTCGTACGTGCCCCTCGAGCAGATGACCACCGTGGGCGGCGCCGTCGGGCCCGGCGACGACGACGTGCGCGTGGACGGCCGGCTCGCCGTCTTGAACCGCCACGTCGCCCAAAAGCGCGACAACCTCGACCTGCTCGTCCACGTGGATCGGCTCGTAGTCCTTCTTCTGCCAGTCGAAGTAGCCGAGGACGACGTCGCTGAAGGCACCGATACCTGTGAAGTGCGCGGCGCTCAGCCCCTGCTCACGCGCGAAGCCCTCCAGCCCCGCCATCGCCTTGTCCCCGATGTCGAAGACGAGAGCGAAGGTGCGCTGGCCTGCCTCCTGGTGGATCAGTCTCGACCTCATTCGCCACACCGTTTAGCCGCCGCACGCCAACGAGAAACGCGCTGTTCGCCTCGTAGATCCCCGACGCGCTGCGATTCGTTCACGCGGACGGCTTGCGCAATTGTGATAATAGTTAAGTGAATGCTTAACAAAGTCGTCCAGCTCGACCGCGCGTTTCACGCGCTTGCCGACCCGACGAGGCGTGCCATGCTGGAACGGCTGAGCCGTGGACCCGCGTCGATCAGCGAGCTCCGTCGCCCGCTCCCGATCACCCTGCCGGCGGTCGTCCAGCATGTGAAGGTTCTCGAGGACAGCGGCCTCGTCCGCTCGGAAAAGGTAGGGCGAGTGCGCACGTGCCGTATCGACTCCGCCGCGCTCGGCAACGCCGAGCGTTGGATCGCCGATCGGCGCATGACCTGGGAGCGGCGCCTCGATCGATTGGGCGAGTACTTGGCGACGAATCCGGAGCAGCCGAAACAGAGGAGGAAGATATGACCAAGCGAACCGTCGAGCACGCCACCTTCGTCGTCGAGCGGACGTACGAGGCGCCTCCTGCACAGGTGTTCGCCGCCTGGGCAGAGCCTGCCGCCAAGGCCCGCTGGTTCAAGGGCACCGACGAGGCGCCCGATGAGTACGAGCTCGAGTTCCGCATCGGCGGCCGGGAGATCAACCGGAGCGCCGGACCGGACGGTCAGCTCTACACATACGAGGCGCGCTACGCGGACATCCTCCCGGACGAACGCATCGTCTACACGTACGACATGTATCGCGACGAGACGCGGATCTCCGTCTCGCTTGCAACGGTCGAGCTCGAGTCGAACGGGGCCGGCACGAAGCTCACCTACACGGAGCAGGGCGCGTTTCTCGACGGCGAGGATAAGCCGGAGTATCGCGAGCGGGGAACGGGCGGCTTGCTCGACGCGCTTGGCGCCGAGCTGGAGCGCACGGCGACGCGCGCCTGACCTGTTGGGCCGATCACAGTACGACGCCGGCGGAGACGCGTTCTCTCCGCCGGTGGTCGTGCTGGTTGAAAGTCCGGGCCGAAGCCGCCCAGGCCGCTCGGCTTAGCTAGCCGGAAGACCTGCTCCGCGAACTCGATGACCTGCTGTGGGAGCTGGACGATCGGCTCTGCCCGCTGGCGCGCGCCGTCTGGCCGGGTCGTGCACCCGAGCCGATCTGCACGCGCCGCCGTTCCTGCGCCTTCGGCTTCGGGACGCGGATCCGCAGGACGCCGTTTTCGTAGTCAGCCTTGATGTCGTCCTCCGACACCCCCGCCGGAAGCGGAAAGCTACGCGCGAAGCTCCCGAAACGGCGTTCCAGCCTGCGAAAACCCTCGCCCTTTTCCTCGCGCTCCTCCCGGCGCGCACCGCTCACGGTCAGGACGTTGTCCTGGACCTCGATCGCGATGTCGTCCTCCTTCATGCCTGGGAGATCGAAGGAGAAGAGGAACTCTTTGTCCTTCTCCTTCACGTCGGCTGCCGGAAGCCAGGTGCGTTCCGCTCCCTCAACGCCGCCTGAGGGTTCGAGCCCGCGAAACATGCCCTCCAGGGACCGACGAAGCTCGTTCTGAATGGCCGCTACCTCACGTAGCGGGTCGTAACGTACGAGAGCCATCGTAACTTCCTCCCCGGGTCGAATTAAGTTCTTCTTCCCGGCCTCGGCCAGGACAAACAGGCGGCGCCGAACCGGTCTAATTGCAGGTCTTTTACGGGAAAAGCCGCGGAAATGGGGCTTTTTCCATGCCTGCCGGCCGAGGACGCAGTCGCGGAGGTACGAGCTTTTCTCGCAAGCGCGAGCGAGCGCGATGAAGCCGGACTCGCACGACGTTGGCGGAGACCTCGAGCACGGCTGCGATCTCCTTTGGCGTGAGCCCTTCCCACGCGCTCAACATGAGGATCTCGCGGTCGCCTTCGGGGAGCATGGCCAGCGCTGCGCTCACGTGGTCGCTCCACTCCTCCTCGGGAACGACCGCCCGCGCTGCGCGGAGCTCGCCGGCGAGGCGCGAAACCAGCGCGTCGCCCGAACGGCGACGGGTCGCGCTCTTCAGGAGCAAGTTGCGTGCAACGCCGAAGAGCCAGAGGCGCGCGCGGTCGCCCTTCGGGATGGTCTCGAGCTTGCGCCAGGCGATCAGGTAGGTCTCGGCGAGGACGTCGGCTGCGTCTTCGGGACTTGTTGACCGACGAAGCAGGTACGCGAGCAGGTCCGCGCGCGTGGTGCGAAAGAGCGCCTCGAACGCTGCCCGTGCCTGCTCGTGCGAACGGCCCTTCACGAGCGGCCGCTTGTCAGGAACCGCTCATATTCCTGGGCCATTTGA
>DASQXE010000018.1:0-10709 GCA_035639875.1 Gaiellaceae bacterium | reverse complement strand
GGCCCGGCGTGCTCGGCTGGCTGACGACGACCGACCACAAGCGCATCGGCATCCTCTACTTCTTCACCGCGCTTGCCTTCTTCGGTGCGGGCGGCGTCGAGGCTCTCCTCATCCGCACGCAGCTTCTCCTGCCGAACGAGCGCGTGCTCGGCCCGGAGGCTTTCAACCAGATGTTCACGATGCACGGGGTGACGATGATCTTCCTCTTCGTCATCCCGATGGCGACCGGCGCCTTCGGCAACTACCTCGTCCCGCTCATGATCGGCGCCCGCGACCTCGCGTTCCCGCGCATGAACGCGTTCGGTTACTGGGTCTACCTCGTCTCCGGCCTGTTCATCTACACCGGCCTCTTCAGCGGACGGGCGCCGAACGCCGGCTGGTTCGACTACGTGCCGCTCGCGGGGAAGAGGTACGACCCGGGGCTAAACGTGGACTTCTACACGCTCGGGCTCATCTTCCTGGGCATCTCGACGACGGCTGTGGCCGTCAACTTCATCGTCACGATCTTCAAGCTGCGCGCCCCGGGGATGTCGATCAACCGCATGCCGCTCTTCTGCTTCGCCTTCCTCGCGACGTCGTTTGCCCTCGTCTTCGCGCTTCCCCCGCTGAACGCCGCGCTCATCTTCCTTGAGCTCGACCGCAGCCTGGGGTTCCAGTTCTTTAACGCGGGCGCCGGCGGCGATCCGCTCCTCTGGCAGCACCTCTTCTGGATCTTCGGGCACCCCGAGGTGTACATCATCGTGCTGCCCGCGTTCGGCATCGCGACCGCGATCATCCCGACCTTCGTGCGGCGCCGCATGGTCGCCTTCCCGCTCGTGGCGCTGGCCGAGATCCTCGTTGCCTTCATCGGCTTCGGCGTGTGGGCGCACCACATGTTCTCGGTCGGGCTTCCCGAGATCACGACGATCTACTTCGCCGCCGCGAGCCTCATGATCGTCATCCCGAGCGGGATCCAGATCTTCGCGTGGATCACGACGATCGCCACGGGTCAGCCGCGTTTCCGGACGCCGCTCCTCTTCATCGTCGGCTTCATCGTCTTCTTCATCTTCGGCGGCCTCTCCGGGATCATGTTCGCCGCCATCCCCTTCGACCAGCAGGCCACGGACAGCTACTTCGTGGTCGCCCACTTCCACTTCGTCATCTTCGGCGCCGCGGTGTTCCCGATCTTCGCCGGGATGTACTACTGGTTCCCCAAGGTCACGGGCCGGATGTACTACGAGCGCCTCGGCCAGGCGAGCTTCTGGCTCACGTTCGCCGGCACGTCCGTCACGTTCTTCCCGATGCACATTGCCGGCCTGCTCGGGATGCCACGGCGGATCTACACGTACGAGCCGGGGGCGGGCTGGACGGTGTACAGCTTCATCTCCACGGTGGGCGCCTTCCTCCTCGCCGCCGGGCTCGTCCTCGTCTTCGCCAATCTGACCGTGAGCCTCTTCCGCGGCCGCGTAGCGGGGCCCGATCCGTGGGGCGGCGACACGCTCGAGTGGGCGACGAGCTCGCCGCCGCCGCCGTACAACTTCGCGGTCATCCCCACGGTGTCGAGCCCGTACCCGATGTGGGATCCCGCCGACCGCGAGGAGGACGTGCGGCGGCTCGAGGACGGGGTGCTGGTACTCGAAACCGGGCACGAGACGCCGGCCACGACCGTGCTCGACGCGCGGCTGGACGAGATCCTCGAGATGCCGTCCGAGTCCGGCTTGCCCGCTGTCGTCGCACTAGCGCTCGGCGGCGTCTTCGCCCTCCTGCTGACCTCGCACTACGCCGCCGCGGGCATCTTCGGCATCGTCGTCGCGCTCGCCCTCGCCGCGTGGCATACACGGGAGCCGGCCGAGTCATGACGGCGATTGCGGGGACCGAGCGCGCGCGGGTGGCGCAACCGAACGGCTGGTGGGGCATGGCGTTGTTCCTCGCGGGCGAGACCGCGCTCTTCGGCGTGCTCGTGGCCACCTACTTCTTCCTGCGCTTCAAGACGGCGCAGTGGCCGCCGGGCGGAATCGAGGCTCCGCATGTGGTTCTCCCGCTCGTCCTCACGGGGATCCTGGTCGCGACGAGCTTCCCCATGCTGGTCGCGGCGGTGGCCGCGCGTCGGGGGGCGGTCCGCGTCGCCTGGTGGGCGGTCCTCGGAGCGCTCGTCGTCCAGAGCGGCTACTTCGGGATGCAGATCCACCTCTTCCTCGCAGACCTGGACAAGTTCACGCCGCAGGAGAACGCGTACGGCTCGATCTACTTCACGCTGCTCGGCGCCCACCACCTGCACGTGGCGGTGGGGCTCCTGTTCAACCTGTGGCTCGCGCTTCGCCTGACCACGGGGTTGACGCCCTACCGCGTCACGGCCGTGCGCGTGATCGCCCTCTATTGGCACGTCGTCAACGCGCTTGCCCTCGTCGTCCTCGGCACGATCCTCTCGGCGTCGGTATGAGACTCGACCCCGTCAGCGGTCGCGGTCACGTTCTCGCCTGGTTCGGCCTCGTGGGAGGCCCCGCCGCCTGGACGGCGGAGCACATCGTCGGCTACGGAATGACGGAGGCCGCGTGCGGAGCGGGCGGCAGCGCCTGGGGCATCGATACGACGACGTGGGAGCTTGCTCTGACGTTGGCGACGGCGGCGATCGTGCTCACAGCGGTGGCCGCCTCCGCGACCATGGTCTTCGCCACGCGCGGCGTGCACCACGACGGGCCGCCGCCGCTCGGGCGGCTCCACTTCATGGCGGTCGCCGGCCTCTTCGTCGCTACGCTCTTCCTCTTCCTCACGCTCATGGCCGGGCTCGGCGCCGTGACGCTCGCGGGCTGCCACCAAGGATGAGGCGGACGCTTGCCATCGTCATTCTGGCCGCCCTCGTGTTCGGGGCAGGCGGCGCGCAGGCGCAGCAAAGCGCCAACGGGAAGGGCGCCCGCCTCTACGCCGTCAACTGCTCGATGTGCCACGGCGATCGCGGCCAGGGGATCCAGCCTGCTCGGCCGACGTCCGGCGGGCGCATCGGCCTGGGCCCCTCGCTCCAAGGGGTGGGCGCGCTGGCGGCGGACTTCTACCTGCGCACGGGCTATATGCCGCTACTCGATCCGTACAAACAGCCGCGCAGGAGCCGTCCGAGCTTCACCGACGCGCAAATCGACGCGCTCGTGGCGTACGTCGCCTCCTTCGGCACGGGTCCCGCGATCCCGCAGCCGCAACCGGAGAACGGAAACGTCGCAGCCGGGCTTCGCCTCTTCACCCAGCACTGCGCCGGCTGCCACCAGGTCGTGGGCCAGGGCGGCTTCCTGACGGGCGGCGTGGCGCCGTCGCTCAAGGACGCAACGCCGGTGCAGATCGCGGAGGCCGTGCGCGCCGGCCCCTACCTCATGCCCCGCTTCTCCGAGACGGCGTTGCCCGACGCAGAGCTCGATTCGATCATCGCCTATGTCGAGCAAGCGAAGCGGCCCGACGATCGCGGCGGGTGGGGAATCGGCCACATCGGCCCGATCCCCGAAGGCATGATCACGTGGTTCCTCGCCGCCGTCGTCCTCGTCGGCACCTGCGTCGTCATCGGGAGGCGCGGCTCGTGAGCCGTCTCAAGGACTGGGCCTTCTCCGCTTTCGTCCTCTTCCTCGGCCGAAAGCCGAAGCGCCCCGTCGTCGAGCGGGAGCGGCTTGTCGCGGCGGGAGCTCTCGAGCCCCGCGCCGAGCTTGCCGTCCTCGCGCTCTTCGGTGCAGCGGCGCTCTGCGCGGTGGCTTTCGTCGTCGTCTATGCGCTCGACCGTCTGCCCGCCCAGACGCAGCTCCTCGGGCTCACGCTCGGGCTCTCCTTCGGATTCCTCGCCGCCGCGCTCATCCTCATCGCCAAGCGCCTCGTCGTGACCGAGGAGCTCGAGGAGCCCTACCCCGTCCCGGCTCATCCGGAGGAGCGCGAAGAGGTCGTCCAGATGGTCGAGGAAAGCGGGAGCCGCTTCACGCGCAAGCGTCTCGTCACGCTCGCGGGCGCCGCCGCCGGCACGGCGCTCACCGTGGCGCTCGTCACGCCAGCGGTCTCACTCGGCCCCGTTATCGACACGGATTCGTTCTACCGCACCCCATGGCGGCGAGGGCGGCGCCTCGTCGACGAGGCGGGAAATCCGCTGACGGCGGCAGAGATCGAGCAGGACGTCTTCTACACCGCCTTCCCCGAGGGAGCCGACCGGGAGCTGATCGGCTCGCCGCTCGTCGTCGTGCGCCTCGATCCGGGGGAGCTCGAGCTGCCGTCGGATCGAGAGGGCTGGGCGCCGGAGGGCGTCCTCGCGTACTCGAAGATCTGCACCCACGCCGCGTGCGCAATCGCGCTCTACCGCAAGCCACTCTTCCCGCCCGCCCATGAACCGCGGCCGGCGCTTATCTGCCCGTGCCACTACTCGACCTTCGATCCGGCCAGCGGAGGCACCGTCATCTACGGGCCGGCCGGTCGGCCGCTTCCGCAGTTGCCGCTCGTCGTCGAGAATGGCGAGCTTCGCGCCGGTGGCAACTTCTCCGGCCCGGTCGGGCCGTCTTGGTGGGGCGTGCGCATGGGGAAGGCGAAGCCGTGATCCGTCGCACCGTCAGCTTCCTCGACGAGCGCACAGGCGGCGCGCCGCTCTTCCGCAAGGCGCTGCGCTACCTCTTCCCCGACAACTGGTCCTTCCTCCTCGGCGAAGTCGCGCTCTACGCGTTCGTGGTCCTCGTCGCCACGGGCGTCTACCTCACGCTCTTCTTCGACCCGAGCACGGCGCCGACCGTCTACCACGGCTCGTACGAGCCCCTCCGCGGGAGCGAGATGACGCGCGCGTATCAGTCCGTGGTCGACATCTCCTTCAAGGTCAAGGCCGGCCTGTTGATCAGGCAGACCCACCATTGGGCCGCTGACGTGTTCATCGCGGCGATCGTGCTCCACCTCATGCGCATCTTCTTCACGGGCGCGTTTCGAAAGCCGCGCGACCTCACGTACTACATCGGCCTGACGATGCTGCTGTTCGCCATCCTGGAGGGCTACCTCGGCTACTCGCTGGCCGACGACCTCCTCTCGGGCATGGGCCTCGCGATCGGCTACGCCGTCCTGATGTCGGTCCCGTTCGTGGGCGCGAACCTCGCGCTCCTCGTCTGGGGCGCCCCCTTCCCAGGAGATCCGGCGTTTTGGTCGCGGATGTACATCGCCCACGTCTTCATCCTCCCCGTCCTCATCGGCGCGCTCGTGGGCGTCCATCTCCTGCTCGTCGCCGCGCGCCACCACACACAGTTTCGAAGCGCGAGGGCAAGCGAGCGCGTCGTCGTCGGCGTGCCCACCTTCCCGGGCCAGACGCCGCGCTCGCTAGGGCTCTTCTCGGCGGTCGCGGCCGTCCTCTTTCTCATGGGCGGCCTCATCCAGATCAACCCGATCTGGCTCTGGGGGCCGTTCCACGTCGCGCAGGCGACGAACGGCGCGCAACCGGACTGGTACCTCGGCTGGCTCATCGGTGCCCTTCGGCTCATGCCGAGCTTCGACGTCACGGTCGGGAACTACACACTCGTGCCGAACCCCTTCTGGGGAGGCGCCCTCTTCCCGCTCATCGTGTTCGCGTTCCTCTTCAGCTGGCCCTGGCTCGAGCGCCGCTTCACGGGCGACCACGCGTTTCACAACCTGCTCGACCGCCCACGCGACTCGCCCTGGCGCACGGCGATCGGGATGGCCGTCCTCACGTGGGTCTTCATCGTCTTCGTCGCAGGGTCGGCCGACCGCGTCTACGTCTTCGTCGGCCTGAGCTACAACGCGCAGCTCTGGGCATACCGGATCCTCGCCTGGGTGATCCCGCTCCTCGTCCTGCTCGCGGCGAAGCGGATCTGCGAGGAGCTACGGGCTGGAGACCGCGTCGAAGCAGACCGCAAGGCCGCCGAGGCGGCCGGTTAGGCTGCCCGCTCGGCCTCGAGAGTCCAGCGGAGGACGATCCAGGTCGCCGCGCCGAGCATGACGAGTGTGCCTTCACCGAGCATCACCGCTCCGCCGAGCCTCTGGTCGGCCAGGGCCGAGAGGCCCCAAAGCCGCGGCGCGTCGACGTAGGGCAGGTAGAAAGGATGGCCGGCCCAGAGGAAGAGGTTCCCGAGCACCGCGGAGGCCAGACCCGCGGCCGCAATCGAGCCCAGCCGCCAGGCGAGCGGCGCGAAACCGAGGACGGCGCGCCAAAGCGCAAAGCCGGTGACGAGGAAGCACGCGTGCTGGAGCAGGTGCAGGAGCGCATGGTCGAGCGCCGCGTCGTAGAGGCCTGGCAGGTGCCAGACGTAGAGGCTCGCGCACCAGAGGACGAAGCTGGGTGCCGGGTGGGCGAACCTTCGCCGGATGCCGCCCAATCCGAGCACGAAGAGAAGCGGCACGACGTCGAGGAGGGCGACGTGCTGCGCCATGTGCACCGAGAAGAGGCGCGTCTCCGAGATGCGATTGACGGGCCCGACCGACACGGCGACCGCGAGCGCGATTCCGCCCGCGACGCAGGCGAGGCGAAGCTTGCTCAGGCGGCGCATCGTAGCCCGCACCGTCGTTTCCTCGTCTCAGGCCCGGGGAAAAGGAGCCACGATGGCCGAAGTCGTCGTCATCACGGGAGCGTCCGCCGGCGTCGGCCGCGCCGTCACGCGTCGCTTCGCCGAGGAGGGCGCCGACATCGCGCTGATCGCACGGGGGCGCGAGCGCCTGGAGGCGGCCGCTCGCGAGGTCGAGGAGGCCGGAGGCCGCGCGCTCGTGCTTCCCCTCGACGTCGCGGACGCCGACGCGGTCGAGCGCGCAGCCGCGGAGACGGAGGACACGCTGGGGCCGATCGACATCTGGGTGAACAACGCCATGGTGACCGTCTACGCGCCGGTCTCGAAGCTGACTCCCGACGAGTTCCGCCGCGCTACCGAGGTGACGTACTTCGGGTCGGTCTGGGGCACGATGGCGGCGCTTCGTCGCATGCTCCCGCGTGATCGTGGCACGATCGTCCAGGTCGGCTCGGCGCTTGCGTACCGCGGCATTCCGCTCCAGTCGGCGTACTGCGGCGCGAAGCACGCGCTCGAGGGCTTCCTCGAGTCGCTGCGCCCCGAGCTCATGCACGAGAAGCGGAACGTTCGCCTGACCGTGGTCCAGCTGCCCGGGCTCAACACGCCCCAGTTCTCATGGGGGAGGACGAAGATGCCGCGCGAGCCCCAACCGGTGCCACCGATCTTCCAGCCCGAGATCGCCGCCGACGCGGTTGTGTACGCCGCGCACAACCCGCGCCGCGAGCTCTACGTCGCCTGGCCGACCGTGAAAGTGATCGTGGGCAACAAGGTGGCCCCAGGTCTCGCCGACCGCTACCTCGCACACACCGGATACGACTCGCAGCAGACCGAAGATCCCGTCGCGCCGGATCGGCCCGACAACCTCTTCGAGCCAGTCCCCGGAGATTTCGCTGCCCACGGGCGATTCGACGACGAGGCCAAGTCGCGGAGCCTACAGCTCTGGGCGAGCCTCAACCGCCGTCGCATCGGCGTCGGGGCGGCAGGCCTTGCGGCTGCCGTCGTCGGGCTCGTTCGCCGGAATGGCAGCTAGCTCAGCGCGAAGGCGAACGCGGCCCCGAAAGCGGCCGCGCCGAACGTGAGCCACGTGACGTAGTCGCCTACGTGGCCGCTGTGCGAGGCCGTCGCCGCGCCAAGGGCGACCTGCCGCAGCCGTTGCGCACGCGACCGGAAGATCGCCGGCACCCGTTCCCGAAAAAGGTCGGTCGCCGCGACGGCAAAGGCGCCCGCCACCGCGCCGAGGCTGAGCAGGACGTCTGACCACGTCGCTCCGACGTGCTGGAGCGTCGCAGAGGGTGGTCGTGTGTCGTGCAGGACGGCGGCCGCGTAGGCGGCGCGGTCCTCGAACCGCTGCGCGGCATGGAACGCCCACGACGACAAATCGGGCAGGAGTCCGAGCGCTAACGCGCAGGCGAGGAGAAGCGCGGGGGAGACGAGCATGAACCGCGGCACCCGCCCCCGCTCGACGCCGATCGGCTCGCCCGCCTCGTCCTCAGGCTCTGCCTCGTCCCTGCTGCCCGCCTCCTGGACCGGCGCGCCCAGCCCGAGGAAGACGACGCCCGCCGCGCGCAGGACCGCCCCGCCCACGAGCGCGGACACGACGAGGATGACCGCCGGCACCCAGGTGTAGCCCTTGTCGAGCGCCGCTCCCTCGACGAGCGCCTTGCCGACGAAAGAGCCGAACGGCGGCAGGGTCGCGAGCGCGAGGGCGCCGAGGACGAAGAGGACGCCCGTGAAGGGGACCGCGCGGCCGAGGCCACGGAGGTCGACGTCGTCGACGTCTCCGAACCGCTGGACGAGGATCCCGACGCACATGAAGAGAGCGCCGCGGACCAAGCCGTCGCCGACCACCCAGACCCCCGCTCCGGCCAGCGCCTTCGCGTCGAGGAGGCCGATCCCCATGAGGAAGAGGCCGATGTGGGCGATCGTCGCGAAGGCCAGCAGCCGCTTGAGATTGCGTTGCTGGAGCGCCATGACCGCGCCCACGAGGGCCGTCACGACTCCGGCCCCGAGGAACACCGCCCGCAGTGCCTCCTCATGGGCGCCGAATGCGCCGGAGAACGACGTCCAGTACACGCGGGCGACCGCGTAGAGGCCGAGCTCGCTCATGATCCCGGAGAAGAGGACGCACACGGGCGCGGGCGCCACCGCGTAAGCGTCCGCGAGCCAGAAGTGGAAGGGCACGACCGCTGCCTTGACGAAGAAGCCCGCCACGAGGAGGGCAAACGCCGTCACGACGAGCCCGTCCGTCCCCTTCCCTGCGAGTGCCTCGCCGATCTGGGCGAGGTTGAGGGCTCCCGTGCGCGCGTAGAGAAGCCCGATTCCGGTGAGAACGAGGAACGCGCCCAGCGTGTTCGTGACGGCGAAGTTCATCTCGCCCTGAAGCGGCCCGCGCTCCTCGTTCATGTAACCGGTGAGGACGATCGCGGGAACGGTTGCGAGCTCGAAGAAGACGAACAGGTTGAACAGGTCGCCGGTGAGCGCGAAGCCGACCATCGCCGCGAGGAAGATCAGCGTGAGCGCGTGGAAGAGCGTCTGCCCGAGCTCGTCGAAGTAGTGCCAGCCGTAGACGAAGGAGAGGGCGACGAGGAAGGCGGCCAGGGCGGCGATGCCGGCGCCGAACGGATCGACGGCGAAGTCGATCCCCAGCGCGACGTTGTGGTGCGGGCGCCAGTTGGCGAACCAGTAGACGATCCAGCCGCCGGAGCTCTGGACGACCAGCGCGGCCGCCAGTGCCGTGACGCAGACGGCGACGGTCGTTGCAACCACCTCGACGGGACGGCGCCAATGAAAGGTCGTCGTCGCTGCAACGGCCGCCCCGGCCACGATCGGGATCGCTACCGCGAGCGGGACGAGCGCGTTCAACTCAGCCTCGCATCGGGTGGCACTCGTCCGGGTCGAGCGTCCCGAAGCGCTTGTGCACCTGCACCGCGATCGCGAGCAGGAGCGCGGCCACGACCGCCTCGACGATGACGTCGATGAACGTGAGCGCGTGCACGACCGGGTCGACCGCCTTATGCGCGGTCGAAAGCGCCGTGAAGACGGGCGCGGTTGCATCGTCGCGGTAGCCCACGGCGAGGAGAAGCACGTAGGTCGAGGACTGGACGACGGTCAGGCAAACGGTGAGGTGGACGAAGTTGTGGCTCGTGACGATTCCGTACAGGCCCACCACGAAGAGCCAGACGACGACGGCGTAGGGCAGAAAGCTCAACGCCGTCTCCGCACGAGCAGCGCCTGGTCGAGGAGCTCGGACCAGACGATCAGGAACGCCGCCGTCACCTCGAGCGCGACGGGCGCGTTGGCGATCGGGATCGTTCCGCCTGAGGTGATCTTCCCCATCGGTCCGAGCGGGACGAGGTCGGCGAAGTACGCCGAGGCTCCGAGAAGGCCCGCGAGGCCGAGGAATGCGTAACCCGCCGCCCCGAGACCTCCCGCAGCCTCCATGACAAGCCACGGCCGCCCGCGCCGCAGGGTGGCGAACTCGCCCGCGAGGCACGCGAGCAGGAGCGCCGAGGCGAGGATCACGCCCCCTTGAAAGCCGCCGCCGGGGCTCAGGTGGCCGTGGGCGAGGATGTAGAACCCGAGCACGAGGAGAGGGCCGACGAGGGCGAGCCCCGCGATCCTGAGCGCTTCGCTCGTGTGCTCGAGTCCACGGTCCGGCGTCTCCGGCGGACGCTCTTCGCGCTCGCGCCGCGAGCGGAGGGTCAGCGCGAGGCCGACGGCCCCGGAAAGGAGGATGAACTCCTCGCCGAGCGTGTCGATCGCGCGATAGTCGAAGTTGACCGCGGTGGGGACGTTCGTGACGTGACGGGCGCTCACGACGGTCTTGTTGAGGATGAGGCCGTAAGGGCCGCGGTAATGCCCGAAGTCGGGGAGGCCGACGAAGCCCCAGAGGAGCAGGGCGGCAAAGCCCGAGGCGGCGACGCCGAAGACAACCACGCGGGTGCGCGAGCTCATTTGTCCTCCCGCACCCGCGCGAGCGCGAACATGATCATGGCCGGAAGCGCCACGGTGCCGACGACGATCTCCGAGAGGCCTACGTCGGGCGCCTGGAAGACGAGGAAGAGGACGGCGAGAAGCAGCCCGTAGACGCTCGCGGCCACCGCTTGCCGCTCGGGATCACGCTGCAGGGCGACCCCGGTTCCCCACAGCGCGACGAGCACGAGGATCGTCGCCTGGAGCGCCATCACGGCTCCCGCGCGCGCGACCGCTCGGCGGGGAGAACCC
>DASQXE010000017.1:0-33903 GCA_035639875.1 Gaiellaceae bacterium | reverse complement strand
GCCGACGGCCACCGACGAGGAACGCGCCGCGGCCGCGCAGATCGCCACCTTCCAGCAGTCCGGAAACGGCTACTTCATCGAGATGGCCACGCGTCCGCAGACGATCGGCTACGCCCTGCTGGATTCACCCGTGGCGCTGGCAGCCTGGATGCTCGACCACGACACCGACGCCTACTGCAAGATCGCCAGTGCCTTCGTCGACGGGCAGCCCTCGGGAAACCTCACCCGCGACCACATCCTCGACAACCTCACTCTCTACTGGCTGACGGGTACCGGCGCCTCCGCGGCCCGGTCGTACTGGGAGGCCTACGGGCCGGACGCGCCGGCCGCGGGCCGCGGGCCTCTGCCGCCACCGCCGATCCCGGTCGGCTTCACGACGTTCCCCGGCGAGATCTGGCGAACTCCGCGCAGCTGGGTCGAGGCGAGCTACCCGAACGTCATCTATTTCAACGAGGTCGACAAGGGCGGCCACTTCGCCGCCTGGGAGGAGCCGGAGCTCTTCTCCGAGGAAGTCCGCGCCGCGTTCGCGTCGGTTCGCTGAGTGCCCAAGCCCCTCTACCCACGGAGGTCCTCATGACTACCACCAGCATGCTCCCTGACATCGGGATCGAGCTTCGGGAGGGTACCGCCGAGGTTGGCGATGTGAACTTGCATTACGTCGAGGCCGGTGACGGCCCGCTGGTCGTTCTACTACACGGCTTCCCGGAGTTCTGGTTCGGTTGGCGGCTCCAGATTGCGCCGCTTGCGGCGGCGGGTTTTCGCGTCGTCGCGCCCGACACCCGTGGCTACAACCTGTCTTCGAAGCCAGAGGGCTTCGAGGCCTACGGCGTCGACCTGCTCGCCTCCGACATCCAGGCTCTTATCGGAGAACTCGGTGCCGAGTCCGCGATGTTGGTCGGTCACGACTGGGGCGGAACCATCGCCTGGACGACGGCGATGAACTATCCGGAGGTGGTCGACCGACTCGCCATCCTCAACGCGGCCCATCCGCGGCGGCTCTCGCAGGGACTGCACAACCCGAACCAACTCCGGAAGTCCTGGTACTTCTTCTTCTTCGCGGCACCGGGGCTGCCAGAAGAGGTGGTGCACCTCAGAGACTGGCACTTCTTCCGGCACTTCCTGGAAGACGCACGCCCCCCGTACACCGACGAGGAACTGGAGCGCTACGCCGAGGCGTGGTCGCAGCCAGGGGCAGCAGCAGGGATGATCAACTACTACCGGGCCTCGGTACGCCAGTCCCAGAAGGAAGCCGCGGCGAAGCTTCGCCCGATCTCGGCGCCGACGCTGGTGATCTGGGGGGAGGGCGATTCCTACCTCGGCTCCGACCTCGCCGAGCCCGAGCGCGACGATGTGCCCAACCTCGACCGCGTCGAGCGCCTGCCCGATGCGTCGCACTGGGTTCATCACGACGAGGCCGAACGTGTCAACCGGCTGCTCATTGACTTCTTCGCCCTCGCGGCGTAGGCGCCAAATCTTGGTCGAGCGTGCCGTCTCCTCGCGATGCACATCCCGCCCAGGAATCTCGCGGGGTAGTGCTTGACAGGCTGAGCCTGACCCAATAGTTTCTTTCCGTCAGATCCGTGGGCCTTCGGGTTCGCGGATCTGGCGTTTTAAGGCGTCCGAAGGTCTTCGGTGAAGGTCCTCTGAACCACCTCGGGGCCGGTGACGAGGTGGCGCCTACACGGTGAAAGGCCTGTGAATCCCTGACCGCTCCGAGGAGCTGCGCGCTACCTTCCAAGCATGTCGACGTATGAGGACGTCTGGACCCCCGAGTCCGATTCGTGGGGGCTCGACCGGCTCGCCTGGGAGGACGACGAGGATGGCTTCGTGAGTGATCCGGACGAGCGGCCCGAGACGCTCGGAGACGGACGCGACTAGCTTCGTTCGCGAAGCCATCGAATCCGCAACCGATCCTTCACCAGATCGACGCCCACGCGGCGAGCCGTGCGCGTAACACTCGTAGAGGGACGCGACGCCAGGAAACGCGGCCTCAACTTCCGGTTGCCCGCGCCGACCCGCCGGATAGGCGGGCCGGTTGCGAGCGTGCGTGCCGCTGATCACAACTGGAGAACTTTTCGTTATCAGCGTTCCACAGGGCTGTGGAGTTAGCATCGCGGCCCGTGCACGAAACGAACGAGCGGGAGCTTAAGCTCACGGCGGCGGGTGACATCGCCGGCCTCGAAGACCTCGGCGAACCAATCGAGAGCCGCGTCTTTACCTCGACCTACTACGACACGCCCGACCGGGCGCTGGCGAGCGTGGGCGTCACCTTGCGCCGCCGGCTCGAGAACGGGAAGAACCTCTGGCAGCTGAAGCTGCCGGGCGAGGGCTTTCGGCGCGAACTCGAGGTGCCGGGCGGGCCCGCACGCCCGCCCCGGGCGCTTCGCGAGCCGCTCCTCGCGCTCGTCCGTGGCCAGGAACTCGAGTCGGCGGCCAAGCTGCAGACACGCCGCTCGGGAGTGCGCGTCCGCGACGGTGACCAAGGCCTTGCCGAGGTCCTCCTCGACACCGTCTCGATCATGGACGACGGACGGGTGGACTCCACCTTCAGCGAGATCGAGGTCGAGCTGCTCGAGGGCGGCCCGGACGTCCTCGACCCGATCGGGAAGGCGCTGCGGCGCAGGGGGGCGCGCATCAGCGACGGGCGCCCGAAGCTGTTCAGGGCACTCGGCCTCACCGCCGCGGCGCCGCCCAAGCCGAGCGCCGGAGCCCCCGCCCTGCTCCACGTTGCCACGATGCTTGCGGTGCAACACCGCGAGATCCTCGCCCACGATCCTGGAGTACGACTCGGCTCCGATCCCGAGGACGTCCATCGGATGCGCGTCGCCGTGCGCCGAGCCCGGGCGATTCTGCGCGCGGCTCGCCCCCTCCTCGACCGTGCGGCGAGCGAGCCGCTCCGAGCGGAGCTCAAGTCGCTCGGCGGCTCGCTCGGGTCGGTTCGCGACCTCGACGTGCTCCTCGAGCACCTGCGCGAGCAGATGGACGCCCTCCCCGCCGATGATCGCTTCGCGGCCACGCGGCTCGCACAGGTTCTCGCAGACGAGCGCGAACTGGCACGCGCGCAGCTCGTCGAGGCGCTCGAGAGCGAGCGCTACCTGATGCTCCTCGACCGCCTTCCCGAGATCGCGAGAGAGCGGGGGGCGAGCCGTCGCCAGAAGCCGCTGGCGGCGCTCGCGGCCCGTCGGTTCGAGAGGCTACGAGCGACGGTAGCTCGCCTTCCGAAGGAGCCGACCGACAGCGAGCTCCACCGCGTTCGCATTGAGGTCAAGCGGGCCCGCTACGCCGCTGAGCTCGCGGAGGCAACGGTCGGAAAGCGTGCGGCTCGCTTCATCGCTCGCGCCAAGCGCCTCCAAGACGTCACCGGCGAGCACCAGGATGCAGTCGTTGCCGCTCGACGGATTCAGGAGGCATTGGCCTCGACGCGCGGAAGCCGCGTCGCCTTCGCGGCCGGACGGCTCGTCGAGCGCGAGGAGGAGCGCCGCCGCAAGGCGCGCGCCGCCTTCCAGAAGACGTGGCGGAAACTCGAGAAGAGCGGACGGCTAGCCTGGCGCTGATTCGCGCGGCCGGAGGGACCGTGACCCGGCCGGGCCGTGACGGTCTCGAAGTGCTGCTCGTCCACAGGCCGCGCTACGACGACTGGACGTTCCCGAAAGGAAAAGCGCGCGATGGCGAGAGCGACGAGCGCTGTGCGCTCCGCGAGGTCGAGGAGGAGACCGGCCTACGCTGCCAGCTTGAGGAGGAGCTGCCGAGCACGGCCTACCGTGACAGCAAGGGCCGCGACAAGCGCGTCCGCTACTGGCGGATGAAGGCACTCGAGGGAAGCGTCCGACCGCAACATGAGGTGGACGCGGTCGAGTGGCTACCGGTCTCCGACGCGCGCGAGCGCCTCTCCTACGGCCGCGATCACGACGTGCTCGAGGCGCTCGCCGCCCTTTCGCGGCGATGACGATCCTGCTCGTCCGCCACGCGAGTGCAGGCAAGCGCAAGGAGTGGCGGGGCGACGATCGCCTGCGCCCCCTCGACGTGCACGGGCGTCGCCAGGCCGAAGGTCTTGTCGAGCTCCTTCGTGAGCGCGCCCCGAAGAGCGTGCTCTCGAGCGCCTACGCCCGCTGCCACGAGACGGTGGAGCCTCTCGCCCACGCGCTCGGCCTCGCGGTCGAGGACCGCCACGAGCTCGAGGAGGGCGCCACGGCCGACGACGTCCGCGGCCTCGGGGCCGAGTTCGCCGATGATATCGCCGTCTTCTGCACACACGGGGACGTCGTCGAGGCGGTAGTCGGCGCCGAAAGCGACAAGGGATCCACCTGGGTGCTCCGGCTCGACGGCGGCGAGCTCAGGCGGATCGAGTACCTGCCGCCGCCCGCTTGACCGGATCAGGCGGCCGCCGGCTCACGCAGGACGGCGAGTGCGAGGCCCTCGCGTAGGCCTGCAGTGGAGACGAGGACGGGCGTTCCCAGGCGGCGCTGGACCTCCGCGAGGATGAGTGCGCCGGCCGGGAGGGTCCGCGCCCGCTCGCGGTCGACGCCCGTCGCCGTGGCGATCGCGAGGGAGCTTCGCTTCCTGAGCCGGCGGATCGCGGCGGCGAACTCCTCCTCTCCCAGCCGCTCGCCGACGAGCTTCGTTAGCGCCCGGGCCGTCCCGCCGGTGGCAAGCACGGTGTGCGGAAGCGGGGCGGCAACCCCGTCGAAGGCGGCCGCGACGGCAGCGCGGAGGGCGCGCATGCCCTTCTTGCCCGGCGGGTCACGATCGAGGAGCCGCTCGGTCAGGCGGAGGCAGCCGATGTCGAGGGAGCGAGCCCAGGCAGGTCCCTGCTCGGGCGTGCCGACCAAGAGCTCGGTCGAGCCGCCTCCCACGTCGCAGACGGCGAGCATGGGCGGCGGGTCGGCGACGGCTGCGACGGCGCCTTCCCAGGCGAGCCGTCCCTCCTCGTCCGGGGAGAGCACGCGCACCGACGCCGCGGTCGCCTCGGCGAGGACGCGTACGAGCTCGTCTGCGTTCGCACTCTGCCGCCCGGGTGCCGTCACGACGACCTCGAGCCGGGCGGCACCCGCCTCGCGGGCAAGCGCGGCGAACCCGCGCGCACAGCGGCGCGTCTCCTCGAGCTTGCGCGCCGAGAGCGCCCCGATCTGCTCGACCTCCTTGCCGAGCAGGAGGAGCTTGCGCGCTTGGCGGACGGGCTCAATGCGGCCGCCGCGCCCCTCGGCGACGAGCAGGCGGACGGTGTTCGAGCCGACGTCGAGGACTGCAATTTTCACCTGGACTCCATTGTCCAGTCAGCATCGGCCGGTAACGCGGCGGCGCTTAGCGGACGCGAGCCGGGGCGCGCCGGTGCCCGCGCCGCACCCTGCGCATGAGGGCTTCCTGCGCGTCTTCGCTCGGCTCGTTCTTCTTCGGGCTCGACCGTGCCCAGGCGCCGTCCGGGCCGAGCTCCCAGGCGTTCGCGGTCGCGCCGGTGAGCTGCTCGAAGGTGCGCGCCAGGCGCTGCTGCAGGGCGGGATCCTCGACCGGGGCGACCACTTCGAGCCGGTGATCGAGGTTGCGCGGCATCAGATCGGCGCTGCCGATCCAGTAGGAGCTCTTCTTGCCCGCCTGGAAGATAAAGACGCGGCTGTGCTCGAGGAAGCGGCCGAGCACGCTCCGCACGGTGATGCGCTCGCTCAGATTCGCGACCCCGGGCCGGAGCGAGCAGATGCTTCGCGCCACGATCTCGACCGTCGCGCCTTTCGCCGAAGCGTCGTAGAGCTCGTCGATGATCGCCTCGTCCGTGAGCGCGTTCACCTTGATCCGCATGCGGGCGGCCTTGCCGGCAGCCGCTGCTGCGGCGACGGCGCGGATCTCCTCGATCAGCCGGGAGCGCAGGTCGAAAGGGGCGACGAGGAGCTTGCGAAAGCGCTGTGGCCGCCCGAAGCCGGTGATGTAGTTGAAGAGATCGGCGACGTCTGCGGCGATCTCCTCGTCGGCCGTGAAGAGACCGAAGTCCTCGTAGACGCGTGCCGTCAGCGCGTGGTAGTTGCCGGTCCCGAGGTGGACGTAGCGGCGCAGCTCGCCCTCTTCGCGCCGCACGAGCAGCGTCATCTTCGCGTGGATCTTCAGGTTCGGGAAGCCGTAGACGACGTGCACGCCCGCGCGCTCGAGCGCTCGCGACCACTCGATGTTGCGGCGCTCGTCGAAGCGCGCCTTGAGCTCGACGAGGCAGACGCTCTGGTTCCCGGCCTCGGCCGTCTCGATCAGAGCGGGCACCAGGGGCGAGTCGCCGCTCGTCCGGTAGACGGTCGTCTTCATCGCCGTCACGCTTCGATCCTCGGCCGCCCTGCGCACGAACGTCTCGAAGCTCGTCGCGAAGGAGTCGTAGGGATGGTGGACGAGGATGTCGCCGCGGGCGACCTCCGCGAAGACGTCACCGCCGTTGGCGGCCGCCGCGGCGAAGCGAGGGTGGGAGCGCGGCACCCAGGGCTCGTCCTTCAGCTCGGGGCGCTCGAGCGCGACCAGCTCGGCGAGGTCGGCAAGGTCCAGCAAGCCCTCGACCCGCACGTCCTCTTCCGGTGTCGCCCCCAGGCCGGAACGCAGACGCTCGAGCATGCGCTCCGACATCGAGTCGGAGACCTCGACACGGACGACCTCGCCGAAGCGTCGGCGGCGGAGCTCGAATTCGACCGCCTCGAGCAGGTCATCGGCCTCGTCCGAGACGTCGAAGTCCGCGTCACGCGTGACTCGAAAGGCGGCGCACTCGCCGATCTCCATCTGCGGGAAGAGGCGGGAGAGGAAGTGGGACATCACGCTCTCGAGCGGGATACGGAGCCCGTACCTCCCAACCGGGATGAAGCGCGGAAGGCCCTCCGGGACCTTGACGCGCGCGAAGCGCTCGTCCCCGGTGTCCTCGTCGCGCACGAAGACGGCGAGGCTGAGCGAGAGGCCGGAGATGTAGGGAAAGGGCAGGCCCGGGCCGACGGCGAGCGGCGTCAACACCGGATAGATCTCGCGCTCGAACCGGTGCTCGAGCTCCGCCAGCTCCTCCTCGTCGCAGTCGGCGACGCCGGCGATGCGGATCCCGTTCTCCGCCAAAGCAGGCTGAAGGTCGCGGCTCCAGAGGTGCGACTGCTCCGTGGTCAGATGCTTCACTCGCTCCCTGATCTCGGCAAGAGCGGCGAGCGGCGTTCGCCCGTCGGGTGAGCGGAGGGCGAGACCGGTCGCGACTTGGCCCATGAGGCCGGCCACGCGCACCATGAAGAACTCGTCGAGGTTCGAGGAGAAGATGGAGCAGAACTTCACGCGCTCGAGCAGAGGCGTGTCCGTATCGGCGGCGAGCTCGAGCAGTCGAGCGTTGAAGTCGAGCCAGGAGAGCTCGCGGTTGAGGAAGCGCTCGGGTCCCGTCGCTTTCCGAATTCTTTTCGGCGAGGTCAAGGCGCAGGCGCGAGAATCGTCGCGGGTCCCGGCATGCGGCGCCATCTTGCAACAGGTCAGCGTTACCAGGTGGGGAACGTTTCGTGAACCGTTCTCCACAAGATCACCGGCGCCGGCGCGCCGCGTTATGGTGCGCCCGGTCGCGTGAACGAGGAAGGGAGAGAGCTCGGCATGGCGCAGGACCTCGCCTACGACATGATGCTGGAGGTGCGGGGCCTCATCCGCTCATACGCCGTTCGGACGAGGCTCGACCGGGATCTTCGGGCCGGCGAGACGTTCAGCTTGCGCGGGCGTCAGTGGGTCGTCTCGAACGTTCGGCCCGCGAAGAGCGAGGGCCTCGACCGGCGGCTGATTGCCCGCGAACTCGAAGAGCCCGATTCCCTGCTGACCGGAAGTTAGAGGAGTGGCGCGGCGACGCGCCGCATCCGCAGGGTCACAAGCCGAAATAGCCCGCTTCTCAAATAAGGTCGCCTTCCCGATCCTGGAGGGTGCAATGAGCATCCTTGTCCGCTACGCGCCTGTGCCTGCCACGACTACTGACCAGTACGACGAAGGAGTCCGCCGCCTCATCGAATCGGGCGAGATGCCTGCCGACGGGTTCGAGTATCACGTCGCCTTCCACTCAGAAGGCCAGTTGCTAGTGAGCGAAGTCTGGGATTCGCAAGAGAAGTTCGAGGCCTTCGGCCAGCGGGTCATGCCGCTCCTGGCCGACATCGCGCGCTAGAGCATTCGGGGCAGCCGGAGATCCTCGAAGTCCACAACATCATCAGGCGCTAGGCGGGGGCTTTCACCTGGGCGCTACCTTCCAAACCGTCACTGCGTAAGGAGAGGACAATGAAAGCGGCTCTGGCCCTAGGGCCGCCTGGGTGCCGCCTTCGCCCGATTCTAAGGCCCTCTCCGCGAAACAGGTACAGTGGGAAGACTGGCTCTGCATTCAGAATTCGGCTCAAAGCCCGCATACGACACCGACGCGCTACGGCGCGAGAGGCGAGGAGCTTTTGGCGAACGGATTCGTTTGTGGGGCCAGCTCTCTGCGTGGCTCGGGCCGAATGGCGACCCGATTAGGCGGTCTCCATATAGTGACCCGGCGCGCAGGGAAAGATCCCATCGCCCGGCCCCTGGCGAGCCGCGTACTCCCGCAGGGTGAGTTGGATGGTCTGGGTGCAGTTCTCATCGTCGCACTCGCAGAGGAAATCGCCGTCCTCGGAGCCGACCTCGTTCAGGACCTCGTAGATATGCCTATTGACTGTCTGAGTCAGCCGGGAGTGCTCGCTCGGCATAGAACCCCTCCTTTCGCCCTTCGGCCACAGTGGCCGTATAAAGGGTCAGAGAGGTCGCCGAGCGTTGCTGTCAGCTCAGGGTAGCCAAACTCAGCCGGGCCGGTCGCGGCGGGCGAGCAGCCGGACCCGCTTCGCCTACGACGACCCGGTCGCTTCGACGAACGTCGTATGCCATCTCGGGCGGTGGTTGCTCGGCGGTGGCGAGCATGGCCGTTTCGCTCGGAGGGATCGGTGCGCTGGTCTTCACTGGCGGCGTCGGCGAGCACTCGTTCTGGGTGCGTGAGCACGTCTGCGCGCTTGCCTTTCTCGGTGTCGCGCTCGACGGCAACGCCAGCATCCGCCTGCACGGTGGGGGAAACATCGCCGCTGGCGACTCGACAGTCCGCGTCATCGTCGTCGAGTCGCGTGAGGACCTCGTGATGCCGCGCGCCGCCCGCCGCTCACCTTTCGGCCGAAGTCTTCGAGTAGATGCCGGCCACGGCGCTACGCCCAACGCTAACCTCGCAAGGTGCTCAGAAAGGTTGTAGCGCGCCTGCTCAGTAGGAAGCCCCGAACCTCGGGCCTGGCTGAGCGTGACGTGAATGAGCGCGTGGCGGTCGTTGCCAAGCTTCTGCCGGGCTCCCGTGAGCGAGCGGCTCAGATTCTCGCCAAGGGCGCGCCTTACGGGCTCGCACTGGCCGGCTTTCGGCGACACAGCGTCTTTCTCGCGGAGGACGCCGTGGTCTTCGTGTTCGAAGGCCCCGGCATCGAAGGACTTGTTCGCGACCTCGTCAACGACCCGACCCGCTCGGCCGCGTTCAGCGCCTGGGGACCGCTTCTCGAAGGGACGCCTCAGCTCGCACGAGAAGAGTTCTACTGGGAAATCGGCCGGCCACAGTGAGTTAAGCCCGGCGTCCGGCACGGTCGATAGACCGCATCAAGAGCCGGCGACTGGAGAGGCACGCTCGTTTTCGCCGCCAGCAGCACGACCTCAGCGTGCCCGGACGCAAGGTGATCCAGAATCGTGTTGACCTCGACCCGGAGGCACCGTTTCCCTAGGTGTCCGAGACAAGTACGACTGCACGAAGGTTCGCGAAAGAGACGGCCGCAGCGGTGTCAGCCAGCGCTCGGTCAGGCCCTCCCCCGAAGTTCGCACCTGTCTCCGGGCGACGTTACCTGCGCTCTCCCCCTGAGGGCTCAGAGATCGCCTCGACGAGCTCACCGGTCTTCTTCTCGTTCTCCCTAAGGGCGATGTCGGCCTGGGCAACAATGCCGACGAGCCTGCCGTTCTCGACAACGGGCAGCCGCCGAACTTGGTGGCGGGCCATGAGTTGGAGCGCCTCTCCGAGGTCCCTGTCGGGCTCAACACTGATCAGGTCCCGAGAGTAGACGTCCCCGACCGACGTCCTCCTGGGGTCTGCAGCTTCGGCGACCACTCTCGTCGTGATGTCTCGGTCGGTGATCATCCCGACAAGCTCCTCGTCCTCGGTTATCGGGAGCGAGCCGATGTGCTCCTCTCGCATCAGTCGCGCGGCCTCGACCACCGACGCCGATGCGCCGATCGAGCGGGGATTATCGGTCATCGCGTCGCGAACGCTCTTCGCCATCGTGCCTCCTCTCCTCTTCTTGATGCGATCTTAGCCCTGTTGCTCTCAGATCGTGGGAGCCGAGCAGGGTCCGCTGCGGCGCAAGCGCGTTCTTGTGCTGCGCCGATCCGTGGCAGGCGGCGTCGCGGTACCGGCGTGACTACGTAATCGAGTCGAGTACCCTGGGCTCGTCGCTTGACCGAAAGGTGAATCGCGCATGAACAAGCCGCGCATCTTCCTCGGGTCGTCGGGCAAGCAGGGCAAACTGCTCCGGGCGATCACGCGCGGGCTCGGGGACGTCGCCGACGTCGAGCCGTGGACGACCACGTTCAACCCGGGGCGGTCCACCCTCGACCGGCTCGTCGAGCTCTCTCAGGAGGTCGATTTCGCCGCGTTTGTGTTCGCCCAGGACGACTGGACGACGACGGATGCTTCCCAGTCCGGCCAGGCGTCGCCGCGTGACAACGTGGTGTTCGAAGCCGGGCTGTTCGGCGGCGCGCTCGGCATCCGGCGCACGTTCATCCTCCACGCGAGCGGTTCGAAGCTGCCGAGCGACCTGCTCGGGCTGACCTCCGTCCGCTACGACCCGGCCACCAGCCCGGCGGAGGTGCGCGCAATCAACCAGAAGCTCCGCAAGGCGATTGAGACCGAGGGTCGCCGCGGCCCAGTCGAGGGGCTTTGGTGGCAGCTCTCGCTGACCATGCGGAGCGAGAGCGAACCGTCGGCAGTGAGCCTCCGGCGCATCTCGCGGGACCGCGACGGTGGCCTGAACGTGGCCGGCCGGGCCTGGCAGGAGGACGGCACGCTGTCGGCCCGCTACTGGAGCGAGGCTGCGAAGGAGCGCAGGGATCCGGCCGGCATCTTCTACTTCTGGAAGGGTGAGCGCCCTCGGCACCCGAATGCCCCGGAGCTCGAGGGTACCGGCGAGATCAGGGTGGAGACCGTCGACCGCGCCACCGGGTACTGGACGACACGGTCGGATCGCGACCCCGGGCTGAATGCCCGAACCGCCGGCGTCTACCTCCGAGCCGACCCCTCAGACCTCGAGGTGCTGGACGGCGGGAGCGAGGAGGAACGTGCCCAGCTCATCGCGCAGCGCCTCCAGGAGTGGAAGTCGGCCGCGAACGCATTCTGAGTGCCGGCCGCGTAGCGTGAACGCCGTGATGCGGGGCTCACGGTCGGAGCCAATCAGCGGCTTTCTGGCGCTCCCGACGAACGTCGCGTCGCGGCTCGCGGACGAGGCCGCCGCAAATCAGGATCCTCATCACCCAGTGCCTCTACGCGGAGATCGAACACGAGGTCGAAGTGAAGCCGGGCGGCGAGTTCACCCTCGAAGAGTTCCAGCGACCGGTCGCGGCCCCCAATGTTCTCGCCGTCCGCAAGCCGGCAACGGAGCTTCCTTCGCGATCGAACAGCAGGCACGGAGATGCTGCGGAGCCCGCTCACCGCTTCGCGCCGCCTACTGGCGCCGCTCGACTCCGACGCGAACCGCCCTCGGAGGTCGCAGCGGAAGAACCTCGGTCCGAACGTCAACATCAGCGACAGTGAGTCAAGGCCCTCGCGCTCCCGGGACGCCGACACGCTCTACTTCGGGCGGGCGCCGACCGGAGGCGGACCGGGCGACGTCTACGTGACGATCAGATCCAAGGGCCGGGTCCGGTAACTCGACCGTGAGAGTTGCAAGGGGCAGCCTGATCCCGCATACATCCCGCACCGTTTGCCAAGAAGGCAACATCGCCACCATACATCCCGCCGGAGGCCCGCGACCTCCGGCGTGACAGGCGCCGGAAGCTCCCAACTGCTCTCGGGAATCCCCGCACCGCTCGGTCCGGAGGTCATGGCGCTTCCGGGCTGAGCGGGGTTCGAGCCCCGTCGCTTCCGCTGAAAACCTCCTGCAAATGAGCAGGTTTCGTTGCCACAAATGGCCGTGAACGACCGCCGGTTTTTCGCGCGTCCGGCTGTGATCCCGCTTGATCTGGAAAATGTCGAGTTTGCAGGCATTTTCGCCCCATCGATCCCGGGATAAGCCCGTTGATCCCGCGGGAGAACTGGGCTTGGTCGCGACAATCGCGGTTTTTCGAAGGTTCGGTATGAACTGCCGCAGCCGGATCTAGGATGCCCGAGATGGCGCCAAGGCGACGGATGCAGGCCGCCGGCATCGAGGCGTTCGGCGGCGAGGTCCAGATGCTCGAGCTCGCGGCGCCGGCATCGCCCGCGCCGGACGAGCTCGTGATCTCGGTGCGCGCCGCAGGGGTCGCCAACTGGGACGAGTTCGTCCGCGTGGGCGAATGGGACGTCGGCCGAAGGCCGCCGCTGGCACTCGGCGTCGAAGCGACAGGTGTCGTCGCCGCGGTCGGCGAGGACGTAACGAGTTTCGCATCCGGCGACGAGGTGCTCACGCATCCGCTGCCGCTGCGACACCAAGGCGCGTGGGCGCAGCTGCTCGTCGCTCCGGCCGCGCTCGTCGCGTCGAAGCCGGCCGCCGTTCCCTGGGAGACAGCGGCGGCCTTCCCGGTGCCCGCGCTAACTGCCGACCAAGCGCTTAGCGAGGCGGCTCCTTCCCCGGCAGGGGAGTGGGTGCTCGTGCACGGCGCCGGCGGCGTCACAGGCGGACTCGTCGTCCAACTCGCCGTCGCGCGCGGAGCGACGGTCGTCGCAACGGCGGGCCCGTCGAGCGAGTCGCGCGTCCGCGACTACGGAGCGCGCATCGTCCTCGACTACCACGATCCCGACTGGCCAACCCGGGCGCGAGAGGCATCTCCCGGCGGACGCGGAGTCGGCGCCGCTGTCAACGCCGCCCCTGCTGGTGCGGCAAGCGCCCTGCAGGCAGTTGCTGACGACGGCCGACTCGCGACGATCACCGGCGATCCACCGACACCCGAACGAGGAGTCACCGTCGCGGACGTCTACGTCGAAGCCGACGGCGAACGGCTTGCTGTACTGGCCGAAGCACTCAAAGATGGGCTGCTCTCACTCAACGTTGGGGCGAGATTCGCGTTGGCAGACGCGGCGAGCGCGCTTCAAGCCGCAGTCACCGGCCGCGCCGCCGGCGCGATAGTCCTCACGCTCGACCATAGCTCCGAGGGGTAGCACCGGCGGCTCCCTGCGGTCGTCGCCTGTGTTGGCGACGAAAGGCGATTCCACGGACATCCCTCTGTTGTCCTGATAGGCAACGAATCATCCCGCGCTGATCGGCACGAGGCTCCCGGAAGCCTCCGCCGACACCCGCGATTCGCGCAAACGCCAGGCGAAAAGTCCAGCTGACGCCGTGAATCACCGCCTATCCCCGCTTGGCCCCAAGCGACGAGACCGGCCTGCCACGCCGGAGGTCGCGGGTTCGAGTTCCGTCGCTCCCGTCTTACACATCGCCGCCGGGTTCTTGCTCGACGGCGAAGAGTCGCCACTCGTCAGGGATGCCTTTCAGGCGGTGAATGCCACGGTCCGCGAACGGGATCCCCGAGCCGGCGATCAGGTCCTTCACGGTCCGCGAGACGAGCACCTCGCCGGGCGCCGCCTGCGCGGCAACGCGCGCACACGTGTGCACCGCGAGACCGCCGACCTTCTCGCCGATCAATTCGCATTCGCCGGTGTGCAGGCCGGCCCGGACCTCGAGGCCGAGCGGCTTCACGCCCTCCACGATCGCGCATGCGCACCTGACCGCGCGTGCGGGCCCGTCGAATATGGCGAAGAAGCCGTCACCGCTCGTGTCGATCTCGCGGCCACGAAAACGCGACAACTCACTGCGCACCACGGCGTGGTGATCCTCTAACACGTCGCGCCACCGACGGTCGCCGACCGCGACGGCGCGCTCCGTCGAGCCGACGATGTCCGTGAAGAGCACGGTCGCGAGCACCCGATCGGGCTCAGGCGACTCGCGCGTTCCGGTGAGGAACTCCTGGATCTCCTCGATCACGGAGTCCGTGTCACCGAGCCACGGCCAATGATCGACACCGTCCAGCTCGACCCACTTCGCGCCCGGAATGTGCTCGGCGATGAACCGGCCCTCTTCGACGGCGACGACGAGCTCCCCGCGGCGATGGAGCACGAGCGTCGGGACGCTGATCGACGGCAGCACGCGGCGAACGTCGATGTCGCCATTCATGCGAGCGAGCATCGCAGCCGCGCCCGGGCTCGCGGCCAAGCGCTCCAGACGCCCAAACCAATCCTCAAAGTGCTTGTCGCCGACCTTGCTGGGTGCGAAGCGCTCGAGCGCGAAGACGACGCGGCCCCACCGTTCACGCCAGCGCTCGGCTGCTTCGTCCCACTCAGCCGGCGTTCCGCCCCACGGATACCCGGGCTCCTTGGCACCGGCCGCAAAGGTGCCGTAGAGGACGAGCGCCGTCGTTCGGTCCGGATACGTGGCGGCGAACAGAATCGCCATCGACCCGGCGTCTGAGGGCGCAAAGATCGCCGCATGCTCGAAACCGACGGCATCCATCACGGCGCGCACGTCGTCCATCCGCTCCTCGAGCGTCGGCACCCAAGCCTCGGACACCCGATCGGACAGGCCCGTGCCGCGCTTATCGAAGAATACGAGCCGCGAGAAGGAGGCGAGCCGACGAAGGAACCGCGCCAGGGACAGATCCTCCCAGAAGTGCTCCACGTGGGAGACGAAGCCCGGCACGAAGACGAGGTTCACCGGGCCTTCGCCGAGGACCTGATACGCAACGTGAACGTCCCCGCTCTTCGCGTAATCGGTCGTCGGATGCACACCCGAAGTCTCGGTCTCGCTCAGCGACTCGGCAAGCGGCTGCCGTTCAGCGGGGGGAACAGGATCTCGATCCCGTGAGCTGTAAGCCCGGGGATCGACCCCCTGTCGCTCCCGTTAGTGAGCCCGCGCCGGAAGCAAACGCCACGCCAAATCGGCGCCCTGCTAGTCGAGTCGCCCGATCAACCGGTCGACGCGGTTGAGCATCTCGGTGCTGGGATACCGGGTCGACTCGACCTTCTCGACCAGGACCTCCACGTAATCGGCCAGGTCTTCCTTGCTCGCCAAGGCCCCTTCGACCCGATTCAGCATCGTCACGCTCGGATAGCTCGGCTCCGTGACCTCCCGCAGAAGGCTCTTCATGATCCTCTGTCTCAGGGCTAATGCGTCCACACAAACCTCCTCGTGGCGGGTTTCGGGTCCCGCGTACCCAGGGAGGCGGTCGGGGAACCTTCTGCAAGCCTCGGCACGCGCTCGCAGGCAAGCTGCCGTTAGCGCGCTTAGATCGCGCCTGAGGGGGTACTGCCGAGGGGTAATGACACGCGCGGATTCTCGCCCAGCGAGTGTCCGCACAAGAAAGGGAGGGACAATGGCTATCGCCGAGGAACGTCCCGCCGTGTCCGCTGCCGCTCTCCCGGTCGCCGATCCAGCGCCCCTCGGGCTCGCTGCCTTCGCGCTGACGACGTTCATGCTGAGCGGCCACAACGCGAACTTCATCCCCGACATCGCGTGGGTTGGGCTCGCGCTCTTCTACGGTGGGCTCGTTCAGATCACCGCCGGAATGTGGGAGTTCCGCAACCGGAACGCGTTCGGCTCCACCGCGTTCTCGACATACGGAGGCTTCTGGCTCTCGCTCGGCATCTTCGTCATCCTCATCGAGACGACGAAGCTGGGCGGCACGCTAAAAGGCGCCGACGTTGCGAACGGGCTTGCGTGGTTCCTGCTCTCGTTCGCCATCTTCAACACGTACATGATGCTCTGGAGCCTGCGGGTCAATCTGGCCGTCTTCGGCGTCTTCCTGACGCTCGAGATCACCGAGATCCTGCTCGCAATCGGGTTCTGGGTCGCCGCCCATCGTGGCGTCGCGCCTGCGGGGGCCGACGTCGGTTGGATCCGTGCCGGCGGCTGGGCGGGGATTGTGACCGCTGCGGTCGCCTGGTATGCCTCTGCGGCGCTTGTGCTCGCTGCGATGAACGAGGGTCGGGCGATCGTCCCGGTCGGGCGGGCCTTGTGGACCGGCGAGCGGTTCAGCTTCGGGCGGCGGCGGCCGCTGGCCGGAGCTACGAGGTAGCGAGATGGCGGACAGCGTTCAGACCCAAGCGCACGCCATCGAGACGATCCTCCTCGAGGAGCGCCGGTACGAGCCGCCCGAGGACTTCGCCGCGCAGGCGAACGCACAGCCGGACATCTACGAGCGCGACTTCGAGGAGTTCTGGGAGACCGAGGCGCGCGAGCGCGTCTCGTGGTTCACGGACTTCGAGAAGGTCTACGAGTGGGATCCGCCCTATGCGAAGTGGTTCATCGGCGGCAAGCTCAACGTCTGCTTCAACTGCGTCGACCGGCACGTCGAGGCCGGGCTGGGCGACAAGGTCGCGTACTACTGGGAGGGCGAGCCGGAGGGCGAGCGCCGCGAGATCACGTTCGCCGAGCTGCAGCGCGAGGTCGTCCGCTTCGCCAACGGCCTCAAGAGCCTCGGCGTCCAGAAGGGGACCCCGGTCGCGATCTACATGGGCATGGTCCCGCAGCTGCCGGTGGCCATGCTCGCGTGCACGCGAATCGGCGCCCCCCACACGGTCGTCTTCGGTGGCTTTTCGGCCGACTCGCTCGCCGGTCGCATCAACGACATGGAGTGCGAGTACCTGATCACCCAGGACGAGGGCTGGCGCGGCGGCAAGAAAGTCCCGCTGAAGGGCAACGCCGACGAGGCCCTCGAGCAGACGCCGACGATCAAGCAGACGGTCGTCCTGCGGCGGACAGGTGGCGACGTTCGGTTCCAGGACGGCCGCGACGTCTGGTGGGAGGACCTCGTCGAGGGGCAGAGCGACGACCCGAAGTCCTGTCCGTGCGAGCCGATGGACGCCGAGGACCTCCTCTACTTGCTCTACACGTCAGGCACGACCGCGAAGCCGAAGGGCATCGTGCACACCACGGGCGGTTACCTCGTCGGGACGTCGACGACGCATTACTACATCTTCGACGTGAAGCCTGACTCCGTGTACTGGTGCGCCGCCGACATCGGTTGGGTGACCGGCCACAGCTACATCGTCTACGGGCCGCTCTGCAACGGCACGACCGGGGTCATCTACGAAGGCGTGCCCAACTTTCCGAGCCCCGAGCGCTGGTGGGAGATCATCGAGCGGTACAAGGTCGACATCCTCTACACGGCGCCGACTGCGATCCGAGCGCACATGAAGTGGGGCCCCGAGCACGCGGAGAACCACGATCTCTCCTCGCTACGCCTGCTCGGCACGGTCGGGGAGCCGATCAACCCCGAGGCGTGGGTCTGGTACCGCGAGCACGTCGGCGGCAACCGCACCCCCGTCGTCGACACGTGGTGGCAGACGGAGACGGGCATGATCCTGATCACGCCGCTGCCCGGGATAACGACGCTCAAGCCGGGCTCCGCAACGAAGCCGTTTCCCACCGTGGACGCGGCCGTGTACGACGAGCAGGGCAACGAGGTCGGTCCCGGAGGAGGCGGCTACCTCGTCTTGCGCAAGCCGTATCCCGCGATGCTCCGCGGCATCTACAAGGATCCGGACCGCTACGTCGAGACCTACTGGAGCAAGTTCTCGGACGTGTACTTCGCGGGTGACGGCGCCCGGATCGACGAGGACGGCGACTTCTGGCTCCTCGGCCGCGTCGACGACGTGATGAACATCTCCGGGCACCGGATCTCGACGATCGAGGTCGAGAGCGCTCTCGTCGACCACCAGCGGGTCGCCGAGGCGGCCGTGTGCGGCCGGAGCGACCCCCAGACGGGCCAGGCGATCGTCGCGTTCGTCTCGCTGAAGGGTAGCGAGGAGGGCTCGGTCGAGATGCTCGAGGAGCTGCGCGACCACGTCGCGCGGAAGATCGGCCCGATCGCCAAGCCGGCGAACATCGTCTTTACGCCCGAGCTGCCGAAGACCCGCTCGGGGAAGATCATGCGCCGGCTGCTCCGCGACGTCTCCGAGAATCGCCCGCTCGGAGACACGACGACGCTGGCCGAGCCGGCGGTCGTCGACGAGATCAAGGAACGCGCGGCGACCGAGCAGGAGAAGGAGGCAGGCTAGGACGGCCGCGCCGACGAATGCATATTGAGACCGTTGAAGGGGTCCGCGTCAGCGGGCCCCTCCAGGCGCGCTTCGACGAGATCCTGACGCCGGAAGCGCTCGAGTTCGTCGCGTCGCTCCATCGGGAGTTCAACAGCACGCGCGTCGATCTGCTGCGCCGCCGCGCCGAGCGCCAGGCCGAGATCGAGGCCGGCGGCTCGCTCGACTTCCTTCCCGAGACTCGCGAGGTTCGCGAGTCCGACTGGAGGATCGCCGCCGTGCCCGCGGATCTCCGCGACCGACGCGTCGAGATCACGGGGCCCACCGACCGCAAGATGACGATCAACGCGCTCAACTCGGGCGCCCGCTGCTTCATGGCCGACTTCGAGGACGCCAACTCACCGACGTGGCGCAACATGATCGGCGGCCACGTCAACCTGATCGACGCGATCGAGGGGACGATCGAGTACACCGACACGAAGACGGGCAAGGATTACCGCCTAGGCGAGCAGACGGCGACTTTGCTCGTCCGCCCGCGGGGCTGGCACCTGCCCGAACGGCACATCCTCGTCGACGGCGAGCCGGTCGCGGGCGCCTTCGTCGACTTCGGCCTCTACATCTTCCACAACGCGGGCCGGCTGCTCGCCAAGGGCGCCGGCCCGTATTTCTACCTGCCGAAGCTGCAGAGCCACCGCGAAGCGCGGCTCTGGAACGACGCCTTCACGTTCACCGAAGACCGGCTCGACCTGACCGCCGGCGTCGTCAAGGCGACTGTCCTGATCGAGACGATCTGGGCCGCGTTCGAGATGGACGAGATTCTCTACGAGCTGCGCGACCACTCCGCCGGCCTGAACGCCGGCCGCTGGGACTATCAGTTCTCCCTCATCAAGACGTTCAAGAACCGGCCCGAGTTCCTCCTCCCCGATCGGAACAGCGTGAAGATGACCGTCCCCTTCATGCGCGCCTACACGGAGCTCTTGGTGAAGACGTGCCACCGGCGCGGCGCACATGCGATGGGGGGCATGTCGGCCTTCGTGCCGAGCCGCAAAGATCCGCAGCGGAACGAGCAGGCCCTCGAGGAGGTCGGAGCCGACAAGCGCCGCGAAGCGGGCAACGGCTTCGACGGCACCTGGGTCGCACATCCGGATTCCGTTCCGGTGGCGACGAGGGAGTTCGACCTCGTGCTCGGCGAGCGGCCGAACCAGATCGATCGCCTGCGCGACGACGTCCGCGTGGGCGCCTCCGACCTGTTGAACGTGGCCGCGACCCCGGGCGACATCACGGAGGAGGGTCTGCGGAACGACTGCAACGTGGGCATCCAGTACATCTCCTCTTGGCTGCGTGGGAACGGGGCCGCGGGCATTTACGGGCTCATGGAGGACGCGGCCACCGCGGAGATCGCACGCTCGCAGGTGTGGCAGTGGGTGCACACGGGCGCCAAACTCGCCGACGGGAGGCCGGTGACGAAAGAGCTCGTCCGCGAGCTCGCGACGAGCGAGCTCGAGCGCATTCGTCAGGAAGTGGGGAACGACGAGTGGTTCTACTCGCTCGGGCGTCCGGACGAGTCGCGTGAGGTCTTCGAACGGGTGGCTCTCGCCGACGACTTCGAGGAGTTCCTCACGCTTCCCGCCTACGAGAAGCTCCTCGAGGTCGAGGACCAGCAGCCCGAGCGCTGACGGGCAATCAGCTTCAGCCGGTCCTCGTCGCTCCGGACAGTTTCAAAGGAACGTTCGGTGCCGGCGAGGTGGCGGCGGCGATCGCAGCCGGGATTCGAGCTGGGGGCCGTGAGGCGATCGAGCTCCCCCTCGCGGACGGCGGCGAGGGGACGATGGAGGTGCTCGCGCAGGCTCTCGACGCGGAGATTCGAACGGAGCGGGTGCGCGACCCGCTCGGCAGGCCCGTCGACGCCTCCTTCGCCCTACTTCCGGGCGGCGAGACGGCGATCGTCGAGATGGCGCAGGCGAGCGGCCTCGCCCGCATCGCCCCGGCGGAGCGCGACGCCTGGGCCGCATCGACGTACGGGACGGGCGAGCTCATCGCCGCTGCGGCCCAAGCCGGCGCCCACAAGGTGATCGTCACAGTCGGCGGCAGCGCGACGACAGATGGAGGCGCGGGCGCGCTCGCTGCCCTCGACGATGCGGACGTCGACGTCGAGCTCGACGTCGCCTGCGACGTCCGCACGGCCTGGGAGCTCGCGCCGAGTGTGTACGGACCGCAGAAAGGGGCGGATCCGAAGACCGTGCGGCGTCTAGAGCGGCGCCTCGACGAGCTTGCGGCGCATGCGCCTCCCGACCGCGACCCACGCGGCGTGCCGATGACCGGCGCCGCTGGAGGTTTGTCCGGCGGTCTCTGGGCGTTTCGGGGAGCGAGGCTCCTCCCCGGCGCCGCCTATGTGCTCGACCTCCTCGCCTTCGACGAGCACGCGGCTCGTGCTGCGTTCGTCGTCACGGGCGAGGGCCGTCTCGACGAGCAGACGCTCGAAGGGAAGGCAGTATCGGAGGTAGCGGCACGCTGCCGCCGGGTCGACATCCCTTGCTATGCGGTCGTGGGCGAATGCGCGCTCGCCGCCGAAGGGGTCGCCCGGCTCGGCCTCGCGGGCGTCAGCGGGGCGAGGACGGTGCGAGAGCTGCGCGCCGCTGGGTCTCGGCTTGCCCGCCCGGACCCGCCCCGGCGTCGTTGAGAGCCGTCTGGATCACCTCGGCGAGGTGTAACGCCTTGCGCCCGGTCGCGTGGGCGATCTGCTCCCGGCAGCTGAACCCGTCGGCGACGATGAGCGTGTCCGAGCCCGCCCTCCGCACCGCCGGCAGGAGCACGCGCTCGCCGACGGTCATCGAGACGGCGTAGTGCTCGCCGGCGTCGTACCCGAAGGAGCCCGCCATGCCACAGCAGCCGGAGTCGACGACCTCGAAATCGAGGCCGAGCTTCGTGAGTACGGACTCCTCGTCGTCGAGCTTCATGAGCGCTTTGTGGTGGCAGTGCCCGTGCACGAGCGCCTTCCGGGCGAGCTTCGGCGGCTGCCAGCCCTCGAGCCGGCGCTCGAGGAACTCGCTCAGGAGAAAGGCTTGACCGCTCAGCCGCTTGGCGTCCTCGTCGTGAGGAAGAAGGTTGGGCAGCTCGTCCCGGAAGACGGCGAGACAGCTCGGCTCGAGTCCGACGATCGGGACGCCTTCGGCGATCGCCGGGCGCAGCTCGTCCAGGATCCGTCGCAACCAGCGCTTCGCCAGCCGCAGCATGCCGAAGTCGAAGAGCGGGCGCCCGCAGCAGAGCGTTGCCTGCGGGACCTCGACGCGCAGCCCGGCGGCCTCCAGCACGTCGACCGCCGCACGGCCGATGTGTGGATGGAAGTGATTAGTGAAGGTGTCGGGCCAGACGATCACGCGCTCGCCGGCAGCCACACCCGTGTCTCGGCGGCGAAACCAGGCCTTGAAGGACTCGTCGGCGAGCCGGGGGAGCTCGCGCTCGGGCGCGATCCCGGCCGCACGTTTGAGCATCCTTCCGGGCGCCGACTCGGCGGTCAGCGCGTTGGCGAAGCGAGGGGCTCGCTCCGCCAGCCGCGCCCACCATGGGACGAGCCCGAGCGCGTAGGCGATTCGAGGCCGAAGGCGACGCGCGTAGTAGTGGGCGAGGAACTCGGCCTTGTAAGTGGCGATGTCTACCTGGACCGGGCACTCGCCCTTGCAGCCCTTGCAGGAGAGGCAGAGATCGAGGGCGTCCTTGACCGCCTCGTCGCGCCAACCGTCGCGGCCGATCACCTCGCCGCGTAGCAGCTCGAAGAGCAGATGGGCACGCCCGCGCGTCGTGTGCTTTTCCTCGCGAGTCGCCATGTAGCTCGGGCACATCGTCCCGGTGTCGTGTTTGCGGCAGAGGCCGACGCCGAAGCAGCGCTCAGTCGCGGCGGCGAAGCTGAAGCCGTCCTCGTGGAAGCTGAAATGCGTCTTCGGTTGCGCCGGGCGATAACCGGGGCCGAGGCGGAGATTCGCATCCGGCGCGTACGCGTCGATTTTCTTGCCCGGGTTGAGCTTTCCGTCTGGATCCCAGGCGCGCTTGAACTCGCGAAAGGCCTCGATGAGCTCCGGGCCGTACATCTTCTCGAGCGCCCACCCGTGGGCCTGGCCGTCGCCGTGCTCCCCAGAAAGCGAGCCGCCGTAGGAGAGCACGAGCTCTGTGGCATCTTCGTGAAAGCGGCGGAATCCTTTGATTCCGTCCGCCGTCTTCAAGTCGAACCCGATCCGAGCGTGCACGCAGCCCTGTCCGTAGTGGCCGAAGAAAACGCAGTAGAGGCCGTGCTCGTCGAGGAGCTTCTTGAAGTCGCGCAGGTAGGCGCCGAGCTTCTCGGGCGCGACCGCCGCGTCCTCGAAGGTCGGCCACGTCTCGAGCTTCCGCGGAATGCGGCTTGCGCCGATCGACGATTCGCGCACGAGCCAGACGAGCTTCTGCTCGGCCGCGTCCTCGACGAGCTTCGTGACCGGGCCGTCGGGGCCGAGCTCCCGCTCGAGCGCATGAGCCCTGTCGGCCGCTTCCTCCGCCGATTCCCCGCCGAACTCGACGAGCAGCCAGGCGCCGCCGTCCGGATAGAGCGCGACGGCCTTCGGGTGCATCCCCTGCTGCTTCATGTTGTCCGTGACCGTGTGGTCGACGCACTCGATCCCGATCGGCCGCTGTTCCCGGATCTCGACGATCTGGTCGGCAGCGACGTATTGGTCGGGATATCCGAGAACGAGGAGCGCCCGATGGCGAGGATTGTCGACCAGCCGCAGCGTCGCCTCGAGCGTGATCGCGCAAGTCGATTCGGTACCGACGAGAGAGCGCGCGATATGGAAACCGCGCTCCGGCAGCAGCTCGTCGAGGTTGTAGCCCGAGACTCGGCGCGGGATCTGGGGGTAGCGCTCGCGGATGAGCTCGCCGTAGCGGTCGCGGATCGCGCGAAGCTTGGAGACGAGCTCGGCGGGCAGCCGGTCGTCCTCCCGGCCGACGCGAAGCCGATCGCCGCGGTAGGTGACGACCTCGAGTTCCTCGACGTTGTCGGCGGTGCGCGGTCCGCCGCCGTAGAACTCGGTCAGAACCGAGTGGACGCCGCACGAGTTGTTGCCGAGCATGCCGCCAACGTTCGCGTACTGGTGCGTGGCCGGGTCGGGCCCCCATGTCAAGCCGTGCTCCTCGGCGGCGAACTTCAGGTCGTCGCAGACGACGCCGGGCTCGACGCGCGCGAGCTTCTTCTCAGGATCGATCTCGAGGATGCGGTTCAGGTACTTGGAACAGTCGATGACCACCGCCTCGTTCGTGCATTGGCCGACGAGACTGGTCCCGCCACCGCGGCCGAGGAGCGGCGCCCCGTGCGCCCTGCAAATCTCGACGGTCTTGACGATGTCGTCGACCGTTCGCGGGACGACGACCCCTATGGGTACCTGGCGGTAGATCGAGAGGTCGGTTGCGTAGAGCGCTCGCCCGCCGGCGTCGAAGCGAACCTCGCCCTCGACGGCGTGGGCGAGCTCGCGCGCGAGCGGGCTAGTCGCCCCCGTCCTCATCGTCGCGCGAGAGGCGTCCCGTGACGCGCTCCTTCAGCCGCTCCGGGATGCCGTAGGGGCTCGCGGCGAATGACTTCTCGTCGAGCGCGTCACGGCCGATCGTGAGGGCGATCCGTTTCCGGCTCGGCTCCCCGCGCGCCAGAGCCTGCGCGAGGTTCTGCGCCTGCTCGCGCGTGATCTTCGGCGGGTTCGGGGGCTCGTATGGATCGCACACGCACTCGATCAGCGCCGGCCCGTCGTCCGCGAGCGCCACGCGCAGCTGGTCGCCGCAACGCGACGGGTCGTCGATCGAGATGCCGCGGATACCGCAACCCTCGGCGACCTTGGCGAAGTCGACGGCGGAGAAATCGACCCCGTACTGCGGGTTGCCGAGGAAGACCATCTGCTCCCACAGGATCAGGCCGAGATAGCCGTTCTTGACCACGACGACCTTGACCGGGAGCTTCTCCTGGGCGAGCGTGGCAAGCTCGCCCATCATCATCATCAGCGAGCCGTCGCCCGTAAGCGCCACGACCTGCCGGTTCGGATAGGCGACCTGAGCGCCGATCGCGTACGGCAGCGCCGCCATCATCGAGCACATCGTCCCGCTGAAGGAGAACAGCTGGCCGCGCCTGAGCCGGAGCCGCGCCGCCCAGGTCGTCACCGTGCCGGAGTCGCCGCACAGGATCGCGTCGTCCCGCAGCGCCTTTCCGAGGTCCCAGCTCACGACCTGCGGCTTCATCGGCGTGTCGCTGCTCGTTCCCTGCTCCTCCATCAGCTCCCACCAGTCGCGCATCCCCTCCTGCGCCTGCTCGAGGAACGAGGAATCCTCGTTCTCCGGCAGGAGCGGAAGTAGTGCTTGCAGCGTGGCCTTTGCGTCGCCCACGAGCCCGACCTCGACCGGATAGCGGAGGCCGATCCGCTCCGGCCGGTCGTCGATCTGGATGCCGACGGCCTGGTCGGGCTGGGGCAGGAACTCGATGTAGGGGAAGGAGCTGCCCACGATCAAAAGCGCGTCGCAGCTTTCCATTGCATCGGAAGAAGGACGCGTGCCGACAACGCCGATCGACCCTGTGGTGTAGGGACTGTCATCGGGCACGCAGTCCTTGCCGAGCATCGGCTTCACGATCGGCGCCTTCAGCTTCTCCGCCGCCTGCTCGAGCTCGGCACCCGCACCGCGCGCGCCCGCTCCGGCCAAGATCACGATCCGGTTCTTGCCCTCGAGCAGGCGCGCCGCCCGCTCGAGCTGCTCGTGCTCCGGGATCCGGATCGGCGGCTGGAACGACGTCGTCGTGTGGCCGGGGACGTTGCGCTTGAAGCGCTCGTCCGCACCCACTTCCTGCACCTGGTAGTCGATCGGAATCGCGACGTGCGCGGCCGTCCGCTGCGTCAGGGCGGTGCGGCAGGCCAGATCGACGACGTTCACCGCCTGCGTCGAACCCATGATCCGCTGGCTGTAGCCGCACACGTGCTCGAAGAGGGCGTCGTGATTGATGTCCTGCAGGTAGTGGGTGCCGATGAGGTCGTGATAGGTCATCCCAGTCACGGCCAGGACGGGCGCCTGGTCGACGGCCGCGTCGTAGAGCCCGTTCAGGAGGTGGATCGCGCCGGGCGCGGCGGTGGAGAGGCAGACGCCGAGACGGCCGGTGAACTTCGCGTACCCGACGGCGGCGAGCGCGGCCGTTTCCTCGTGGCGGACGTGGACGAACCGGACGTCTTCCTCCCGCTGGCGGAGCGCCTCCATGAACCCGTTGATCCCGTCGCCGGGGAGGCCGAAGATCGTGTCCACGCCCCAGTCCGTCAGCCGATCGAGGATCAGATCCGAGGTCGTCGCTGCCATCTTGCTACCCCTTTCGAAGCCGTGCGACGGCTACCGCATCGCGCTCGGGAAGACGAAGTAGTAGAGGGCGCCGATGCCGATCAGATAGAGGAGGACAACGAGCGTCCACGCCATGTTGTGGCGGATCACCGCGCCCTCCTTGCGAACATAGCCCGTCGTGGAAACGCCGACGCTCGTCGTCTGGGGGGCGACCGGCTTTCCGATCTCAGCTCCGATCGAGTTCAGGGTGGGGAAGATGAGAATCGGCGCCCCCAGGAGCTTCCCGACCTGGAGCTGGAAGAAGCCGAACACCGTGTTCGCCGACGTGTTCGAGCCGGAGAGGGCCACCCCGATCCACCCGAGGATGGGCGCGAGGACGATGAACCAGGTCCCGACCTTCGAGAAGCCGTTCGCCATCGATCCCGCCATGCCGGAGTAGTTGAAGATGAAAGCGAGTCCGAAGATGAAGACCGCGACGAGGAGCGCGCCCCAGACCTGACCAAAGGACCGCCGCGCCACGTCCCGCAGCTGGCCTGCACGCGGGCGGAGGAAGACAAGGATGAGGAGCCAGGAGAAGAAGATGGCCGTGCCGGCGACGAGCGGATTCCAGCCGAACGTCGAGTCGATGTCGGCGCCGCTCGGCGACTTGCCGGTGACGCTCGCCTGGAACGGCGTCCACTTCGTAATCGGATCGTCGCCGAAGAGACTCTGCGGCGGGTAGTGGCTCGACCACGGGCCTGTCCACGCGACGACGACGGCGATGAGGATGAAGAACGGGACGAGGCCGAAGAGCGCATCACGCATCGTGAGCCCCGCTCCCCGCATGCCACCGGCGGGCGTTCCCGCCCACGAGCCCGCGGGCGCGCCCGGGGCGAGCGCCTCGCGAGGCTCGGGGTAGGCCGGCTCCCCCTCGATCGGGACCCCGCCGAAGCCGAGCACGTCGCGCGGTCGCCAGAAGCGGATGAGGAGGAAGACTGCGGCGAACGCGGTCAGCCCGCCGACGATGTCCGGGATGTACGGCCCGACGAACTCGGCGATCGGGTACTGGCCCGCGATGTAGCCGAGCGAGCCCACGATGGCGATAGGCCACCCCGTCCGCAGACCGCGCGTTCCGGAGACGAGGAAGATGAGCAGGAACGGCGGCAGGAGCGCGAGGATCGCCACGACGCGACCGATCGAAGACGACAGGTCGTTGACGTCGAGGTCGGTGACCTTCGAGAGACCGAGGATGGGGGCTCCGAGCGCGCCGTAGGAGACCGGCGCGGTGTTTCCCAGCGCGGCCACCCGCAGGGCCTCCAGCTCGACAACTCCGAGCGAGATGAGGATCGGGGCCACGACGGCCCACGGGTACCCGAAGCCGACGAGACCCTCGAGAAGGGCTCCGAACGCCCAAGCGAGAAGAATCGTCTGAATCCGGATGTCGCGCGTCGCCTGGGAGATGAGCCATTCCTTCAGACGATCGAATGCGCCCGTGACCACCATCGTGTTGAAGATCACCACGCCCCAGATGACGATCCACGCGACGGCCCAGAACCCCGTCGCCGTGCCGTAGAAGTACGACGCAAAAGTGTTCTTCGCGGGCACATCCCACACCGCGAGGGCAAGAATGATCGTGACGATCGAGCCGAGAACCACCGCGAGCCAGGCGGTCACTCGGAGAACGGCAAGCAGGATGAGGACGGTCGCGACGGGGACGAGGGCGAGCAACGTGCTGCCGACGACGCCGCCTGCCGGATGGAGAGTTTGGGTGAAGGCGAGAGTCACGGCGCTCGAACGCTCCGCACCACGATGCTTCCCGTCGAGCGCTCCTTCAAACCGGTGGCGCCGCTCGGGAGAGCGTTACCGCATTCCGGTTTCTCTGCCCGTGACAACGGGAGACCGGGTTGTACGAACGCTTTAGCGGCTCTCGAGGGCAGGCTGCGCGGAAGGCGCCACCTCGAGTACGTCGCCGGCGACAAGACGGCCCGTCGGCCAGAATGGCCGCTAGTTTTTCGTTGAGGCAAAGATCGTCGGGGCGGCGGCCTGGTGGACTCAAATCCGCCGAGAAGGGTGCGATTACAGCCGGGTGTGCCCCTTTGGCGCTTCTTCTTCCTCCGCCGCTTCACGCCTAGGGCCTAGGGGCGCTTCAGAGGTCTCCGTTCCCGGTCTCTGCCAGCGAGCGAGAAGGGGGACGGAATGTCCCGGCAACTTCAGCGGCTCGTCAGGAGCCAGATCCTCTTTCGGGAGGTCAACGAGCGCGTGCTCGAATCCGTGGGCTCCCTCGAGGGCCCGCTTGAGTTTCTGTGTGAGTGCAGCAACGAGGACTGCATCGAGACCGTGGCGCTCCATCTCGAGGAGTACGAGGCGATCCGCTCACATCCCAACCTCTTCGTCGTCACCGCCGGTCAGCGGCGCAGGAGTAAACCCGACAATCGTCACATCCCGTTTTCTGCGAGTGCGCCGACGCGGACTGTCTAGGCCGTATCAACGCGACGCTCGGCGAGTTTGAGGAAGCACACGGCACCGACGACGAGTACTTCATCCTGCCGGGCCCTGGGGGGAAGTCGCGATTGAGGAGAACGGTCGCTACGAGGTCGTGACGAAGGAAGGCGTCTAGACGCAGGCTCGGGTCTGCCGCTCAGGCCTCCGGCATCGCAAAGGCGAACATCCGCTCGGGCTCGATTCTCGCGTAGAGAGGCCCGGAGTCGAGGAGGCGCTCCCAGTCCGGCCCATAGCGCGGCAGATAGACGTCGAGCAATGCCTGGCGGAACCCGGCGTTCTCGTCGGCGCTGACATCGATCGGCACCGCGCGGCCGTGGACTGTTACGGCGAACTCTTCTCCGGGGAGGTGCGTCGCCGTCACCTGCGGGCGGGAACGGATGTGGCGAAAGCGCAGCGAGTGTGGGCTCGAGCCAAAGTGGAACGCTCCCCGGTAGAAGATCCCGTCCACCGCCCCGCCGATCGGGCGGCAGTCGGCGGTGACCGTCGTCAGCACGAGCAGGCACATTCCCGTCAGCCGAGCGGTGAGTTCCTCCGCGGTTGCTCTCCGCTCGGGCGTGTGGATGCTGAGCAGGTGTTGACCTGCATTCGCGTAGCTGCGGTCGAGGAGCCCCTGCAAGAGGCGGATATCAGCGGCCGATTCGTGCACGCACGAAGCCAACCACATCACGCTCATCAAGACCCACTAACGCGGCGTCTACGAGGCGTGTTTGCGAGCCCGGCTCGGCGCGACTCGTGGCGGCTCGTCCGGCTGTTTCGGATACACAGGCGGCCACGGAGCATCTAGGAGGCCGGCGGCGCGGTCCCGCTCGTGGAGCTCGAGTAGCGGCTCGAGCGACTGCGGCCGGTCGTTCATCTCCTCCCACGGGTCACCCTGCGCCGCGAGCCGCGCAGGCACGCTGTCGACGGTCAGCTCGTCGGGATGAAGCATGTCGATCTCGTCCCATGTGAGGGGAGCCGACACCTGAGCGCCGGGGCGAGCTCGCACCGACCACGGACCGAAGACGGTCTTGTGCGGCGCGTTCTGGTTGTAGTCGATGAAGACGCGCCGGCCGCGCTCCTCCTTCCACCACGCGGAGGTGATCAGCTTTGGGCGGCGGCGCTCGAGCTCGCGAGCCGCCGCGACGGCTGCCGCCCGCACCTCGTACGAGTCCCAGCGCGGCTCGAGGCGAACGTAGACGTGCAGCCCGCGGTTGCCCGTGGTCTTCGGGTAGCCAACGATGCCGAGCTCGTCCAGCAGGCCGCGGACATCGGCCGCCGCAGCGCGCACCTCGTCGAAGCCGACGCCGCGCTGCGGGTCGAGGTCGAGGCGCAGCTCGTCGGCGACGTCGGGCCGGTCATGGTGGTACGGCCACACGTGAAAGCCGATGCAGGCCAGGTTCACGGCCCAGGCCACGTGCGCCATGTCGGCGAGAACGAGGGCGCGAGAGGTCGTTCCGTTCGGCGTCGTGACGATCGTCGTCTGCAGCCATTCGGGCGCGTTCTCGGGGACCCGCTTCTGGAAGAACGAGCTCCCCTCCGCGCCGTGCGGGAAGCGCTGCATGAGCGTCGGCCGTCCGCCCGCGGCGCGTAGAAACGGTTCCGCGACCGCGAGGTAGTACCGGACCAGGTCGAGCTTCGTCTCCCCGCGCTCGGAGAAGAAGACCTTGTCCGGGCTCGTCACCGTGACGCCACGGCCGGCGGCGTCGACCATGCATTCCGCTGCCACTGAGGCAACCGTATCGAGAGGGAGGCCCGACAGTTGGCCTCGCCTCGGCATCCAGAAACGCCGAAGCCCGCCGACCTCGCGGTCACCGGGCTTCGACAATGACACGTTCGCACGCGCGAGGAGTCGTGTCAAGCGCTAATTTGGCGTCGTGGATCCCGAACGCGCCCGAGAGCTCCTGGCCGCCGAGAGGGGGCGGGTCGAGCGCGCGCTCGCCCAGCTCAGGCACGCCGATTCCGGCGAGGTGGAGGACATCGGCGATCCGGGGAACTTCGGCTCCGAGCTCTACCAAGACGAGCTCGATGCCGGCCTCGCGGACGAGCTCCGCGGAAGGCTCCGCGCGGTGGAGCGCGCCGAGGCGCGGCTCGCCGCCGGCACCTATGGGCTCTCCGTCGAGAGCGGAAAGCCGATCCCTGACGAGCGACTCGAAGCCGTCCCGACGGCCGAGCGGCTCGTCGAAGAAGAACGCCGGTAGCTAGGCCGCTTCTTAGCCTTCGCGGAGGCGCATCAGGACGAACGGGCCTTCCAGAGGAGCGCTCCCGCGGCCACCGCGCCGCCGACGATTGCGACGGCGAGACCGGGGTGATGCCCGTTCGCGCTCGGCGCCGCGAGCGATTCCTCTTCGGGATGCCCGCCGCGGGGACCTTCCGGACCGTGGTCCAGTGCCAGCTTCAGCACCTGGCCGACGTGGAGGCCGCGGCGGCCGGTCCGACCCTGCTCGATCTGCGTCCGGCAGGAAAACCCATCCGCGACCACGAGCGTGTCCGCCGGCGCCGCGCGCACGGCGGGCAGGAGGACGCGCTCGCCGCACGCCATCGAGACATGGTAGTGCCCCTGCTCGAAGCCGAACGAGCCGGCCATCCCGCAGCAGCCTGAGTCGGGAGCGTCGACCTCGACCCCCATCTTCTCGAGCAGCTTCTTCTCGCCCTCGATACCGCCGGTCGCCTTCTGGTGGCAGTGTCCGTGCAGGAGAGCCTTGCGACGAAGAGGCGGCGGCTCGTACCCGACGTGCTCGAGGAAACCGGCGAAGTGGTACGCCTGGCCCGCGAGCCGCTTCGCGTCCTCGTCGTGCGGGAGCATTTTCGCGAGCTCGTCCTTGAAAGTGGCGAGGCAGCTCGGCTCGACTCCGACGACGGGTACGCCGGCGCGAATGTCGTCGCGGAGGACGTCGAGGACGTGCAGGAGGTAGCGGCGGGCGAGGTCGAGCATCCCGTAGTCGTAGAGCGGCCGTCCACAACAGACGTGACTCGTCGGCATCTCCACCCGGTAACCGGCATCCTCGAGGACTTCCACACACGCGATCCCGATCTCGGGATGGAAGTAGTTCGTGAAGGTGTCCGGCCAGAGCAGGACCTTCTCGCCCGTCTCGTTGCGGGGCCCGCCCCGCGCGCGGTACCAGCTTGTGAGGCTCACTGGCGCGAACGGCGGGAACTCGCGCTTCGGCGACATGCCGGCGGCGAGCTTCGCAACGCGCGAGAACGAAGGCGTCTGCGTGACGAAGTTGACGGCCCTGGGCATCCTCGAGGCCAGGCGCGCCGCCTGGTCGATGAGGCCGAACGCGTAGGCATGCCGAGGTCGCAGGCGTCGCTTCCAGTAATGGGAGAGAAACTCGGCCTTGAGGGTCGGCATGTCGACCGAGACGGGACAGTCGTTCGTGCATCCCTTGCAGGAGAGGCAGAGGTTGAGCGCGTCGAAGACTTCCTGGTTCCGCCAGCCGCCCTCGACCGGCCGGCCTTGCAGCATCTCGAAGAGGAGCCTCGCGCGACCGCGCGTCGTGTGCTTCTCCTCCCGCGTGACCATGTAGCTCGGGCACATGACCCCGCCCTCGGCTTCCATGCGCCGGCAGTTTCCGATCCCGACGCAGCGAATGGTCGCGTGCCCGAAGCTGCCGCCGTCGTTCGGGTAGGAGAAGTGCGTTTTCGGCGCGGGCAGCCTGAAGCCGGCGCCGAGCCTGAGATTGTCCGTGATGCGGTATGCGTCGACCACCTTGCCCGGGTTCATCTTCCAGTCGGGGTCCCAGATCGACTTGAACTCGCGAAACGCCTCGACGAGCTCGTCGCCGAACATCTTCGGGAGGAGCTCCGCACGGGACTGGCCGTCGCCGTGCTCGCCGGATAAGGAGCCGCCGAGGGAGAGGACGAGGTCGGAGGCCTCGTCGAGGAAGGAGCGAAACTGCTTGATCCCGTCCTCGGTCACGAGGTCGAAGTTCCAGCGCGCGTGCACGCAGCCCTGGCCGTAGTGCCCGTAGAGCGCGCTCTCGTAGCCGTACTTGCCGCCGAGCTTCTTCAGCTCGCGGAGGTACTCGCCCAGGCGCTCGGGCGGCACCGCCGAGTCCTCCCAGCCCTCGTACGTGTCCGGCTTCCCCGGGATGAACGCCGTCGCTCCCAGTCCCGCCTCGCGGACCTTCCACACGTGGGCTACCTGCTCGGCGTCGCCGTAGAGCTTCGTTCCCGTCGGCCCGTGCGTCTTGTCCTTCTCGAGGTCGGCGATGAGCGCGCGGCCCTTCTCATCGGACTCTTCCTTCGTCTCGCCGCCGAGCTCCACGATCAGCCAGCCGCGCCCCTCGGGCATGAGCGACAGGTCCCGGTCGTGGATCCCGACGAGGGTCATGTCCTCAGCGAGGGTGTCGTCCATGCCTTCGAGCCCGAGCGGCTTGTGCTCCAGCACCTCCAGGACGTGGTCGGCCGCCGTGGGTGCGTCCTCGTAGCCGACGACGACGAGCGTTCGCGCCGGCGGGCTGTGGACGAGGTGGACGGTCGCTTCCAGGATCGTCACGCAGGTCGACTCGGTCCCCGTGAGCGCCCGCGCGACGTTGAACCCGTTCTCGGGCAGGAGCTCGTTCAGGTTGTAGCCCGAAATGCGCCGCGGGATGTCGGGGTAGCGGCGGCGCACCTCGTCCCCAACGCGGTCGCGGAGAGCGACGAGGCGGTCTCGGATGTCCGCCGGCAGTCCGTCTTCTCCGGGACCGACGCGAAAGCGCTCGCCCCGGTACGTGAGGACCTCGAGCTCGTAGACGTTGTGCGCGGTCGTCGGCCCGGGCCCGTAGAACTGGGTCATGACCGAGTGGACGCCGCAGGAGTTGTTCCCGACCATCCCGCCCAGGGTGCAGTGCGTGTGCGTGGAAGGATCCGGGCCGAACGTGAGCCGGTGCCGCTTCTCGGCCGTATTGCGCAGGTCGTCGAGGATAACGCCCGGCTCGACACGCGCGAGCTTCCGTTCGGGGTCGATTTCGAGCACCCGGTTCAAGTACTTGGAAAAGTCGATAACGACGGCGACGTTCGCCCCCTGGCCTGCGAGGCTCGTGTGCCCGCCGAGCGAGAGCATTGGGGCTGCGTGCGCGCGGCATGCCGCGACCGTGGCGACGACGTCGTCGATCGTCCGGGGGATCACGACGCCGATCGGGACCATGCGGTAGTTGGAACCTCCGGTGGCGTAGAGCGCTCGGTCGCCGGGACTGAAGCGCACCTCGCCTTCGATCGCCGAGCGGACGTCGTGCTCGAGCTCGGCGACGTCAAGCTCGATCGTGCCAACCGGAGGCGTGTGGAAGCGGCCGTTCGTCTTCGCCGGGACTCTCATCTTCATGCCGCGTACCTCTCGGCGTCCGTCCGCTTGAGCTCGAGACCGTGCCCCGGCCGCGACCTGTCTGGGGCGACGACCCCGTTGCTCGGCTTCGGCACGCCGTCGAAGAGCATCGCCTCGAGGCGAACGTGGTCGTGGAACCACTCGAGATGGCGCAACCGCTGGACGGCGCAGAGCGGCTGCACGGAGAGTGCGGGCGCGCAATGGCCGGAGAGGTCGATCCCGTATTCGCCTACCAGGCGGGAGACCCCGAGTAGACCAGTGATCCCGCCGCAACGTGTGACGTCGGCCTGCAAACAGTCGACCGCCTCCCCGGCGAGGAGGTTGCGGAAGTCCGCGAGCACGTAGCCGTACTCGCCGGCCGCGATCTCGAGACCGCGGGGAGCGCGTTCCCGGACGAGGCGGAGACCTTCGATGTCGGCCGAAGACACCGGCTCCTCGAACCACCTCGACTGCCACTCAGCGGCGAGGCGCTCGGCCCAGACGGCGGCTTCCTCACGACCGTAGGCGCCGTTCGCGTCCACGAAGAGCTCGGTCCCGTCTCCGATCGCGCGCCGGGCCGCGTCGAGGCGGGCAGGATCCTGCTCGGGCTCGCGTCCGATCTTCATCT
>DASQXE010000016.1:0-2226 GCA_035639875.1 Gaiellaceae bacterium | reverse complement strand
GTCGTCAGGACGCCGACGAACGGGTTCTCGGCCAGGAAGCGAAGCTGCGCCTCGCTCAGTGTCGCTTGCCGCTGCTTGACTGCCATCTCGGACCTCCTCGCGTCGTTCCCTCAGGCGCGATAGCGTCTTCCCGGTGAGCCGGGCTCTACTCGTCGGAACGCGCAAGGGGCTCTTCGTGGTGCGGGACGGTGAGGTCGACGGCCCGCTCCTGCCCGGCTGGTCGATCTACCACGCCGTTCGCGACCCGGGGAGTGACACCCTCTACGCCGCCTCGAACAACTTCGTCTACGGCGCGACTGTGCACCGGTCGAGCGACCTCGGCCGTACGTGGGAGCGCGCCGAGGAGATCCGCCTCCCCGAGGGGAGCGACCTCAAGCTGAACGCGACGTGGCACGTCGAGCCGGGGCCGGACGCGCTCTGGCTCGGCGGCGACCCGGGTGTCCTGCACCGCTCGACGGACGGCGGCGTCACCTTCGAGCCCGTCGTCAGCCTCGTCGAGCACCCGACGCGCGACCGCTGGCAGCCGGGCGCGGGCGGGATGTGCTGCCACTCCTTCCAGATCGCGGACGGCCGGCTGTACGCGGCGATCTCAGCCGCGGGCGCATTCCGAAGCGACGACGGCGGCGAGACGTGGACGCCGATCAACCAGGGCGTCGCGGCCGACTTCTTCCCCGACAACCCATTCCCCGAGGTCGGCCAGTGCGTCCACAAGCTGCTCGCGCACCCGGCCCGCGACGGGCGCCTCTGGCAGCAGAACCACTGCGGCGTCTACCGCTCGGACGACCACGGCGACACGTGGGAGCGACTCGAGGGGAACGGCCTGCCGAGCGGCTTCGGCTTCCCGATCGCGCTCGACCCGACCGATCCGGACGTGGCCTGGGTCGTGCCCGAGGAAGGCGCCGAGAACCGGGTCACCGCGGACGGCCGCCTCGGCGTCTACCGCACCGACGACGGAGGCGCGAGCTGGACGCTCGAGGAGGACGGCCTGCCCGCGCCGGCATGGCTCGCGGTGATGCGCGAGGGCATGTCCTTCGACGACGACGGCGTCTACCTCGGCATGCAGAGCGGCTCGGTCTTCGTCCGCTCCCGCGACGGCCGCTGGACGGAGGTGGCCGAGAACCTCCCGCCGATCCTCTCCGTGGAGGTCGCGGACTGGCAGTGATCCTCCTGCCGTCGCTCTTGGCGGCAGAAGCGGGCGGCCGGGGGCGGTTCGAGACCGACGCGGCGACGATCGCGGAGGCGCTGCGCGCGCTTCCGGTCGCGAGCCTGCTCCTCGACGAGCGCGGCGAGCTTCGCCCGCTCGTGAACGTCTACGTCGACGGCGTCGACGTGCGCGAGCGAGACGGCCTCGACACGCGCCTGCAAGGGTCCGAAGAGATCCGCGTACTCGCGGCGATCGCCGGCGGCTAGAGGCAATCGCGTCGATGAGCTCAATGACGCGATTCCTGTTCTCGAGGGAGTGACCTAAATCAGACATCGCCCTTCGCCCAGTGTCGGACACGCATCGTGGATCACCGTTCCCGGCCCTCGTACACCTGGCGCAGCGCCTGTTTGAGCGCCTCGACTTGCGCGGCGACGAGCCTCGTCTGATTCCGCTGGATGAAGGTGTTGATGAACGAGGCACCTCCGATCGCCGCCACGAGCGATACCCCGAGCTGTTGATGGTGGCGTAGCTTCGAAATACCAAAGAGGTATGGAGGAACGCGGCCGCAATGCCCAGGACGATATTCGACAGGAAGCCCAGATCGAGCTTCCAACGCACCCGCGTCAAGGTGCCACTTTGCGACGGGTACGGAAGGCCTAGCTGACGGTCGTCGGGATCCCGCTCAGCTTGCCGCTGGCGATCTCGTTGCGGATCTTGTCGACCGCGGCCACGTCGGCCTTCGGCACCTTCGGGCTGATCTTCCCTAGGCCGACGCCGTTGTCCTTCAGGCCGAAGATCGAGTTGCGGCCGCCGCGGAACTTGCCGGCGATCACGTCCTTGATCGTCAGGAAGACCGCCTCGTCGACGCGCTTCGTCGCGCTCGTCAGCACGTGCGGGCCGAGGAACGACTGGTCGGCGTCGACGCCGATTCCCCACACGCCCTTTTCCTTCGCCGCGTCGAGGGTGCCGAGCCCGCAGCCGCCCGCGACCTGGAACTCGATCGTCGAGCCCGAGCCGATCTGGCCCAGCGCGACCTCCTTGCACTTGTCCAGTGCGACCCAGTCGTGCGAGTACCCGTTCAG
>DASQXE010000015.1:0-17027 GCA_035639875.1 Gaiellaceae bacterium | reverse complement strand
GACGACTTGCCGCCGCCGCACGCCGTCAGCACGAGAACAGTGGCGACGATCGTGAGCGCGAGTGCTGGGCGATGCATTGGAACCTCCTTGAGTTGCATCGCACCGTAGAAGAGCGAGATGACAAGGACGTGAAGCGAGCGGTTCCGAGTTGAGTCGGAGGCCTTGGCCGCTTACTGTTCCCTTCGTGCCGCGCTACATCATCGAGCGAAAGTTTGACGTGACCGAAGACGCGATGCCCGAAGTCGGCAAGAAGTCGAAGCGCATCGCAGTCGAGGAGATGCCCGAGATCGTCTGGGAGCACAGCCACGTCGTCATCGGCGACGCCGGCCTGGTCACGACGTTCTGCATCTATGCGGCGCCGAGCGAGGAGGCCGTGCGCGAGCATGCCGAGGCGCTGGGCGCCCATCGCATCGCGGCGATCTACGAGGTCGCCGGCGACGTCACTCCGGCCGATTTCCCTCTCGACTGAGGCGGGCGGCGTCAGGCAAGTGGTAGAGGGCGGTCATCGCGATCGCCTGTAGCCGCGAGATCTCGCGGCGCCGTTCCGCGTCCTGGTCCGGGACAAGCGTGAGCGCCTCGTTGTAGAGCGCGACGGCATCTTGCTTGGCCCACCCGCGCCCGGCGTGCTCGGCCGCGATGAGCAGGAAGTGGACTGAGCGCTCGTTCTCACCGGCCTCGCGCCAGTGGTACGCGAGGGCGTTCGCCGTATCCGTCATGTCGGCGGTCGCCCGTTCGAGGAAGCGTGCGACCGCGCCGTGACGCTCCCGTCGAGTTGCGCGGGGAAGCGTTGCGTACGCCACGTCGCGGATGAGCCGGTGCTTGAAGACGAATTGGGGTTCGCCCTGGATGCGCGAGGCCGCCTCGCGGCGGATGAGGTCGCGGCCCTCGAGGGAATCGAGGACGCTCGCGAGGCCTTTGCCGTCCGAGGCCATCTCTGCGAGCGCGCCGGCCCAGAAGACCCGGCCGACGACAGATGCATCCAGGAGAGCGGCACGCTCGGCACGGGGCAGCCCGTCGAGGCGCGCCGAGATCACTCCGCGGACGTTCGAGGGCAGTTCCCCGACGAAGGTCGCTCGCTCCGCGAGCGAGGCGGCGAGCTCCTCGATGAAGAGCGGATTACCCTCCGAGGCCTCGGCAAGCTGGTCGGCGTACGCCGGGTTCCCTTCTAGGAGCAGGGCGGCGAGCTCCCGCGCGTCGCCTTGTGCAAGGGGCTCGAGCGGAAGTGCGGTGTACGCGGGCAGACCGCCGCCCCACCCGGGTCTGGTCTCGAGGAGGTCGGGGCGCGCGAGCGTCAGGAGCAGAACGGGCACGTCCTGCACCCGCGCCGCCAGGAGCTCGAGCAGGTCGAGCATGCCCGAATCGGCCCAGTGGATGTCCTCGAAGAGGAGAATCGTCGGCTGCTCGCGGCCGAGGGCCTCGACCAGCTGGCGCGCGGAGAAGAAGAGCGTCTGGCGATCCGGGACCTCGGACTCGCCGAGCCCGACGAGCATCGCGAGATGCTGCGCGGTCTCCTCCGCGGCGCTCGGGAGCAACTCCCCGAGGGTGGAGTTGATCTTTTCCAGGCCGACCTCGGCCCCGTCGCTGTCGAAGATTCCGCAGAGGTGCTTGACCTGCTGCGCGAAGGCGCCGTAGGCGGTGTTTCGGCCATACGGGATCGAGCGGCCGCCGATTGCACGCCCGCTGTCCCTTGCGGCGAGGCCGCAGAGCTCGGTCGCCAGCCGCGTCTTGCCGACTCCGGCGGGACCGAAGATCGTGACGATGTGGGGCCGCCGCTCGGCGACGACCCTATCCCAGAGCTGCTTCAGGAACGTCAGCTCGCGGTCGCGGCCGACAACCGGGACCGCGATTGCGGGACGCTCGCCCGGCTGTGCCAACGCCGCGACTGCCTTCCAGATCCTGAGCGGCTCGCGCTTCCCCTTCACCGTGACCGGATCGGTTTCCTCGTATTCGATCGCGTTTCGCGTCGCGCGATGGGTCTCCTCACCGACGACGATTGCGTTCACGGGCGCGGACTGCTGCAGCCGCGCCGCCGTGTTGACGACGTCGCCCGCGACCATTCCTTCACCCTCAGCGGCGCTCGCTCGCAGCGCCACGAGCGCTTCGCCCGTGTTCACTGCGATGCGCACCTGGAGGTCGAGATCGGGATCTGCTTCGTTCATGTCCTCGACGGCGTCGCGAACGGCGAGCGCGGCGCGTACTGCGCGCTCCGGCTCGTCGCCGTGGTCTAGGGGCGCTCCGAACACGGCCATGACGGCGTCGCCGATGAACTTCTCCACGTTGCCGCCGAAGGACTCGATCTCGCTCCGCAGGCGGCCGTAGTAGGGGCTCAGAATCGCGCGGACGTCCTCCGGATCGAGGCGCTCCGCGCGCGCCGTGAAGCCGACGAGATCCGCGAACAGGATCGTGACGACGCGCCGCTCCTCGGGGAGCGCCTGGGCGCCTCGCTCCCGCCGAAGCTCAGTCCCGCATTCGCCGCAGAACTTGAAGTCGAGTCGGCTCGTCGTTCCGCACGTCGGGCAAACGAGGGCGAGCGGAGCCCCGCAGGAGCCGCAAAATCGCTGCTCAGCGTCGTTCTCTGCCCGGCAACTCGGGCACTGTTGGAGCTTCGTCGCCACGCGAAGCAGTGTAATTCGGGGTCTGCCAAAGTTCTGCCGTGAGCGGGAGCCTCGCCGCCTTTGTCGGCATCTCCGCGGTGGTCATTGTCACGCCCGGCCAGGACACTGCGCTCACGATCCGCAACACGCTGCTCGCCGGACGCCGAGGCGGCGTCCTCACCGCGGTGGGGGTCTCGACGGGCCAGGTCTGCTGGACGATCGCCGCGAGCGCAGGCGTCGCTGCTCTGCTGAGCGCATCAGAGCCCGCGTTCGTGGCGCTCAAGCTCGTGGGAGCGGCCTATCTCGTCTTCCTCGGGCTGCAGGCGTTGGTCGCCGCGGTCCGGCACGACGGCCCAGGCAGGATCGTCATCGGTCGCCCCGGCGCCCGTCTCGGGCCGGCCCGCGCATTCCGTCAGGGTCTTGTCAGCAACCTCGGGAATCCGAAGATGGCGGTCTTCTTCACGAGCCTCCTGCCGCAGTTCGCGGCTGACGGCGCCGGTTTCTTGGTCTTCCTCGTGCTCGGCCTCGTCTTCTGCACCATGACGCTCGTGTGGCTCTCGGCCTACGCGGCTGCGGTCGCGCGGGCGGGTGACTTTCTGCGCCGCCCGAGGATCCGGCGCACCGTCGAGGGTCTCACCGGCGCCGTTCTCGTCGCACTCGGGCTGCGGCTCGCGGCCGAGCACCGGTGACGATCGTCCTCGTCGACGCGCGCAACGTCCTCCGCTCGCGCTGGCCGAACGTGCCGGAAGCCGAGCTTGTCGCTCGCACCCGCCGCTGGGCAGAGCGCGAGGGCGTCAACGCCGTGCTCGTCTTCGACGGGCGAGCGCCGGAGGGCGGAGTCGGCACCGAAAGCGAGAGCGCGGACGACTGGATCGCACGGACAGCCGGGGACGTCGACGAGCCGTACTGGCTCGTGACGTCGGACCGCGAGCTGCGCGCGCGGGCGGGCCGAGCTGCCGACCGGACGATCGGCGGTGGAGCGTTTCTGCGCGAACTGGGACTCGCGAACTGACGATTTAGGTCGCTCGGCCCATCAGTTGGTCCGCCGATGCGAACGAGGATGGCTATGGTGCCGAGCCTGCTCCCCCTGGCAGCGACAGTCGTTGCGCTGTTCAGCGCCCCTCCTCCAGCGCGGCGGCCGGCTTTCGAGATCGCTCACGTCGAGAAAGCGGCGGCGCTGCGAGCCCGCCCCGGCGGGCCCGTCGTCGCGCGCGTGGGAACGAGGACGGAGTTCGGATCGCCGGAGAGGCTCGCTGTTGCCCGCCGGCGCGGACCCTGGCTCGGCCTCGTCACGACGAAGCGTCCCAACGGCCGACTCGCCTGGGTCCGGTCTGGGTCGGTCACGGTTGCCTCGACGCGCATGAGCCTCATCCTCGACCTCTCGAAGCGGACGCTCGTTCTCGAGCGCGGCGCGAAGGTCGTCCGTCGCATGAAAGTCGGGATTGGACGCGCTTCCTCGCCCACTCCCACCGGGCGCTTCGGCGTCACGGACAAGCTCGATGGGCGAGCCTACGGCGCCTACTACGGCTGCTGCATCATCGCGCTCTCGGCGCACCAGCCTCGGCTGCCCGCCGGCTGGCCGGGCGGCGACCGCATCGCGATCCACGGGACGAATGCACCCTCCACGATCGGCGCTCGCGCGTCGGCCGGCTGTGCGCACGCTCGGGATGCGGATCTGCGCATCCTCATGCGCCGCGTTCCTCTCGGCGCTCCTGTCTTCATTCACGCGTAGCGGGGTAAAGGCCGGTCATGGGCCGCCAGCTGTCGCTGGACGAGACCGCGGCTCCGCTCGTCCCGGAGACGAAGAGCCTGCCCAAGCTTCGCGCTGCGGCGGCCGAGTGCAAGGCGTGCGAGCTCTGGAAGACCGGGACGCAGACCGTCTTCGGGGAGGGCGAGCGGACGGCCGAAATCGTCTTCGTCGGCGAGCAGCCTGGGGACAAGGAGGATTTGGCGGGCAGGCCGTTCGTCGGGCCGGCGGGCCGGGTTTTCGACGAGGCGCTCGAGGTCGCGGGCATCGACCGCTCGCTTGCGTACGTCACGAACGCGGTCAAGCACTTCAAGTGGACCGGGCGCGGCAAGCGGCGGATTCATCAGAAGCCGAACTGGGCCGAGCTCGCCGCCTGCCGGCCGTGGCTCGATTCCGAGCTCGAGGCGATCAGGCCCAAAGTGCTCGTGGCGCTCGGCGCGACGGCGGCGCAGTCCCTCCTCGGCCGGCAATTTCGGGTGACCAAGCAGCGGGGTGTCCCCGTCGAGTCAGATCTGGCCCCGCACGTTCTCGCCACCGTCCACCCGTCGTCCATCCTCCGCCAGGAGACCGACGAGGATCGCGAGACGGCCATGGCCGACTTCGTCGCGGATCTCAAAGTCGTCGCGAAATTACTGGGGAGCTAAGCCTTCGTGCTCTCGATGACCGGCGGGCTGCGAAGGGTCTGTAGAACGACGCAGTAGCGCTCGGTTTTCTCCAGGAGCGCGCGGAGCTGCTCGTCGGTCGCCTCGGGCGCGTCGATCTCGAAGCGCAGGCGGATCTCCTCGAAGCCGACGGGAGCGCTGCGTTCTATTCCGAGCGTCCCGCGCAGGTCGAGACCGCCTTCGACGACCACTTCGATCCGCTCGGTTGGGATCTCCATCGCGGCCGCGACCATCTGGCACGTGAGCTGAGCGCAGGCGGCGAGCGCGCCGAGCAGGAGATCGCCGGAGCAGGCCCCGGTGCCGGCCCCGCCCACGCCCGCGTGCGCCTGGGCTTCGTAGAGGGCGCGGCCGATGTCGACCGAGCAGGAGATCGGCCCGTCGGCCGTCTCCGAGCCCCTCGCGGTCAGCGTGATCTTCGAGGCGTTCTCGTCCTCGCGGTAGCGCTCCTTGAGCGGTGCCTGTACGGCGCGCAGGTCCATGCGCGAGACCCTATCGGAGTGTCAACCGCCGGTTAGCCGAAGCCGGTCGCCTGACGCTCCTCGACGACGTCCCACCCCTCGAGGAGCGCATAGAGGCCGGCCAGCGTCGTGGCGTCGGACACCGTCGATTCGTCGCCGTGCTCGCGCAACCAGTCGTTGGCCTGGGCGGGCGGGATGCGGCGGAAGAGAACGTTCGCGGCGCAGCGGCCCGGCCTCGCAATCGCCGGGTGGAGGGCGCCGAGCTCCTCGTTCGTCGTCACGAGCACGAGGATGCGGAGGCCCTGGCCGATGAGGCCGTCCACGACGTTGAGGAAGCGCGAGAGGCCCTGGCCGGCCTGAGCGCGCGCGTCCGCAGAGAGCAGTTCGCCCGTATCCTCGAGAATGAGCAGGCGCCAACTGGGCTCCGCCCGCCGCTCGGCCGTGACGCTCTGGACCATGGCGAAGTGCGGGGGAATCGCCCACATGCCGCCGTACGACGTCCCCGTGACGAGCTCCCCGCCTTCGCCCTCCAGTACCTCGCCGTCCTCGTCGGCGAACATCTCCTGCTGGAGGATGACCGAGAGCATGTAGTGCGACTGGTCGCCGAAGAACTTCTCAGGATCCGTGATGTAGTGCGGGTCGCACCACGAGGCCCATTCGCGGGCGAGGGCGCGTAGGGCGGTCGTCTTTCCCGTGCCTGTCTCGCCGTGCCAGAGGATCAACTGGCCGCCGCGCCACGGGAGGTCTCCGTGCATCAGCCGAGCGAGCGGCTCGGCCGTCTCGGGCGCGTAATTCCCGGAAATCTCGTCCCAGGCCGGAACGGAAAGGGTCCGGCCCATGGGCATCGGGCCGTGAGGGCTGTACGTCCAGAACGTCACCGGGACACGACCTTCTCGGTCGCGCTCGGTCCGCGGCAGGAGGGCTCGTACTTCCTCGATTCCCGCGCGTGCCCGCTCTCCATCGGGCGCCGCGACCTGCACGAACGCGTGCCCGAAGCCCGCGGTCGCCAGCGCGAGCCCGCCGGAGGACAGCTCGAGGACCGCGCTCGTCCCGTGCGGCTCCACGCTCCACCAGAGAGCGCTTCCTTCTTCGAGCTTGGCGGTCGTCGGCCAGCTCTCGGCGACGAGCCGCGGGAGATCGCGCTTCAAGAGCTCCTGAAAGAAGACGCCGGAGCCGACGTTCTGTGCGATGTCGAAGCCGAATTGGACGCGCCTGGGCACGTCTCTCACTCTAGTGGGCGGCCCGCAGTTCCTCGGGAGTCGTGACGGGGGCCTGGCACGCGAAGCGCTCGCAGACGTAGGCCGCCGGCCGCCCGTCGACGAGCCGCTTGCCGGCGAGGAGCGGCACCTCGTCCAGCGGCCCGGGCGAGAAGGCGAACACCGTGTTGGGCTGGAAGCCCTCGAGCGCCGCGCGACGGAGCTCGTCCGAGCCTCCGACGACGGCGATCTCGCGCGGCGGCGAGAAGTGGAGGTCGAGCGCGCACAGAAGGTGCCCGACGGCGGTCGGCGCACGCTCGAGCAGCGGCCGGGCGATGCGGAAGATCCCGACGGCGCGCTTCTCCAGGTCGTCGTCCCCGTAGATCCTCGCCAGGCGCAAGAGGACGAAGGCCATCATCGAGTTGCTCGACGGCGTGGGGTGGTCGTCGAACTCCTTGCGCCTGGCCACGAGGCCGTGCCGATCGACGAAGTAGCCGCCGAGCTCGGAGTCCGCGAACTCGTCTGCGGCGCTAACGAGGCGGCGGGCCTCGTGGAGCCAGCGCAACTCGCCGCTGGCCCAGTGGAGCTCGAGCAGGCCGTTGGCAACGTCGGCGTAGTCCTCGAGGTAGGCCTCGATCTTCGCATTGCCGTCGCGGTAAGTCCGGAAGAGGCCACCGTCCTGGTCCGACATCTCGCCGAGGAGAAACTCGGCGAGGTCAATGGCCACCGTGAGGTAATCCGGCCGCTCGAGGCGCCACGACGCCTCCGCGAACGCCGCGAGCGCGAGCCCGTTCCACGACGTGACCACCTTGTCGTCTCGCAGCGGCTGCTCACGGTGCCCCCGTACCGCGAGCAGGCGTTGCCGCAGGTCGTCGGAGAGCTCGCCCCGGAGGATGAAGCGTCCGTGCTCGAAGGGCTGCAGAAGGCTGGCGTCGTCGACCTCGTCGGGCGTCCATGTGTACGTGAGCCCCTCGACGCCGTTCGTGTCCGCATCCTGCGCGGAGGCGAAGCCGCCCTCCGGCAGCCGCAGCTCGCGCACCATGTAGTCGAGCGTCTCCTCGACCACCCGGCGGTAGCGCTCCTCGCCGGTCACGGCCCAGCCGTGGACGTACGCGCTCGCCAAGAGGGCGTTGTCGTAGAGCATCTTCTCGAAGTGGGGGACGAGCCAGCGCTCGTCCACTGAGTAGCGGTGGAAGCCGCCGCCGACGATGTCGTACATCCCTCCGGCGGCCATCCCGTCGAGCGTCGTCCGCACCATCGCCAGAGCGTCTTCGCGGCCTGTACGGAGGAGAAATTCGAGGCTCGAGGCGGGCGGAAACTTCGGCGACCGTCCGAAGCCGCCGTGCTCGGCGTCGAACTGCGCCGCCAGGGCTGAGGCGGCCCGGGTGAGCAGCTCGCTCGTGAGCGGCTCGACGGAGGGAGCCGAAGTGCTCGCTTCGCGAATCGCTCCCACGAGCGCGTCAGCCTGGCGCTCGAGCTCGCCGCGGCGCCTCCGGTACGCCTCCGAGACGGCCGCGAGCAGCTGCCGGAAGCTCGGCATGTTGAAGCGCGGCTCCGGTGGGAAGTAGGTGCCGCCGTAGAAAGGCCGACCGTCGGGAGTGAGGAAAACCGTCATCGGCCAGCCGCCCTGCCCGGTCATCGTCACCACGGCTTCCATATAGAGGCCGTCAACGTCCGGCCGCTCCTCGCGGTCGACCTTCACGCAGACGAAGTTCTCGTTCATCAGGGCAGCCGTCTCCGGGTCCTCGAACGACTCGTGCTCCATCACGTGGCACCAGTGGCATGCGGCGTAGCCGACGGACAGGAGGATGGGCTTGTCCTCGGCGCGCGCCCGCTCAAGCGCCTCCTCGCCCCAGGGGTACCAGTCCACCGGGTTGTCGGCGTGCTGGAGGAGGTACGGAGAGCTTTCCTGGGCGAGGCGGTTCACGGGTTCCAGCCTACCCCCGCGTTAGCGTTGCACCGTGCCGACGGGCCGCCTCGAAGCCTTCGCCGACGGCGTTTTCGCCATCGCGGCGACGCTTCTCATCCTCGAGGTGCGACTGCCGAACGGCGACGTCGGCCAGGGGTTGCTGCACATCTGGCCGTCCTACTTCGCGTATGCGCTGAGTTTCTTCTCGATTGGGATCATGTGGGTCAACCACCACGTCGTCCTGTCATTTGTGCGGGAAGCCGACCGCGCGTTCCTCTTCATCAACCTGTTCCTGCTCATGGCGATCGCGTTTCTGCCGTTTCCCACGGCGATCTACGCGGAGCATCTGCAGAAGGCGGGCGCGCGCTCGGCTGCGCTCGCCTACGGGCTCACGTTCGTCGTCATCGCGATCTTCTTCCAGTTCTTCTGGCAGTACGCGTACCGCCGCTTGCTGCGGCCCGATGCCGATCGCCGGGAGGTCAGCGGCATCAATCGGAGCTACTGGCCCGGGGTGCCGCTCTACGTCGCGGCGACGCTCGTGGCGCTCTGGAGCCCGACCGGGGCGCTCGTCTTCTTCAGCGCGATTGCGCTCGCCTACGTGTCGGCCTCGATCTGGGGCGACGAAGAAGCCGCCTAAACGAGCTTCGCCCCGCGCGTCTCCCGTCCCAGGAGGACGACAAGAGCACCGGCCGCCATCACCGCCGCGACGAAGACGAGCGACCACACGGTGCCGCCGGTCCAGTCGATCAGCGCGCCGAAGAGGTACGGTCCTCCGATCGCAGCGCCCTTGCCGAAGCCCTCCACCATGCCGAACGCGCTCGAGCGGACGCGGGTGGGGAAGAGCTCCGACGTGTACGGGTAGACGGCGCCCCAGGCGCCGAGGTTGAAGAACCCGACGAAGAAGAGCGCGGCCACGTACACGGGCGCCGAGTCGGCAAGCGCGAACGTCAGGGCGCTGACGCCCCCGAGCGCGAGGAAGAGCGCCAGCGTGGGCTTGCGCCCGATGCGCTCGACGAGCCAGATCGAAGCGCCGTAGCCGGGGAACTGCGACAGCGCCGAGAGAGTCAACAGAAGGTAGACGTCGACTGAGAACTTCTGCTCGTCCTGCAGGACGAACGGCAGCCAGAGGAAGAGGCCGTAATAGGAGATGTTGAGCGCGATCCAGACGAGGACGATCAGCGCCGACGTCGAGCGGAGCCGCGTCGAAACGAGCTCACGGACGGAGCTCCTCGTCTCCTCGGGCGGCTCGAGCTCGCTCGAATCCACGTCCTGCCCGGTGATGTCCTCAAGCACCTCGGCGGCCTCGCCGAGCCGACCCTTGCGCGCGAGGTAGTACGGGCTCTCGGGCAGGGAGAGTCGGGCGACGAACGCGAGGAACGCCGGGAAGGACGCGGCCAGGAACAGCCAGCGCCAGCCCGAGTCGCCGCCCACCTGAGTCAGGAACAGCCACGAAAGGCCCGTGGCGAGCAGCAGCCCGACCGGCCAGAAGAAGTCGAGGAAGACGAGGAAGCGGCCTCGCCGCTGCGGCGGCAGATACTCAGCGAGCATCGACGGATCCACGACGAGCATGCCGCCCAGACCGATCCCGGCCAGGAACCGGAACGTCGACAGGGCTTCCGGACCCCAGGCGAGGGCGGTGAGAGCCGTAAAGACGGCGTACCAGAGGATCGAGCCGAGGAAGATGCGGCGGCGGCCGATCCGGTCGGAGAGCCGACCGAGGACGACGCTGCCTACGAGCGAGCCGCCGAGCGCAGAGGCAGCGATCCAGCCGGCGAAGCTGCCCGACAGCCCCCAGATGGACGTGAAGACCGGGACCGTGAAGCCGACGAGAAGGATCTCCATCGCCACGAATGTCCACGCGAATCCGGTGAGGGCAACGGCTTTGCGGTGAAAAGACGTAAAGCCGCCACGCCGCAAGACGTCCTCCACGTCGAGCCGGGGTGGGGCATGAACAGCTGCTTCGGCGACTGCCATGGACGCTAAGCTCCTAGTTTGCGACTATAAGTCGATAACCTATGGAGAAGTTTACCAGAGACGAGCGCGCCTACCACGAGGCCCTGGCCGTGGTGCTGCAGGTCCGTGGCGCCGACTTGCAGGTCCTGCTGTGGCAGCGGGCGAAGCCTCCTTTCGAGGGCGCCTGGTCGGTGCCGGGCGGGCGGCTCGGTGCGCCCGAGACACTCGAGGACTCGGTCCGCCGCCACCTCGCCGAGAAGGTCGACGTCCGCGAGCTCTCGCACCTGGAGCAGCTCGAGACGCTGAGCGCGCCGCGCAGGCACCCCGACATGCGGCTCGTGGCGACGGCGTATCTCGGTCTCGTCCCGGCGGGCGTCGATCCGCGGGTCCCCGAGGACACGCGCTGGCACCCGGTTGACGCGCTTCCGAATCTCGCGTTCGACCATCTCGTCATCGTGCTGGCCGGCCGCGAGCGGCTGCGCGCGAAGCTCTCCTACACGAACATCGGCTTTGCGCTCGCCCCGCCGGTGTTCACCATTGCCGAGCTCCGGCGCCTTTACCGCGCGGCGCTCGGGCACGACGTGTCGGCGACGAACCTGCAGCGCGTCTTGCTGCGGCGGCGCGTTCTCGAGCCGACCGGCGAGCTGCGGGCCCCGGGCCGCGCCGGCGGTCGTCCTGCGGCCGTGTACCGCTTCCGCAAGCGCGACCTCGACGTCACCGACCAGTTCGCCGTATTGCGCCCTCCCAGGTGAGCCCAGGGCGGGGACGCCCGCTGGTCGGTGTTTATCGGAAGCGGGCTGGGTTACACTCCGACCAGTGCTCTGGCTCACCATCTGGTTCCTGGTGATCCTCAAGATTCCGGTCGCCTACCTCGGCTACGTGATCTGGTGGGCGGTCAAGGATCCTCCCGCTCCCGCAGGCGGATCGGCTCCCGGGTGGGCAACGAGCTCCGACGGGGGCGGCGGAGTAGGGAGTCCGGGCAGGCGTCGGCGCCCTTCGCGTCCCATCCCCGGTCGGCGCCCTGGCCCGCACGGCGCTCCCGTGCGGCGGCCCGTCCCGGTGCGCGCCCGCGAGCGCGCCGCTAGATCGGCTTGAGCGTCGACGAGACCCGCTCGCCCGACACGGTTCGGCCGTCCGAATACGTCGCCGGCTTCCTCGCCGCAGCCGCGATCTTTGCCGGCGTCGTCGGGATCGTCTATTACCCGGGACGCGTGGCGTCCGGCGCGGTCTTGATTTCGCTCGTAGCAGCGGCTATGGGCGGGTTCCAGAGCCGGCTGGCGGCCTTCGCGGTCGGCTTCTGCACCCTGTGCTGGATCGCGGGGATGATCGTCTCGGTCGCCCTCGAGCGCCCAGTCTTCTAATTCGCACCCCCCGTCGGAGGGATCCCCCTAACGAGGGATTGCCGCGAGGCCGATAGGGGTGTCGGCTAGGTGTTTCCGAATGGGTAGTTTCAAGCTCCGACTCGTCACGTATTTCGTCGTCCTCGCGCTGGTGCCGCTCGTGGCTGCATCGTGGGCCTTCAGCGAGGTGGCGACCCGCAGCGAGCTCGGGAATACGGATGCGCGGCTGAACGCGGCGCTGCGTGTCGCCGTGCGGGATTACACCCAGAGCGTCCGGGACGACGCCGCCGGCGCCGCGACCTCCCTCGCCCACGCAACCAGCGTGCAGCGCGCGTTCGTTCAGCACAACCGCGCCGTGCTCCTCCGCGTCGCGCGCGACATTCCCCATTCCGCCTTCTACTCCGGTGACACGCTCGTCGCCGGATCGGAGCCGCCGCGGCTCGCGGCTCGCCGCACCGCCACGGTCATCTCCTCGAGTGGAAGAGTCCTCGGAGCGATCGTCGTCTGGCTTCCCCTTGACAACGCGCTCCTCGGCGAGCTCCGCGCCAACGCCGGCCTCGAGGCCGGAGACCGGCTGCTCCTCGCCACCGGTGGGCGAGTCGTCGCCGGCCCACCGAAGTTGATCGGCAGCCGGGAGCTTCCCGGCGAGCGACCGCGCTACCTCGAGCTCGGCGGAACGACGTATCGCGCCGTCTCGACGGCCATCCTCGCCGGCGACCCCGCCGTGACGCTGGTCGCCTTGACTCCGAAGAGCGAGATCCACGCGGCGGTCGGCGATCTGCGCGAGCGCTACCTCCTCTTCACCCTCGCGGCCCTCACGGTCGTCGCCCTGCTCGCCTGGCTCCTCGGTCGCACGATTGTACGCTCGCTGAAGGAGCTCGCCAACGCCGCCGGCGCAGTGTCCCGCGGCCAGTTCGGACAACGTGTTCCCGTGCGCGGGCGAGACGAGTTCGCCGCGCTCGGCCGTGCCTTCAACCAGATGTCGGAGCAGCTCTCGGCCGAGCGTGGCCGCGTGCAAGACGCGGTCGACCGTTTCGGCAAGGCGCTCGCGGCAACGCACGATCCCTTCACGCTCCTGAACGTCATCATCGAGAGCGCCGTCGAGGCGACAGGCGCCGCCGGCGGCCGTCTCATCGTCGAGGGCCGGGAGCAGGCGCGCGCGGGCGACCCGGAACGCGGCGGCCGGCCGCTCGTCATTCCGCTCGGGCCCGACGGAGGCGAGAACACCATGCTCCTGCTCGCACCCGAGGGCGCGGACTTCGGCGACCAGTCGCGCGAGCTCGCCCTCTGGCTCGGCTCGCAAGCCTCGATCGCCCTCGAGAACGTGCGACTACATCGGCTCGTCGAGCGCCAGGCGAGTACCGACGGGCTGACCGAGCTTGCGAACCGCCGCCAGTTCGAGGAGGCGCTCGCCAACGAGATCAGCCGCGCGGGGCGGTTCGGCGGCACGCTTGCCCTGATCGTCGCCGATCTCGATGACTTCAAGCAGGTGAACGATCGCCACGGACACCAGGCTGGTGACGACGTCTTGCGCACCTTTGCCGACGTCCTTCGAGAGACGGTTCGCGACATCGACGTCGCGGCGCGCTACGGCGGCGAGGAGTTCGCCGTTCTGCTCCCGCAGACCGATCTCGCCGGAGCGGAGCGCCTGGCCGAGCGTCTCCGCGAGACGCTCGGCGGGCGGGAGATCGATGCGCCGCACGGGATCGCCTTTACGGTGACGGCGAGCTTCGGCGTCGCCTCGTTCCCGGAGGCGGGAACGGCCGCGGCGCTCTTCGCCGCCGCCGACGAGGCCCTCTACCGTGCGAAGTCGGCCGGCAAGAACTGCGTGGTCTGCGCGGACGCGAACGGAGCCGTCCGTGCGCCTCGTTAGGGTCCGATCCCTGCACAACATCCACAAACTGAGCGGGTCGTTTAGAATCTCGCGCCTGTCGATGCGACCCCCACACTGGAGGTGCGGATGACGTTCGACAAAGAGTCAACTTTCGCGCGCATCATCGAGGAGCACCTCGAGCTCAAACGGCGCAACTCCGAGCTCGACGGAAACATGCCCCTCGAGCGGTATCGCGTCGACGACCCGTTCGAGAATCACCCGCTCTTCAAGTCGGAAGAGCAAGCGCGCATCGAAGACACGCTGAGCGGCGAGCAGGACATCGATCCGGACAAGGTCCTCGCCTGGCCCACGGACGAGGCCCCGCAGGATCCGGAAGACACGCTCTGGGGTCGCTCGCGCGACTTCGACTGGGGAGACTAGGCTCGCCGGGAGCCCTTAGAGGTACGGCCCGAGGAACGCCAGGGACTCGGGGGTATCGACGCGGAACGCGTAGGCGTTCGCCGCACAGCGGTTGCTGGTCACGAACGAGTTGATGCCGACGACGACGTCGGAGCTGCCGAGAAGGACCGGCCCGCCCGAATCGCCGTAGCAGATCCCGCTCGACATCTTCAGATCGAATCCGCCCTTCTCCAGCTTGGAAAGTTCGGCAACCCCGTAGCTACGCACTAGAGGAGAGATCGGCGTGCCACGCTTAAATCCACTGGCTCCATACCCGACGACGGTGAGTGGGTCTTTCCTCGCGGACCCGCTCAGGAGGTCGACGTCCGGAAGCTCGGCAAAACCGCGGTTGTTCACGGGGCGGTCGAGGACCACGAGCGCAATGTCGTGCGCGTTGGAGTCGGGCGAGAAGGCAGGGTTGGGAACGGCCGTACCACTGCGCAGCGCTGAGCTCGACGTAAACGTCTGGTCGAACGATACGTAGGCCGGATCGTCTCCGAGGAGATAGACGCAGTGCGCCGCGGTCACGAACGCCGTCGGCGAGACGAGAAAACCCGAGCAGACGGGCACGCGCTGTCCGTCCACGACGGTGACGAGGATGCCGACATACGGATGAGCCGTATCCGGCTGCCCGTTCAAGATCGCTCCCGCAGGAGCGGCCATGGCGAAAGCGACGGCGGTCGTGGCGAGGAGCGCGCGCAGTAGTGGCCGCATGACAACGGGTTTCGACCCCGTTCCCGTTTTCCTTCCTCCCTCTTTCGGGTATCGGTCCTGACGTGACTCCGAAGCGTTTGTTGGTGGTCGCAACCGCTCCCGTAGACCCGGAGCTCTTGCGGGACCGCGTTCGGGAGCACGCCGGCGGAGAGAATGCTGAGGTGCGCGTCGTCGCGCCCGCCTCGGACCTCTCGCCGCTGCAGTGGCTTGCGACCGACGAGGACGAGGCTCGCGAGCAAGCCGCGAAGATCGCGGGTTCGGCGGAGCGCGCCGTCGAGCCCGAGACGGCCGCCGTCGCGGCCCAAGTCGGCGATGCGGACCCGGTGCAGGCGATCGAGGATGCGCTGCGCCAGTGGCCGGCCGAGGAGGTGCTCGTCGTCACGCGCCCGGGCGACGAGGCGAGCTGGTTGGAGAAGGACTCGGCCGAGGAGGCCTCGGAGCGCTTCGGCGTCCCGGTCACCCACCTGGTCGTGGACGTCGACTAGTCGAAGGCCTCTCGACAAGTTCGGGCGCTCGGCGCCTTGTCATTGCCGGACCGGGGCTCGATAGTCCCCGGTGCCAAAGGAGACTCGCCTGAACACCATCGAGCACACCATCGTGATCAACCGCCCCATCGAGGACGTCTTCCGTTTCGTCCACGATCCGAAAAACGATCCGTCCTGGCAAACGACGTTGATCGAGTGCCAGCAGGTCGAAGAGGGGCCCGTCGGCGTCGGCACGCAGCTTCGGGAGCGGCGCAGGTTTCTCGGAATTCAGGTGGAGATGACCAGGGAGATCACCGAATACGAGCCGTCGACGTCCTCGGCCTTCAAGTACGTGGCCGGCGGTGCTCCGATGAGCGGCGAGTATCGGCTCGAACGGCTCGACGGCGGCACGAGGCTGACCGCGATCGGTTACGTCGAATCGCGCGGCTTCTTCAAGTGGGCGGAGCCTCTCTTTATCTCCATGGCCGGGCGGGAGCTCCAGGCAAGCCGTGGCCACTTGAAGGATCTTCTCGAGGTGGGGCGGGGTCAGATCTTGCTCGAGGAACTGCAGTGATTTCCGCCGTCGGGCGTTAGCAGCTGGGAGAGCGCCGGCTTTGAAGCCGGAGGTCCCCGGTCTATCGCGGTACGCTGCAGCGCTCGCACATGGGGAGCCTGATCTACTCGGCGATTACCGCGCTCGACGGCTACGTCGCGGACGAAGAAGGGAACTTCGCCTGGAGCGAGCCTGACGAGGAGGTGCACCGCTTCATCAACGACCTCGAACGGTCGATCAGCACCCACCTGTACGGCCGCCGCCTGTACGAAGTGATGGTCGCGTGGGAGACCATGAACACTCCTGACCAACCGCCCTTTATCCGCGACTTCGCGGAGATTTGGCAGGCGGCGGACAAGATCGTCTACTCACGCACGCTCGCACGCCCTTCGACGGCCAGGACGCGAATTGAGCGCGAGTTCGAGGCGGACGCCGTCCGCGATCTCAAGGAGTCGGCTGATAGCGACCTGATCATCGGCGGACCCAGCCTCGCTGCGCACGCGTTCGAGGCCCAGCTGGTCGACGAATGCCACTTCTTCGTCGCGCCGATAATCGTCGGAGGGGGGAAACGATTCGTGCCCGAGAACCTGCGCCAGAAGCTCGAGCTCATGGACGAGCGCCGTTTCGGCAACGGAATGGTCCACCTCCGATATCGCGTCGCGCGCTAGCCGAGCGAACGCCCGAGCTATTTCGTCTGCGAGTCGAAGCGGCTGCGCGTGTCCCAGCGCATCGGGTCGTAGCCGAAGGTTTGCACGAGGTTCTTGCGCGAAGACGACTCGGCGGCCGCGCGGGTTTCGCTGTACGTCCAGACGGTTTCGAAGGAGCGCCCGTCGGTCTTCTGGATCTCGAGCCCCTTCGGATTGCGCCGTTCGACGAACTCACAGGCAAAGTCGGCCGCTTCGAGGAAGTTCGCGCTCTCCCAGACCATCGAACCGGTCCTGTACGTCGGCTCGAACTCCACCTCGTACACGCGATAGACGGATTGCGCGGGCGTTGCGGGCCTGATCACCGTCTCGAGCTTCGTGTCGAGTTCTTCCTCTGGTCCGAGATCGAGCCCGTGTTGCTCTGCGAGCGCAAGGGCGAGAGCCGGCCCCGTGAGCAACCCGTCCGCGACCAGGATCTCGCCCAAGCGCCGGTCGGGTCGCCGTTCCTGCTTTGCGAGCGC
>DASQXE010000014.1:0-19042 GCA_035639875.1 Gaiellaceae bacterium | reverse complement strand
GTCCGCGTGACAGACCTCCTGGATGTTGACAGGCGCTGTGCGCCGACAAGAAAACCGCCGATTTGCGGCGTTTTCTCATGGAGCTAGCCAGACTCGAACCGGCGACCTCCTGGGTGCGATCCAGTCACCTTCTGGGGCTGGAAAGCGCATGGTTGGCCGGTTTCGGAGCCCAGCGGTAACACGCCCCAACAGCTTCCCCAACAGTCCGCGGCTCGTTCGCCAGTAAGACAACGGCCCCTACTGGGACGACGCGCGGCGCGTTTCTGCTTGTGAGTCGAGCCACGCGACGGCACCTGCTTCGCGGAGGAACGAGTTGGCGCTCGCGCGCTGCGCCGCCCCCTCCGCCGTGCGACCAGCGGCCGCCAGCGCGTCGGCCGCGCGGAGCCGGGCGTAGGAGGCCGCCGCCGAATGGCCGATGCCGTCGATGATGTCGGCTGCGCGAACGAGCACGCCGTCGACGATAGCGCGGGCCGCGTCGACCCATGGCGTGTCGATCGGATTCGGCGCGAGCACGGCTTCCGTGAACTCGGCCTCGCGGCCGAGGTCGCGGAAAACCCACGCAGTCGAGGCGAACGTCGGGAACGCTGCGCAGCACGCCGAGACGAGGACGGGTCCGATCGCCACGAGTTCGGTCGCTACTGCTTCAGCCTCTTCGCGCCTGCCGAGCGCGAGCGCGACAGCGGGGCGGACCGCGAACGCGGCCGCCTTCGCCTGCGCGTCCGACGCTCGCGCGACCTCCGCGGCGTGCGCGCTGTCGCGATCGGCGCCGGCGGTATCGCCCCGCGTGAGCCGTATCCACGCGCGGAGCGACAGGATGATCGCATCAGTGAAGTGCCGGTCGCCCGCTTCGCCAGCAGCGATCAACTCGTCTGCGATGGCGACTGCCTCGTCCCAGCGCCCGTCGAGGTACGCCCAGCCGGCGCCCTCGGCGCGAGCCGTGCGAATAGTTCGTCCGAGGCCGTAGCGCTCGGACCACTCCGTGAGCTCGTTCCATGCTCGCTTCGCGTCGTCCAGCTTCCCGTATACGTGAAACTCGGACGTGAGGTTCGCGTAGGCGAGGGCCACCATTTCGAAGTTGTGAGCGGCGCGGGCGACCTCCACCCCCTCTTCAATTTCCTCGATGCCCGCTATGTCACCGAGGCCGGCGCGTGCCGTGCCGACGACGACGTGGAGCCGAGCGCGCTGATCCTCCATTCCCAGCGCTTCCACGAGCGGAAGTGCCTCGGTGCCGACGCGAATCGACGTAGCGTAGTTGCCATCCAACATCTGGAAACCGCTCTGGTTCGTGAGTGCCTCGGCGCGCGCCCGCGATGCTGGCCGTTCGGCGACCGCGTCGAGCGCCATCTCGATGTAACGGTCGGTCGCGGCCCGGTCGCCTGCAAACCACGCGTACCGCGCTGCGATCGTCGCGGCCTGAGCCGCGCCCTCGGCATCTCCCTGTAGGCGAAACCCTTCCAACGACTCCATCAGCAGCTCGAGACCCGGTCGGCCGAGCGGGAAGAGCGCACGCGCGCGCTCGAGCAAGAGGGCGGGTCGAAGTGGATCCGTCTCGGGGGTGAGCTCGAGCGCATCGGCGAAAAACATTTCAGCTGCTGCGTACGCCGACAGGGCAAAGGCGCGTTGACCGGCGGCGCGATTGGCATCGCGTGCCCGCGCCACGTCGACCGGATCGTCGGCGTCGCCCGTCGCGCGCGCGAGGTCGAGCGCCTGCTTGTAGTGGTACGCAAGCAGCTCGGCGTGATCCTGGGCGCGTCCGAGCCGCTCGATCCACTGCCCGGCTCGACGATGCTTATCGGAACGGGCGCGGCGCGGGATCTGCCCGTACGCGACGTCGCGTAGGAGTACGTGCTGGAAGGAGTACTGCGCGTCGCGCGCGACGGCAGAGCGCCGTTCGCGCCGCACGAAGTCCTTTCGCTCGAGCGCCCGCAGCAGCTGTTCCGCGCGCTCGCTCTCGGTTCTGAGCGCCGACGCGACAGCGCCGATCCAGAAGACCTTGCCGTGCACCGCTGCCTCCTGCAGAAGCTCTTTCTCCTCCCGCGGCAGCGCATCGAGGCGTGCTGCGATCACGCCCTGCACCGATTCGGGTAGCTCGCCGGTGTCGCCGCGTTCCGAGACCATGCGCACGAACTGCTCGGCGAACAGGGGATTACCGCCCGCGCGCTCGAGCAGCGCACGTTGCTCGTCGGCCAGCTGCAGAGGTTGCTCGAGCAGTGTTCCGATGAGGCGTGCTGCGTCCTTTTCGGCGAGAGGCTGTAGCGAGATCGTCGTCGAGTTGGCCTTGCCGCCGCCCCATCCTTGTCGCCGTTCCAGGAGCTCCGGGCGCGCGGTGCCGACGACGAGCAGAGGAACGTCGCGGACCCAGTCGACGAGGTCGCCGACGAAATCCAGCAGCCCGTCGTCAGCCCAGTGGAGGTCCTCGAACACGAGCACAGTCGGGCCCTGTTCGGCGATCGCCTCAAGGAAACGGCGCCACGCGGTCGTCGAAGTGCCGCCGTCCCCACGCGTCCCGTCGGCCGTGACGCCGACGAGGGTACGCAGCTCGCCTTCAAGCCACAGCGATTCGTTCTCGTCGGACAGGTATTTCGCGACCGCCTCGCGCAGCTTGCGCTCGACCTCCTCCGCCGCGTCGCTCTCCAGGATTCCCGCCTCCGCCTTGACGATCTCGCCGAGGGCCCAGAACGTCACGCTCTCCCCGTAGGGAAGGCAGCGGCCCTGGCGCCACGCGATCAGCTCCGCTTCTTCGTCGACGAGCTGGAAGAGCTCACGGACCAGGCGCGACTTCCCGATGCCCGGAACACCGATGATCGTGACGAGCTGAGCCGCGCGCTCTTCACGGACGCGTCCGAGCATCGAGCGCAGAAGCTCGAGTTCGCGATCGCGGGCGATCAGCGGCGTCGCCGCGCCTTCGGCGACGTCGATGCCATAGCGCGCGATCGGCTCGAGCGCCTCCCAGACCGCGATTGGCTCGGCCTTCCCCTTCGCTTGCACCGGGGGCACCTCTCGGTAGGAGATCGCGTCGCGCGTGGCCCGATAAGTCGTCTCGCCGACGAGGACGCCGTCGATCGGCGCCGCAGTCTGCATTCGCGCCGTCGTGTTGACGACATCGCCGGCAACCATCGCCTCGCCCTCCGCGGGATGCGCGCCGATGTTCACGAGCGCCTCGCCTGTGTTTACCGCAACGCGTACGTTCAGATCCGCTTGCTCGGCGCTCCAGTCGCGGATCGCGAGGGCCGCACGGACCGCGCGCTCCGGATCGTCTTCGTGTGCCGCCGGTGCACCGAAGACCCCCATCACCGCATCGCCAATGAACTTTTCGACGGTGCCACCACGTCGCTCGAGCTCCCCGCGCACGTAAGCGTGATACGGCGAGAGCAGTCCGCGGACGTCCTCGGGGTCGAGCCGGTCTGCCTGCGCGGTGAACCCCACTAAGTCGACGAATACGACGGTGACAGTTTTTCGTTCCTCGCCACGCGGGAGCTCGTCAGGCTGCAGCGGGCTCGCGCACGCGTTGCAAAAGCGAGCCCCGTCGGGATTCTCTCGGCCACAGCTCGGGCACGTCAACACGGCCAAAGCGTACGACGTGCCCATCGCTCAGTCACGTGCGACGTTTACCGCCACAGTGGCGGCAGAGAGGAGCCCGACGCTTGATCTCAGGAGCGCCGGATGGGCAAGGGCTCGTGCGCGGTCCGGACATTCTCGCCTCTTGTCACGCGAGCGAGCGGCCCGCGTCGAGAGTCAGCTCCAACATTCCCCCAAGAATCTGCTGCAGACGATGGCGCCTCGCGGCCTCGGCCGCGGGCGTTCCCACTGCTTCTTGAGTGCAGGTGGGCACCGAGCGCCTGGATGGTGACAGGCGCTCTCGTCGTCTCAGGAGAAAACAAAAGACCTGCTTTAGCAGGTCTTTCATGGAGCTAGCCGGACTCGAACCGGCGACCTCCTGGGTGCGATCCAGGCGCTCTCCCAGCTGAGCTATAGCCCCGCGCGGATCAGTGTACCGGCGGTCAGGCTGCGGGCCGGCGCTCGCCCTGCTTCTCGAACAGCTTCCCGGCGCTGATCGTCGCCGCCATGTCCTTCGACTCCTCGCGATAGACGGAGCCGTCCTCGAACTGGATGACGGGATACTTCGGCTGCCCGCTCAGGCGCTCGATCTCGGCGCGCTTCCCGCGCCCCGGCCACGGCCCGGGCACGATCTCGTACTCGATGTCCTGCTCGTCAAGGGCTTTCTGGACGCGCCAGCAGGGATGTCCGCCCGACTTCACCCAGGTGTTCTTGCAGCGGTAGAGCTTAATCGCCACGGAATGGCTCCTTTCTCGACCCGCCTACGATACCCCCAGTGCGAGCGGTCGTTCTCGACGAGACGGGCCACCCCAAGCTCGCGGACATCCGCGAGCCGAAGGGCGAAGGAAGGCTCGTCCACGTGCTCGCGTGTGGGCTGTGCGGGAGCGACGTGGAGAAGATCGGCACTGCGCCGAAGGGGACAGTGCTCGGCCATGAGGTCGCGGCGAGGCTCCCAGACGGTCGCCGCGTGGCCCTCGTCCACCACGTTCCGTGCGGACGCTGCAAGCGCTGCCGCGCGGGGCACGAATCCACCTGCGCGGAGTTCCAGGCGACCACGATCGAGCCCGGGGGGTTCGCCGAGCTGGTACGCGCGCGCGACTGGATCGAGATTCCGACCCCGATCCCGGACGCGATCGCCTCCTTCGCCGAGCCGCTCGCCTGCGTCCTGCGGGCCGTGGAACGTATTCCGCAGGGCCGCGTGCTCGTGGTCGGATGCGGGTTCGTGGGAAACCTGTTCGTCCAGATCCTCAGGCGCCGGGGCGACGACGTGTACGGAGCCGACCCACGCCGCGACCGGCTCGAGCTCGCCGGTGTGAAGCCGCCTCGGCGGGAGGTCGATGCCGTCGTGTTGGCGGCCCCCGCTGGAACCGACGCGGCCGTCGACAAGCTGGTTCCGGGGGGAACGCTCGTCGTCTTCGCGTCGGCGGGATCGCTCGACCTGGACCCCGTCTATCGGCGCGAGTTGCACGTCGTCGGTTCGCGCTCCGGCACGCCGAGACATCTGCTCGCCGCGGTCAATCTCCTCCCGGAGATCGAGCCGCCGCCGACAAAGGTCCTCCCGCTCGAGAGCTTCTCCGACGGGCTCGAGGCCTACCGCACCGGCGCGGTCATGAAGGTCGTCTTCACCCCGTGAGGGCGCTTCTCCTCTACGGACCGGGCGATCTGCGGCTGGAGGCGGTGGCCCGTCCGGAACCGGGGCCCGGCGACGTCCTCGTGCAGGTCGAGGTTGCCTTGACCGACGGAACCGACGCGAAGGCCTTCCGGCGCGGACACCCGGTCCTGCTTGGCGAGCTTCCCTGCCCGTTCGGGCACGAGTTCTGCGGCATCGAGGTCGGCACCGGCCGCCGTGTCGTCGCCGCCAACTCGGACGCGGACGAGGAGCGACGGACTGGGCTCGCGCTGCTGAACGGCGCGTACGCGGAGTACTTGCTCGTGCCCGAACGCATCGCCCGCGTCAACCTCCTCCCCGTGCCTCCCTCGGTGGCCTCGGAGGTCGCCGCGATGGTGGAGCCGCTGGCTTGCTGTCTTCGCGGAGTCGAGGCGGCGGGAATCGGGCAGGGCGACTCCGTGGCGATTCTCGGTGCCGGCCCGATCGGGCTCATGCTCTGCGCGTGCGTCCGCGACGCGGGCGGGCGTCCCGTCGTCGTCGGCGGCCGGCCCGAGCGCCGCGCGCTCGTACCGCCCTTCGGCGGAGGGACGGGGAGCGTCGACAGAGCTGATGTCGTCATCGAGGCGGCGGGCACGCCTGACGCCTGGCTCGAGGCCGTTCGGCTCGTCCGGCCGGGCGGCACCGTCGTGTTCTTCGGCGGCCTCGAGGCGGGAACGGAGGTCCCAATCGACGCGACGCGTGTCCATTACGAGGAGCTCACCCTGCGCGGCGCCTTCCATCACACCCCGAAGACGGTCCGCGCCGCCCTCGCGTTCCTGGCGAGCGGCGCCTATCCCTGGGAACGGCTCATCACGCACCGTGTTGGGCTGGACGAATTAACGCCGCTCTTCGCCGACCCGCCGCGCGATCTGCTCAAGGCCGCTGTGTTGCCCTAGTTCCGCCGGATGAGCGTGACGCCGTCGCGCACGGAGAGCATTACGCTCGTCACCCGTGAGTCGTTGCGCACGTGCTCGTTGAAGCCCCGAATCGCCTGGGTCCCTTCCGAATCGTCGGACTCGTCGAGAACGCGGCCGCTCCAGAGCGTGTTGTCGGCGGCGATGAGACCGCGTTCGGAGAGCCGCGGCAAGACGGCCTCGTAGTAGTTGATGTAGTTCTCCTTGTCCGCGTCGATGAAGACGAAGTCGAAGTCGCCTTCGAGCCGCTCGATCGTCTCGAGCGCAGGCCCGAGGTGCACGGTGACCCGGTCGGAAAACCCCGCCTCGGCGATGTAATGGCGCGCGACGGCGGCGTGCTCCTCGCTCACTTCACACGTGTCGATGTGACCGCCGGCCGGCAGGGCCGCCGCCATGGAGATGGAGCCGTAACCGCTGTACGTCCCGAGTTCGAGCACGCGACGGGCGCCGAGCGCGTAGACGAGGAACTCGAGGAGGCGGCCTTCGATCGTGCCGGTGAGCATCTGGGGCGATTGGAGCGTCGCCCGCGTCTCCTCTGCCAGCCGCTGCAACAGCTCAGTAGGGCGCGTCGTGTGCTGTTCGGCATAGCCCTCGATTCCTTCCTCGACGATGAAGCTCACTGTCGTTCCACCCTCGATCCGCCGACGATGACATCACGGCCGTCGCGAAAGCGCACCCACGCCTTGCCGCCGCCGTCGTAGTCGCGCGACCAGACGATGAGGGCCGCCTCCTCCCCAGCCACGTAGCAGCGCTCGTCGCCCTCGGGGTCGAGGCCGCGCCAGACCCGGATGAACGGGTTGTGCTCCCACTCCCAGCCGATCGTGGTCTCCTCAGTGTGGCCCGGATACACCCGCAGATCGGGGGAGAGACCCATGAGGACGTCCATGACAGAACGGCGCACGTCGTCGAACGCGCTGCGCGTGCCGCCGACGGAACCGGCGAAGAGCGTATCGCCCGTGAAACACGCTTCCTCCACGACGAACGAGAAACCGCCGGGACTGTGGCCAGGTGTGCGCAACGCTTCGACGTTCAGCTCTCCCACCTCGAAGACCGCCCCGTGCCTGAGCGGTTCGGCGCCGTTCACGCCCTCGGCGGGATCGGCCATCACGGTCAAGCCGAACCGCTCCTCGAGCTCGTCGTGGTGGGCGACGTGATCGCCGTGGCCGTGCGTCGTGAGCAGATACGGGATGTGGAGGTCGAGCCGGTCGACGGCACTGAGGAGAGGATCGAGCGGGGCGCCGCTGTCGACGAAGACACCGGTCCCGCCCGGCCGGTCGGCGACCAGGTATGCGTTCGAGAGCCAGGACGGATCCATGCTGCGTTCCACGATCACGGCGGGGGTAGGATGCCAGCGACCCGACCACGGAGGAACAGATGGGGCTGATGAGCCGCACGTCCAACGTCATCAAGGCGTGGATCTCGAAGCTGCTCGACCGGGCCGAGGACCCGGCCGTGACGCTCGATTACTCGTACGAGAAGCAGCGCGAGATGCTGCAGAAGGTGAAGAAAGGGATCGCCGACGTCGTGACGGCCAAGAAGCGGCTCGAGCTCCAGACCCAGAAGCTCGAGGTGGAGATGCCGAAGCTCGATGAGCAGGCACGGACGGCACTCTCGGCCGGGCGTGAGGACCTCGCCCGCGCCGCGCTCGAGCGCAAGGCTTTCGCGCAGCAACAGCTGCAAGGGCTCGACAAACAGATCACCGACCTCGAGGCGCAGCAGGAGAAGCTGTCCGAGAGCGAGACGCGTCTCTCGGCTAAGGTCGAGGCGTTCCGCACTCAGAAGGAGACGATGAAGGCGCAGTACTCAGCGGCCGAGGCGCAGGTGCGGATCGGCGAGGCGGCCACCGGTATCGGCGAGGAGATGGCGGACACGGGGCTCGCCATCGAGCGCGCGCGCGACAAGACCGAGCAGATGCAGGCTCGAGCGGCGGCGGTCGACGAGCTCGTCGACGCCGGCACGCTTGAGGACTACGCGAGCACCGGGACGGCGCTCGACCGAGAGCTGGCCCAGATCTCCGCGTCCAAGCAGGTGGATGACGACCTCGAGCGGCTCAAGGGCGAGCTCGCGGCCGGCGGCGAGCAGAAAGAACTGGAGGAAAAGAAGACTTGATCGTTCGCCTCATGGGCGAGGGGCAGTACCGCCTGCCCGACGATGCTGTCCAGCCCCTGAACGAGCTCGACGACGAGGCTCACGCTGCTGTCGAGGCCGACGACGAACCGAAGCTCGACGGCCTGCTCGATGAGATGTGGGACCTAGTCCGAAGCCGCGGCGAGCGGCTCCCCGATGACGACCTCTCGGCCTCCGACGGCGTCGTCCCGCCGAGCGACATGACGCTGGAAGAGACCAAACGTCTCTTTACGCACGAAGGTCTCATCCCTGATTTGAGGTAGTCAAGCCGAGGTAAGCGGGGTCGAGGCCCGTCAGCGAGCTGCCGAAGTAAGCGGCTCGCCATGCGCCCCGGACGCCTCGCCGTTCTCGTCGTGCTGGTCCCGCTCCTTGCCTTTCCGAGCGCAGCGGCCGCCGAGACGGCTCGCCTCCTTGCCGGCGAACCCGTGCCGGACGAGTTCATCGCCGCGACCGACGCGGCCGTCCACGAACGGCTGGCCGTCGCGGCGCGCGAGCTCGCGGCTGCGCAGGAAGACGCCGGTAGGCACGACGTCGTCGCGTTCGCCCTCCGGTTTCTCGGCACGCCGTACCGCTGGGCCGAATCGAGCCCTGCGGGCTTCGACTGCTCGGGGTTCGTCATGTACGTGTACGCGCACTTCGGCGTCAGACTTCCGCACTCGAGCTGGATGCAGTACCACCGCGGCCGGTTCGTCACGCGCAACCAGCTTCGACCCGGCGACCTTGTCTTCTTCAACGGCCTCGGACACGTCGGCATCTACATTGGCCGCGGCCGGTTCGTCCACTCGCCGCACAGCGGTGATGTGGTCAAGATCTCGCGGCTCTCGGGGCGCTGGTACCGCTCCACCTACTACGGCGCGCGGCGCGTCTAAAGGTTCTGTCGCCCGCTTGCCGAAGTACCGTCTTGTAAGCTCCTCGGCTTCTCCGCGAGAAAAACTCGCTCATGCGCTACGGCCTGTCGCTCACCCTCGCACTGGCCGCCGCACTCGCGGTCGTCGCAGCTTCCGCCGCCGAGCCCGGCCGCATCACCGCGAAGCAGGCAGAGGCGCAGCGCGTCCTGAGCGAGATCGAAACCATCGACATGCAACTCGACCGCGCAGTCGATGCCTACGACAGCGCGAAAGTGCGGCTGGGAGCGATCGAGCGCGATCTGAACGCCAACCAACGCCGGCTCGAGATCGCGCGCGCCAACCTGGCCGACGCTAGACGCCGCGTCGCCGCGCGGGTGGTTGCCCTTTACCGATCCGACGAGCCCGATGCTCTGACCGTTCTCCTCGGCGCGACGAGCCTCGGAGACCTGATCGACCGCCTCGACTCGGTCAACCGCATTTCGAGCGAGGACGCGCGCATCGCTGCGGAAGTGACCCGCTACCGAGACGAAGTACGGGCGCGTGAACGGCGGCTGGAGGAGGCGCGAACGACGCAACAGCGTGTCGTCGCGGAGCGCTCCGCGCAGCGCGTTGCGATCGAGACGCAACTTGCGGAGCGACGGACCCTCCTGAGCTCGATCAAGGACGAGATCGCCAAGCTCCACGCAGAAGAACGGGCCCGGCAGGCCCGGCTTGCCGCTGCGGCGCGCGCACGTGTCTCACAGACGCAGCAGAGCAAGTCGAATGGTCAATCCGAGCAGACGAGCCCCCCTGCTTCGAGCCCGAGCCCGCCGCCGGCGACGTCGCCTCCACCGCCGTCGAGCCCACCGCCGTCGAGCCCACCGCCGTCCGGTCCGCCGCCGCAGACTCACGGCGGCGTCGTCGGGATCGCGCTTCAGTACCTGGGCGTGCCCTACCGCTGGGGTGGCGCGTCGCCTTCAGGTTTCGACTGCTCGGGATTCGTCATGTACGTCTTTGCGAAAGTCGGCGTCTACCTGCCGCACAGCTCGTACATGCAGTTCCACATGGGCCGCTACGTCCCGCGTAGCGAGCTTCAGCCCGGCGACGTCGTCTTCTTCAACGGCGCCTCGCACGAGGGGATCTACATCGGCGGCGGACAGTTCGTCCACGCGCCGCACACGGGTGACGTGGTCAAGATCTCCAGCCTGTACGAGGGCTGGTACAGCTCGACGTACTCAGGCGCGCGGCGCTTCTAACCACGAAAATCAGCTCGTGACTTCGCGCGATGATGCGCGCCGGCTGGCGGAGGACGCCTTCGTCTACACGGCGCGTTGGCCGACCCAGCAATGGCAAGAGCGGGACGAGTACTTCCTGCTACACGGACGAAACCCGCACCATCTGTTCGGCCTGGCGCTGCGCCTGAGGCTTGGCGAAGACGTCGAGAGGCTCGTCGACGAGGTGCGGGCGTGGTTCGCCGACCGCGGACGTCGCCAGTTCTCTTGGGTTATCGGCGATTCGGCAACGCCGCGCGATCTTCGCGAGCGCCTGCTCCGGCGGGGGGCGCACCCCGATGCGGGCGAGCCCGTCTATGCAGGAATGGTGCTGGACGAACCGCCGCCGAAGGTCGAAGGCTTCGAGGTGCGACCGGTGATGACGTTCGAGGAATTCGCAGCGGCGCGCGAGCTCAGCTGGGCTGTGATCGGCGGGATGAGCGAGGAGGAGCGCGAAGTGGCGCGCGACGGTCTCGGGGGGGCTTGGGAGGAGTACCAACAAGTCGACGTCGTCGTCTTTGCCTCCTTCGTGGACGGCCGGCCCGTGGCCTGTGGAGGCGTCAACTTCACGCAGTACGGCGCGCTCCTCGCTGGCGCCGGGACTCACCCGGAATACCGGGGTCGTGGCTGCTACCGCGCACTCGTCCGCGCGCGCTGGGATGCGGCAGTCGCGCGCGGTACGCCGCTGCTTGCCGCGCAGGCCGGGAAGATGTCGAGGCCGATCCTCGAGCGCCTCGGCTTCCGGCAGATCGCGACCGTGCACTCGCTCGTCGACGATCTCAACGCCTAATCCGGCAGCGCGCCGGACGCTTTCAGCTGTCAGTCGAGCGGCGCGTCGAAGAGCGCGAGCCAGCGCGTGAGATCGGGCTCGATCGGCAGTTCGCTCTCGAGCTCGTTCTTGAGGCGGATCTCCTCCGCGTTATCGCGCTCCTGCTCCTTGCCGGTCGGCACGAACGGCCAGAACGTCCCCCGCTTGTACCCGTAGATCAGATAGACCGGACGCTCGCCATCCTTGAACTGGAACAGCGCGGCCAGGAGCTGACCGCCGAAGCCGCGGTCGCTGAGCTCGGAGCTGACCAGGTGAGTCGTCGTGACCAGGTCCTCGAAGTCGTTGTCGCGGACGACGAGCCACTCGAAGCCGAAGCTGTCGGAGCGGCGACGGACCTGCGAGCCGGAATCGCGCGCCGCCACGCCGAGCAGCTCGTCGATATCGCGCTCCGCCTGGTTGAACTCGCCGGCGGACAACGGCTTGAAGACGACGGCCGCAAAGCCGGCCGGCTTCAGGCCGAGCTCGGTCTCGAGCGTGATCTGCGCGGTCGAGAGGGCGAAGAGCTTGTCGAGGCTCGCACCCTTGAGCTTCTTCCTCCCGAAGAGAACGTCGGCGAGGCCCATCAGCGCGCGAGCCTTCCCGTCTCGTGGGCCATCTCCTCCAGCTTACGCAGACGGCCCCGGCGATGAGCGCCAAGCCACGGCCGACATTCGGCCAAAACGCCGTCAGAGCCCGAGCGCCACGAGCATGGCGAGGGCGACGACGAGAGCGAAGAGCACAAGCGACGCGATCCAGAGCACGCGACCGATACGCCGGCTGGCGAGACGGGAGGCCTCGGCGTCCCTCACGCGCGGAGACACAAACGGCGCATAACGCGCATCTGAACCTACGCGTTTGCGGATGGCGTCGGCTGACTCACGCTGCCCGAACGTAGGCATTGCCACCGCGAGTCTTACGCCCCCGGCGCCGTCCGACAAGTGCCTTGCCGGACGGCTCAAGAGGCCCGCACCTCGGATAGCCCGAAGTCTCGGCCGACTGCCTCGCGCCTCACGGCGCCGCCAGCTTGGGCTTCTCAGTCGACCGGGCGGCCCATCTCCCGCGCGATCGCGGCCAAGCGCGCGAGCCGCTTCTCGAGCGGCGGGTGGTCGGCGAAGAGCTCGGCGGCCGAAGACTTCACGCTTGTCGGGATGATGAAGAACGCGTTCATGCCCTCGACCTGGCGGAGGTCGCGCTGGGGGATCCGCATGATGTCGCTCGTGATCTTCTGGAGTGCGCTCATGAGCTGCTCGGGCGCGCCGGTGATGAGCGCGGAGCCGCGATCGGCCGCGTATTCGCGATACCGGGAGATCGTCCGGATCAAGATGAAGCTGATCACGTAGGTGGCCAGCGAGACGAGGAAGATGATGAGCCAGACCGGCGTTCCACCGTCCCGGTTGCGGCCGCCGCCGCTGAACATCCCGCCGTAGAGGCCGAAGCGCGTGAGGAGCGCGGCGAGCATGGCGAAGAAGCTCGCCAGGGTCATGACGAGGACGTCTCGGTTGGCGACATGAGACAGCTCGTGAGCGAGGACGCCCTCGACCTCCTTTGGCTCGAGCCGCCGCCAGAGACCTTCGGTCACCGCGACCGCGGCATGCTTCGGGCTGCGACCGGTCGCAAAGGCGTTTGGCACATCCGTCGGGATGATCGCGACCTTGGGCTTCGGCAGGTCGGCCATCCCGCAGAGGCGCTCGACCATCGCATGCAGCTCGGGCGCTTCCTCGGCGGTCACGATCTTCGCACCCGATGCCTTCAACGCGAGCTTGTCGGAGGTGTAGTACTGGAAGAACGCGAGTCCGACGACGATCAGGAGCATCGGCGCAAGGCCCACGCTCAAGACCTTCAAGAGGACGACGGCGAAGACGACGTAGAGCGCGCCGAGCAGGAACGAGGTCAGCAGCATGCGCGCGGACAGGCCGGCGTCGCGTCCATAAGCCTTGCGTTTCATGGGGAAGTTCTCAGCTCCTAGGGCGGTGGGGTACCCGAAATTGTACCTTGCGCCGATGGTCCGACCCCTGATGGTGGCGGCGCTTGCGCTCGCTCTGGCTTCAGGCACGGCGCGGGCGGCGACGCAGGAATTTCGGATCGTCGTCGTTCCCGGTCTGACCATCGCCGACCTGAGAGCCCTCGCCCCCCGCGGCGCCGTCGGCCTTCTCGTTCCTTCGAACGGTCCGACGACGAGCAGCGCACAGGCCGGGGCGGCCCTGGTCCGCGGCAAGCTCCGAAACTCGTTTCTCGACGGCGGCGTCCCGCGCGGAGCACGGCTCGTCTCGGTCGAGACGGCGTCCGCTCCCCCCGCATCCGGCCCGTTCATCGTGCTCGCCCTTCCTGCCGACGGCACGCAGGCGAACGAGCGACGTTATCCGGTCGCGGTCGTCGGCTCGGGCTTCCACGGCCTCCTCACGTCCACGTCCACCCGGCTGCCAGGGGTCGTCTCGATCGTCGATATCGCCCCGACGGCTCTCCGGCAGGAAGACAGCCTTCGATCGAGCAGCTCCGACGACGCAGCCGCGCGTGTCGCGGAGCTCGATCGCCTCATCGGCGCGAAGGGGAACGCGCGCCTCTACTCGACCCTCGTCTGTTGCATCCTCGTCATCCTCCTCGCCGTCGTGTTCCCCCGTGCTTCGATCCTCGGCTGTGCCACCGGGCTCACCGCCAACGTGATCCTCGGAGCGGCCGAGACGGCGTCCCTTTGGATCGTCCTCACCGTGCTCGTCGGATCAATCGTGCTCGCCGCTCCGATCGCGCACTTCGTGCGCAGCTGGGTCGCCATTGGGGCCACGCTCGCCGTGGTCCTCGTCCTCTACCTCGCGGCGATGGCGATCGATGCGGCGTGGGTCGCGTACTCGCCGTGGGGGCCCGAGCAGACCGGGCGCTTCTACGGCGTCACCAATCTGCTCGAGACGATCCTGCTCGTGCCCGCGCTCGCCGGCGCGGCGCTCCTGGGCAGGCGCTACGGCCCTGTCGCGTTCGCAGCCGTTGCGCTGCTTGCGTTCGTGACGGTTGCCGGAAGCCGGTTCGGCGCAGACGGCGGCGGCGCGGTCGTCCTCGCCGCGGGCTACGCGGTTCTCGGCTGTCTGCTCGCGCGGATCCGTGGGCGCGCTCTCGCTGCGGCGCTCGTGGGCGCCGTCGCGGTAGCCGTCGGGCTCGTCGCACTCGACGCCGCGACCGGAGGGTCGAGCCACGTCACGAAGGCGCTCGGCGGAGGTCCCGGCAGTCTCGCCGCGCACTTGTCCGATCGGCTGCGCATCTCCTGGGACCGCGTAACGGTGTCCCCGGGACCCGCGCTCACCGTCGCCCTCTCCCTCGCCCTGCTCGCTGCGGTCGTCGTCCGCGACCTTCGCTCGGGCGCCCCACTTCCGGAGCGCGCGCTTCCGCTCGCGTTCGCTTTCGCCGTCGCCGTCTCCCTCGTCGTCAACGACGCGCCCAACGACGTGGCGGCCGCGGGTGTGATGGGCTACCTCGTCTGCTCGGGGGTTATGCTTCGCGGCCGATGCGCCGCCGCCTCCTGCTCGCGCTCGCCCTTGGCGTTCTCCTGGCTGGCTGCGGAGGAGAGACCACTCTCTCGCCTACGCCCGAGACCGTGATCGGCTCCGTCCCCCAGGGAGAGACGGTGAACGTCGCCAAGGGAGATCCTGCGAAGGGGAAGGAGATCTTCACGAAGACCGCCCAGCCTGCGTGCTCGAGCTGTCACACCTTCAAGGCGGCGGGCTCGACTGCGAAGGTGGGCCCGGATCTCGACACCGGCCTGCAAGGCAAGTCTGCGCAGTTCATCATCGAGTCGATCACGAACCCGAGCGCGGAGATCACGCCCGGCTTCCAAGACATCATGCCCAAGGACTACGCGACGAAGCTCGACTCGCAGGAAATAGCCGACGTCGTCGCCTTCCTGCAGAAGAGCTGAGCCTCCCCGAGGATTTTCCGCAGCGTGTCGAGGTGTTTGCGTGCGATCTCGACCGGACGCTGATCGCCGAGGACGGCGTCCTCCACCCCCGCACGCTTAACGCCATTGGCCGCGTGCGGGCGACAGGGACTCGGGTCTTGATCGTCACGGGCCGCATGTTCCGTTCCGCGCGGCCCTACCTCGAGCAGGCCGGTATCGACGATCCTGTCGTCTGCTATCAGGGTGCGGTGGTCGCCGAGGCCGGCGGCCGCTTCCTCCGCCACGAGCCCATCCCGCTCGATCTCGCCAAGGAGACGATCGCGGCGGTCGAGGCCGAGGATTTTCAGCTCAACTGCTACGTCGACGATCAGCTCTACGTCGCGCGTGTGACGGCGGCCGCCCGCGCCTACGCTGACTTCCAGAGTCTCACCATCAACGTCGTGGGCGACCTCGACCGCTGGCTCGACCGGCCCCCTACGAAGCTCGTCGCGGTGGGCGAGCCGAAGGCGCTCGACCGCCTGGAGGAGCGTATGAAGGCGGCCTTCGACGCTCGGCTGTACATCTCCAAGTCGCTGCCCTTCTTCCTCGAGTTCGCCAGTCCGGAGGTCACGAAGGCGTCCGGTCTCGCGTTCCTTGCGGAGCACCTCGGTTTCTCGAAGGAGGGCACGGTCGCCTTCGGAGACGGCGAGAACGACGTCGAGCTCCTCCAGTGGACGGCTTACGGAGTCGCGGTGGCGAACGCGCACGAGCGCGTGCTCGCCGTCGCAGACTTCGTCTGCCCCTCCGTCCACGAAGAGGGAGTCGCGCAAGTTCTGGAAGCGTTCCTAGACTCCCGCGCATGATCGACATCCGTGCGGCGCGGGCCGATCCCGACACCTGGCGCGCCGCGCTGGCGCGCAAGGGCGCCGCGGACGAATTCGACGCGCTTCTCGAGGTGGACAAGGAACGCCGCGCGCTCCTGCCGCGGATCGAGGAGCTCCGCAGCCGCCAGAAGCTGAAGGGGAAGCCGACACCCGAACAGGTGGAGGAGCTGAAAGGCGTCAAAGCCGAGCTGCAGGAGCTCGAGGCGAAGCTGGAGCACGTGGAAGAGCGGTTCCGGGAGCTTCTGGACGTCGTCCCGAATCCGCCGGATCCGAGCGCGCCGGACGGGTACACCGAGGACGATGCGGTCGAGCTGAAGCGGGTCGGCGAGCCGCGCCGCTTCGGTTTCCAACCCCGCGACCACCTCGAGCTGGGCGAGATCGACATGGAACGCGGCGCGAAGGTGTCCGGCTCGCGGTTCGCGTACCGGCTCGGCGACGAGGCGCTGACCGAGCTCGCGATCTACCGATTCGCTCTCGACCGGATCACCGCGAAGGGATTCAAGGCGGTGCTGCCGCCGGTCCTGGTCCTCGAGAAGGCGATGTACGGCACGGGATTCCTCCCCACCGACGAGGTGAACATCTACCGCGTGGAGCGCGACGACCTCTATCTGACGGGCACCTCCGAGGTCACGCTGGCCGCACTCCACATGGAGGAGAAGCTCGAAGCGGACCAGCTTCCGCTCCACTACGCGGGGTACTCGACATGCTTTCGGCGCGAGGCGGGGGCGGCCGGCAAGGACACCCGCGGAATGTTCCGCGTCCATCAATTCGACAAGGTGGAGATGTTCGTTTTCTGCCTGCCGGAGGCATCGCCGGAGGAGCACGAGCGGCTGCTCTCGATCGAGGAGGAGCTCGTCGCCGAGCTCGGTATCCCCTATCGCGTTATGAATATCGCCGCGGGCGACCTCGGAGCCTCGGCGACGAAGAAGTACGACATCGAGGCCTGGTTTCCGAGCCAGGAGCGCTACCGCGAGATCACGTCAACCTCGAACACCACCGACTTCCAGGCGCGCCGCCTCAACGTCCGCTACCGACGCGACGACGGCAGCCTCGAGCCGGTGCACACGCTGAACGGCACGGCGGTCACCGCGCGCCTACTCCTCGCGATCATGGAGAACTTCCAGGACGAGGGCGGCAAGTACGCGGTGCCCGAAGTGCTCGAGCAGTACGGCGCGCCGCGTCGCCTGCCGCCCGCGGCCGCCTGAGCTCTTTGCAAAATCCAAACGCGGCGGTGTTACAACCCCGCAGATGGACGAGGGCGCGTTCGAACCGATTCTTGCCGCGGCACAGACGGGTGCCGAGTGGGCTCTCTCTGCTCTCTACCGCGAGCTGAACCCGCCGCTCGCTCGCTACTTGAGCACGCAGGAACCTGTGGAGGGCGAGGACCTGACCTCGGAGGTGTGGCTCGACGTCGGCGACGGCCTCACCCGCTTCGAGGGCAACGAGCGCGCTTTTCGCTGCTGGCTCTTCACGATCGCCCGCCGGCGGCTCATCGATTACCGCCGGGCTCGCGCGCGGCGGCGAACGGCTCCCGTTCCTCTCAGCGACCTCACCGGCCGACCTGATCCGAGCGCAGCCGTCGCCGAGATCGAGGGCGGCGAGGCCCTCACGGCCCTTCGGTGCCTCACGAAGGAGCAGGCGGAGGTCGTGCTGCTTCGCGTGGTCGCAGGTTTGGATTCCCAGGAGGTCGCCGCCGTGACGGGCAGGAAGCCCGGAACCGTGCGCGTCATCCAGAAGCGTGCGCTCGAGCGCCTGGCCGAGCTCGTCACGCTCGAACGCGGGACAGCTGTAACGCCGTGAGCCTCTCGCGCGATTTCGAAAGCGAGATGAAGCGCCTGCCGCTCGACGTGAACACGGCCGACCGGCTTCTCGCCGGCGCCATCGGCCCGGAGGACGCGCCGCCCAGCTACGCCGTCGTCGCGAACTTCGTCACCGAACTCGCCGACACCACCTCCTCGAATGTCGACCGTGAAGAGGAAGTGGTCGCCGCGCTCGCGATCGCGGTGCGCTCGTCTCAGACCGAGACAAGCACACGACGCAGGAGGTCAGCAGTGCCTCGGCTGAAGCTCGCGGCCGCATTTGCGGTCGTAGCCCTTACCGGGACGACAAGTTTGGCCGTCGCCGGCTCCCTGCCGGGGGCCGCACAGGACATCGCCTCGACGATGCTGGCGAAGGTCGGCGTATCCGTCGGCCCGAACGAGCATGCGGGCGATCATCCGAACGTTCGCGGCCAGTCCGGCGGCGTGACCGTGGAGCCGGCCTCCTCCGGCAAGGGCGCAGAGGTCTCGGAGCTCGCCACGAGCACCGATCTGACCGGCGTCGAGAAGGGCGCGGCCATCTCGACCCTCGCGAGCGGGGGCAAGAGCCAGGCCGGCCAGCATGGTCAGGCAGCGACGCACAGCGCCCCCGTACCTACGCCGAACGCGGGCGGGACGGGTACGGCGGACACGGCGAGCGGCGGAGCGAGCTCCGCCGGAACCGCGACCGCCAACACGGCGAGCGACGGACACAGCGAGGCAGGCTCCGCGAATTCCGCAACCGGCCAGTCCCACCGGCCCTAGCGCTTCGAAGATCGAGCCCCGCGGGTCTGACCCTGCGGGGCTCCGCTATGGAAGCTTCGCCGTCGCAGGCGTACGCTTCGTATCACCAAATGAACGCCAGCCGCGGTTCGCCGGGGGGCGAGATCCGCACCTTTCTGATCGCGGACGTCCGCGGCTACACGCATTTCACAGAGGAGCACGGCGACGAGCAAGCTGCAGAGCTAGCGGAAAAGTTCGCCCGGCTCGCGCGTGACACGGTCGCCGACAACGGCGGCGAGGTGATCGAGCTTCGCGGCGACGAGGCGCTCGCCGTGTTCACGTCGGCCCGGCTAGCGCTGCGGAGTGCCGTCGACCTGCAACGGCGATCGAGGACGGACTCGGCTCTGCCGCTCGGCATCGGCATCGGTCTCGATGCCGGCGAGGCCATGCCCGTCGACGGCGGCTACCGCGGAGGCGCCTTGAACCTGGCGTCCCGGCTCTGCGGCATGGCGGCCCCCGGACAGATCCTCGTGAGCGAAACGGTCGTCGGGCTGGCGCGCAAAGTCGACGGGCTGCGGTTCGCCAAGCGGCGTCCGGCGCGGCTGAAAGGCATGGAAGAGCCAGTCC
>DASQXE010000013.1:0-3979 GCA_035639875.1 Gaiellaceae bacterium | reverse complement strand
ACAAGATGATCGGCGTCGGCCGCGAGGTGGCGAAGGTGCTCGTGGGCGAGCATTCGAGCCTCCTCTACCCTTTCCGCTTCGAGCGCTTCGCCACGGGTGATCTCCACCCGGTCTCGCACTCGCCGTATCCCTGGAGCTAGCCCTCGTCGCGACTGAGCGGAGGAAGCGGATCGAGCTCGTCCGCGTAGAGGACCTCACGCCCGCACGTTTCGCAGCGCCAGATCTCGGCGCCCGGCAGGGTCTCGACCGGGGTGAGCGGGCCGTGGTGCTCGCACTCGTGAAGAAGCGTCGCGAGCCTCGTCAGGATTGCGTTCACATGAACGCCGTTCCCGCCCTGCGAACGCGCCAATCTGAAAACCCATCGGCTACGGAGCACTAATGTGGAGCAGACGCGCCGAGGGCGCGCTCGGCTGAGCGCGCCAAATCATTCGCGGTCACGAGGAGGATGGCGATCAGGACGGCGGCAATCGCGCTCACGATCACGAGCAGGCGCAAGGCGTCGCGGCGTGCATCCTTGAAGGACTTCTCCTCCGAAGCCGCCCTCGTTTTCTCGTAGGAGGCGAGTGTCTGCGCAGCGGCCGCCGCACGCGAGAAGTTCGTAATCTCGGGCCCGAGGAAGAGCTGCCGCACCTCGTCCCCGCGGCCTGCCTGCAACGCCGCAAACGCTTGCCGGTCGAGCTCCATGAAGTCGTCGAAGGCTGCAGTGATGCCGGTGAGCGCCTTCTTCTCCGCCGGCCGCCTCAGCCCCCGCTTCGCGCGGGCGAGATCCGTTCGGAAACGGGCCACTGAGCGCAAGAAGGTGGGCCGACTGCGCCCGTTGTCGTAGCCGTATGCCGTCTGCCAGCCGTTGAAATCGGTTACGTCGAACTTGAGTTGCAGGGCGAGGGCCTGCGCGTCCGCGGCTTTCTGCACGCGGTCGAAACGGTCTCCGAGGCGGCTCATCCCCCAGATCCCAACACTCACGGTGAGGACGAGGCCGGCGATGCCGACGACGAGCGCCGTATAGAGCTTTGCCCTGATCGTCACAGCGACGCCTCGGACGGTGAGGCCTCGCTAACGACCGGCGGCCCGCCGACGTACTCGCCTTCCTCGAGCAGATCGAGGCGCCCGGCGAGCCAGCGTTTTGTCGTCGATTGCACGCTCAGCGTCACGACGACCGCCAACGCGACCGTCGTCACGACGAGATCGGAGTGAGCGATGCCCATGGCCACGATGATCCCGGCGAGGGCGGCCGGCACGACGCCCGTTTCGCGCGTCCATGCGAGGAAGAGAAGCTCCTGCTTCGTCCAGCGCGCGCGGCGGTCGGGCAGGAGACAGGTGAGAATCGCGAGCGGGCGCGCGACGACGATCAATACGACGATCACGCCCAAGGCGGGGAAGAGATGATCCGCAATCGACCGCCACGGGAGGTTCGCGCCGAGGGTGATGAACACGAACATGACCATGACGTCGGCGACGTTGCTGACGAGCACGCGCATCTCGAGCTCGTGGGTCGAGTGCATCCCGAGCTTGAGGAAGCTCATGTTCCCGACGATCAACCCGGCGAGGAAGGCGCCCAGGTAGCCGCTGCCGCCGGCCGAGTCGATCGAGAAGAAGCTTCCGGTGATGACGGCCATGACGGCGATGGCCGCGGATTCGCGCCAGATCCCGCTCCGGCGGCTCGAGACCGCCGCCGAGAGGACGACGCCGTAGACGCAGCCGAGCACCGTGGAGACGCCGAGATCGACGACGAAGTCCGTGAGCGGCTTCGTCAGCGACGGGCTTCCGCTCGCGACGACGCCCGCGACCGCGAGCGCGAGCACCGCGCCAGTGGGGTCGTTGAGGGCGGACTCCGCGATGATCGTCTGCGACACCTTCGGCCGCAGGCGAATGCGGTCGAAGAGGGGGACGAGGATCGCGGGATCGGTCGCGGCGAGCACCGCTCCGATCAAAAGGCCGGTCGTCAGCGGGAGGCCGAACAGCCCCGCCGCCGCCGTTCCGGTCACCACCGCCGTGATGATCACGCCGGGGATAACGAGCAGCACGAGCCCGACGGCCACGCGCTCGAGGACGCGCGCCGAAAGCTGCAGCCCTCCATGGAAGAGGATGAAGGAGACGCCGATAGTCAGGACGAGCTGAGCGCCGAGCGAGTCGAGCGGAACGTCGATCGCATCAAGGCCCGACGGGCCGAGCAGCGCCCCTGCCGCGAGCAGTATGAGCATCTGCGGCAGGCGCGCGAAGTCGGCGGCGAGCTTCGATACCAGGCCGACGCCCAGCATGATTGCCACCGTCTCGATGACGTCCTGCGCGGACATGAGAGCCGATTGTGACTTGAACGACCGACTGCGTCATGCTCGGGTTGCGCTCAGACGCCCGCTGTTACAGACTGGGCCCCATGCTGATCTTCTTGCTGCTGGGCATCTATCCCATGGTTCTGCTGCTCACGTGGGCCATCGCGATCTACCTGACCTGGATCGAGACGCGTGAACAGGGAATGGATTGGCGCCACAAGCTCTGGTGGATTCAGCTGACGTTCTTGACCCATTTCCTCGGTTACCTTGCGCTCCGTGCCTGGGTCTTCTACCGGCGACACCGCGTTCCGGCCTAGTCTCGGCGAGCGGCTGCGGCAGGTCACGTGGACGCGCGTCGCGTTCATGGTCGCGCTGATCGCGATCGGGCTCGTGATTACGCGGGTCTTGGATCGCGGCGGTGCCCGGATCAGCGAGGGTCGCGCGGTTGCGATCGCGCGGCCGCAGGTCGACTTCACGCCCGAGGGCCACAACATTCGCCTCGTCCGCCGGGGGGTTCCGCCGAGGCCTTTTTGGGCCGTGTCCTTCTGGATCAAGAACTCGAGCGGGACGACAACGCGGGTCACGCTCGTGCTCGTCAACGCGGACACTGGACAGGTGACCGAGGTGAGGAAGGGCACCTAGCGGTGTGTGCGATTCGCACAGCCGCCAACAGCCAAAGTGTCGTCAGCGGCCATTGTGCGACTCCATAGCGCTTTCTAGCCTCGCGCAGTCCACGCAACGCCAGGTCGCAGGCTGATCGGAAAGGTCAGGCGATGGTCGTTTCGTTTCTCGGCGGTGTGAGCTGGCTGCTCGCGCAAGCACCGACGGCGAAGGAGCTCTCGGACAAGCTGACGCTCGACAGCCAGGTCCTGTCCGAGCAGTTCTACTACTACACCGTCGTCGTCATGTGGCTGATCCACGTCGGCTTCATGTCGTACGAGGCGGGCGCCGGCCGGCGGAAGAACGTGATGTCGACGGCGATGAAAAACATCCTCACGATCGCCGTCGTGACGCCGACGTTCTACTACTTCGGCTGGTGGATCTACGGCTGTTTCAGCACAGGAATTGTCCCCTTCAAGGCGAGCGACTTCGTCAACTCCGCGCACGCGACCGAGGTGGCGATGGGCAATTTCTGCTCGACGACTTACCCGTGGGCGGCGAACTTCGGGCCTAACCTGACCGATCACATCTCGGGCGTTTTCTGGGCCGCCTTCCTCCTCTTCTCCTGGACGACTGCATCGATTCTCTCGGGCGCGCTCATTGAGCGGGTACGGCTTTCCGCCTATCTGGTGCTCGGCTCGATCCTCGGCTCTGTCATCTGGATCCTCGACGCGGCCTGGGGCTGGAGTCCCTACGGCTTCCTCAACGTTCGCTACGGCTTCCACGACTCGATCGCCGGCCTGGTCGTCCACGGCGTCGCCGGCGCTTTCACGCTCGGCGTCCTCCTCAACCTCGGGCCGCGGATCGGCAAGTTCACCCGCGACGGCCTCGCGCGCACATTCCGGCCACACAACCTGCATCTGACCCTAATGGGGCTGATGCTCATCTTCACGGGCTTCTACGGCTTCTACGCCGCCTGCCTCGTCATACAGTCGACGACCTTGCCGGGCTGGGGGAACATCTACCTCAACCCGACGACGCTCTCCTCGATCATCTTCGCGATCACGATCGGCTTCGCCGGGGGCTTCACCGGGGGGTACTTCGCGAGC
>DASQXE010000012.1:0-3647 GCA_035639875.1 Gaiellaceae bacterium | reverse complement strand
GTCTTCCCGAAGCCGGGGCGGTCGAGCTGGGTGACGCCCCGCACTCCGTTCGTGAGGTTGTGGCCGGCGATGCTGTCTCCGTTCCGGAAGACGTCGGGGATGATCTCGCCGAAGCCGAGCGTGACGATGGCGAGGTAGTCGCCGCGCAGGCGAAGGGTTGGCCAGCCGATGATGATCCCGGCAATGGCGCAGAAGAGTCCGGCCAATGGCACGACAACCCAAAAGCTGAGGTGGATGCCGGGGAGCGCCTTGTTGCCGACATCCAGGAAGTGGAGGTTCCGGGTGGAGAAGAGGCCGGACCCGAACCAGCCGAGCGTGTAGGCGCCCAGCGCGAAGAAGGCGACGTAGCCAAGGTCGAGGAGGCCCGCGTACCCGACGACGACGTTGAGGCCGAGGGCGAGCATGACGTAGACCGCCATCTGGAAGGCCGTGTCCATGTCCAGCCCGAGCTTGTCGACGAAGAAGCTCGCGAAGGGATCCTTGAGCGCCCAGAGCGGGTAGCTGACGATCAGGGCGACGGCTGCGAGTGGAAGCGCCCAACGACGCGCCGTGTCACCGGCGAACCACTCAGGCGCCCGCACACGTGCAGCCGGGGTGGTCACTGGCCCTCCGGAGTCTGCTCCCCGAGGAGGCCTTGGGGACGGAAGACCAGAATCAGGATCAGGATGGCGAAGATCACCGTCCTGGTCCAGCGGGCGCCGATGTTGAAGAGCAAATCTCCGTCGTTGTAACCGGCGATCATGCCTAGGAGGACGCCGCCGAAGACGGCGCCCGTGAGGTTCCCGATCCCGCCGAGCACTGCGGCCGTGAAGGCATAGAGGCCCTGCTGGAAGCCGAGATCGAACTTCGAGGTCCCGGTGTACATCATGTAGATGGCGCCGGCCGCACCGGCGAGCGCCCCTCCGAGCGCAAACGTGAACGAGATCGTGCGGTCGACGTTGATGCCCATCATCGCGGAGGCATCCATGTCCTGGGCAGTCGCGCGCATCGCCTTGCCGGAGCGCGTATTCCGGATGAGATAAGTGAGTCCGACGAGCAGGGGGATGACGACGCCGAGAACGATTAGGTCGCGCCACTCGTAGTTCGCGGAACGCCAGTGGAAGATCTCGCCCTTCGGGAGGATGTCGGCGACCGGCTGAGGGCCCGCGCTTTTCCAGATGAGGCCGATGTTCTGGAGTAGGAACGAGAAGCCGATCGCGGTGATGAGCGGAGCGAGTCGCGGCTGGTTGCGTAGCGGCTTGTAGCCGATGCGCTCGATGGTGACGTTGATGGTCATGCAGAGCAGCATCGAGAAGAGAATCGTCATAGCGATCGCGTACGCCTGCTTGGCCCCGGACGATGAGGCGAGCGCCGCCGTCCCGAGCGGGATCCCGAGGACGAACGTCGTCGGGTAGAGCGGGATCTGGAAGGCGCCTTCGCGGATGATCGAGTGCGTCTCGAACGTCCCGATCATGAAGTTGTCCCCGTGCGCGAAGTTGATCAGCTCGATGATCCCGTAGACGAGCGTGTAGCCGAGCGCGACGAGCGCGATGATCGCGCCGTTCGTGAAGCCGATGAACGTGACCTCGAGGAAGCGGTCGGGCGACTCGACGGCTTCCTTGATCAGCCAGCCGAAGACGGCGATGACGAGGAGAACGCCGACGGCCGACAGAACGAGTTGCGAGACGGGCGGGAGTCGCCGAGCGGAGAGGGGCCGCGCTGCAGTCTCAGCAGTCGCCACGGCCGCAGACTATGACGCAGTGAGAGGGCCGGTACAACTGCCCGGCCCTCTCACCAGACACGGCTTCCGACCTTAGGACGGAGCCTTGAACTGCTCGACGAACGTCCAGGCGCCGCTCTTGCCCTGGAAGATCGACTCGAACTTGTCCTTCGGGTCGCCGTTCTCGTCGAACGTGATCGGCCCGACGACGGTGTCGGCCGACAGGCCGGGCAAGGCCTTCGTGACGCCTTCCCGCGTTCCGTCGGACTTCCCGAGCGCGGCGAGCATCATCTGCAGCGCGGCGACGTTATACGCCGTGTACACCTCAGGTGCACCGAACTGCTGCTTGACCTTGGCGATGAACTCCTTGCCCGCACCCGGCAGGTCCTCCGGGTTGAGAGTCGGAGCGCTTCCGTACACGCCCTCGACATTGTCCTGCCCCGCCTCGTCGAACAGCGAGTCGACGACGAACCCGTCGGAGACGATCATCTTCACCGCGTCGTTGTCGCCGACGACGGAGACCTTGTCCTTGACGAGCTGGCCGCCGTTGTAGCAGGAGATGCCGCCGATGAAGATGCCGTCGGCGCCCGTCGACTTGATCTTCGTCATGAGCGCCCGGTAGTTCTGGGCGTTCGCGTCCCAGCCCTCGTGGCCCGCCACCGTGAGGCCGATGCCCTTGGCCGCCGCTTCGAAGGCGTCGGCGACGCCCTTCCCGTAGGCGTCCTTGTCGTCCAGGATGAAGACCTTCGTGACCCCGAGCTTGTCCTTCATGTAGCTCGCGTCGATCTTCCCCTGGACGTCGTCCGGGGTCACGACGCGCGCGTAGTTGCGCGTGCCGCTCGGGTAGTACTTCTCGGGCTCGCCTGGCTCCGATCCGGGGCCGACGTGCGTCAGGCCGACGCCGGTGTTGGCCGGGCTGATGTACGCGAGGTTCGCCTCGTTCGCAATCGGAACCTCGATCTTCGCGCAGCCGGAGTTGTACGTCCCGATGACGCCGATGATCGAGGTGTCCTCGACGTACTTGCGGGCGTTCGCGGCGCACGTCGCCTCGTCCCAGGCGCCCTTCGCCGCCGTCGAGTCGTCGAACGCCTCGAACTGGATCGTGTAGTTGCCGACCTTGTTGCCGATCTGCTGCAGGTACAGCTTCACGGCGTTGTTCATCTGCTCGGTCTGCGAGGCAGTCGAGCCCTGGAGCGGAAGGTCGGAGACGATCTTGACCGTCTTCCCACCACCGCCGCTGGTCCCGCCGGTGGTGCCGCCCCCGCCTCCGCCACCGCCGCAGCCGGCAGCCAGAAGAGCAAGGGCGCCGACCAGCGCGATCAGCACCGACAAAACTGTGCTTCTCTTCACTGCGCCTCCTCTTTTGCCCGACAATTCATTCGGCGCTCCGCCCGGCGAGCACCGCTCAATACGTGCGAGCGGGCACCCTCGTGCACGCCAGGCTGTGCCGCTCCTCTCTCGGCGCGAGATTATGACGACGCTCCGGACGTCCAGCAACTCTGTCCCGATACCATGTCCCGCGCATGGACCGCGCCGAAGTGGCGGAACTGGAAGACGCGCTGGACTCAAAATCCAGTGGGGCTTGGCCCCGTGCGGGTTCGACTCCCGCCTTCGGCATCGGTTTTTTCACTCTTACCGAGAAGACGACCGGCCCGGCGCGAAGTTAGAACGGTGGCGACGAAGGTCGGCGTGCTCACGGGCGGCGGGGACTGTCCGGGCCTCAACGCGGTCATCCGCGCGGTCACGCGGCGATCCCTCGCGCGCGGGCACGAAGTCGTCGGCGTCCGCGAGGGCTGGCGCGGCCTCGTCGAAGGTCGCTTCATGCCGCTCGGCCCCAGGGAGATCTCCGGAATCCTGCCCCGCGGCGGCACGATCCTCGGGACGACGCGCACGAACCCGTACAAGACGGACGACGGCGTCGAGCGCGTCCTCGAGCACTTCGCCTCCG
>DASQXE010000011.1:0-2209 GCA_035639875.1 Gaiellaceae bacterium | reverse complement strand
TACGGGCGGATCGACTGGAACATCCGGCCGGTGACGAGGACGACGTGGATCCCGGCCGCGCGGACGGCGGCGATCGCGCCTCGGGTGCGCGGGTGCAGGAGGCCGTCCTCGGGGACGAGCGTGCGGTCGAGGTCGCACGCGAACGCGTCGACCGCGCCGGGGAAGTCCGGCGGGAGTCTCAGCTTCCCTTGGTCAGGAACGAGACGAGGGCGTCGACCTGGCTCTTGGACAGTGACGCGAAGCTGGGCATGACGTTCGGCTGGAAGCCCGGCTGGACGTAGGCATTCGGGTTCACGATCGACTCGTGCACGAACGCCGGGAGCGGCTTCTTCGCCGTCTTCGCGTAGGTGGCGAGCTTGTCCAGGTCGGGCCCGACGCTGGCCTTCGAGCCGGCCGGCTTGTAGGTGTGGCAGCTCACGCAGCCGTTGCTCGCGAAGAGCGCCTTGCCCGAGGCCGCGCCTCCGCCGCCGCCTCCTCCGCCACCGGTCGTCGTCTGCGTCCCGCCGCCACCGCCTCCTCCGCTCGACGTCGTCGAGGTCGTCGTGGGCGCGGACTGTGTCGGGACGGAGCCCACCACGGTCTGGGGTCTCGGCGACACGGTCTGCTCGCCACCGCAGCCGGCGAGAGTGAGCGCAGCGGTCACGAGGATCACCGGCCGGAGGCGCATCAGCGGGCGAGTCTACGTCAAAGGTTCGGGTCGAGCCGCCGCTAGCAGCAGCGGCAAAACTACAATTTCCGCGACCCCTTCAAGGAGCACTGATCCAGCATGAAACGCAAGGCTTACGGTCGCGACGCGGGGCTGACGTTGCGGATGCTCTTCACGAGCGGCCTGCTCGGCCTCCTCTACGTCGCCTTCGCTCTCGTCCTCTTCTACGTCCTGAATGCCGGGCTCGGACTGATGCTCGTGATCGTCATCGGCATCGCCTTCTTCCAGTACTTCACCTCCGACAAGCTTGCCCTCGCCGCGTCCGGCGCGAAGATCGTCGAGCGGCACGAGGCTCCCGAGCTCCACGACATGGTCGAGCGGCTGTGCGCCATGTCCGATCTCCCGAAGCCGCGGGTGGCCGTCGTCGACACGGACGTTCCGAACGCCTTCGCGACCGGCCGCAACCCGAAGCACGCGGTCGTCGCGGTGACGACGGGCCTCTGGCGCCGGCTCGACGCCAAGGAGATCGAGGGCGTCCTCGCACACGAGCTCTCACACGTCGCGAACCGCGACGTCCTGATCATGACCGTGGCGAGCTTCTTCGCGATGCTCGCCGCCCTGCTCACCCGGATCGGCATGTACGCCGGGTTCTTCGGCGGCTTCGGCGGCGGCCGGGACTCGAACAACAACAACGCCGTGCCGGTGTGGCTCGTCGTGACCCTCGTCTCCATCGTCGTCTACGCGATCAGCTTCGTCCTCATCCGGACGATCTCCCGCTACCGCGAGTACGCCGCCGACCGCGGCTCGGCGCTGATCACCGGCGCGCCCGAGTACCTCATGAGCGCGCTCCAAAAGATCTCGAGCGACATGATGCGGATCCCGCAGCGCGACCTCCGCGAGGTGGCCGGGATGAACGCGTTCTTCATCATCCCGACCTCCGTCAGGGAGCGGACCGCGGAGCTCTTCATGGACCATCCGCCGCTCGAGAAGCGCCTCGCGGCCCTGGGCGAGATCGCCCGTGAGATGGGGCGGCCGACAGCGTAGTGGTCTCCGCCATCGTGTCGACCGGTCGGTTCAGACGGAGCGACGGGCAGAGCCCATCGCTCCTGACGTCGGCACCCCGAGCGGTGCCTTTGGCGTAGTGGGTCTCAGGGACGTCCTCTTCGGCCGGAAGCAGCTCAAGGCTCCGGCCGAAGAGCGGCTCTTCGCGCTGACGACGGCGGCGATCACGCTCGAGACGGACGTCGGCCTGAGGTTCGCGGGCGCGGGCGCGATCGTCTACAAGCCGCTCTCGGCAGGCGAGTTCACCCAGGCGGACGCCGACATGCGCGAGCTCCTCCACGCGGCGGCCAGGGACTCGGGCTCCGAGATCGAGAAACGCTCCGACCGCTACGGCTTCGAGTGGCTGATCGTCCGCGACCCGGAGCTCGAGGACGTCGTCACGAGCGTCCACACCGTGGGCAGCGAGCTACAGGCGCGCGGGTTCGGCCCGCAGCTACTGGCCGCGGCGTTCCGCTTCGACGGCCACGAGCATCCCGTCTACTGGATCTATGGCTACAAGCG
>DASQXE010000010.1:0-2457 GCA_035639875.1 Gaiellaceae bacterium | reverse complement strand
GCCTGGTCGAGCCTGTAGGCGGGCTCGACGGCTGTCCCGGACACCGCGCCTCGACGAGAACTCCGAGCTCTTAGGCCCCTCGTACGTCTTGACGCATTTGCGTAGGCCGGTGGCGTCGCGGTATTCCTATCGGTGGTGCGCGCCGAGCCTGCCGTCTCCCTCGAGAAGCTGCGTGTCCGCCGCACCGCCCGTGCCCGGGCGGTCGAAGCGCTCGGGCCTCTCACCGTCCTCGCGGGGATCGTCTGGGGAATCGTCCAGCCCTATCGCCTGACGATCCTGCATCCGCACGGCCAGGGCTTCTGGTGGCTCGCAGTCGAGCCGCCTCTGCTTGTCATCATCGTCGGCCTGCTCTTCAGCGCGCTCGTCGCGCCGGGACTCGTCGACGACCTCGAGGAAGACCGGTGATGCAGCCCTCGGCGGAGTTCGTCCACTGGCTCTTCGCAACGGGTTTCCTCGTGCTCGGACTCTGCCTTCTCGGCGAGGCGATCGTAGGAACCGAAGTCTGGAACCGACGCCCCTGGCGCGCGTACCTGTGGCCGTCATCGGCATTCCTGATGGGGATCGGGATGTGGCCGGTGATGATCCTCTTCACCAACTCGACCCTGCACATGGTCGCTCACTCAGCGTGGGCTCAGGTGCTCATGCTGGCCGGCGGCGCCGAGCTCGCTCTGGCGCGCGGCAAGCTTTCGAGTCCGTACTGGCACATGACGGCGGCGCTCGCGCTCGTCGTCTCGGGGTTCGCGTCGCTCGTGCACGAGCAGAATCCGTGGCTCTTCTCTCGCTCGGCCTTCATCCATCACAGCATGGGATGGGTGATGGTCGTTGGCGCGATCTTCCCGCTCGCGCGCACGTTCCGCCCGCGGTCCTTCGTCTTCGGGGCCGGGTTCGCGGCCACGTTTCTCGTCGTCGGAGTCCTTCTCTACGCGCACAGAGACGTCGCGCCCATCTTCGGGCACCTGTCACCCGTCGCAGGCGAGCCACACCGATGAGGAGGTGCGTCGCCGCACTTGTCGCGTTTCTCGCGCTGGCCGCGCCGGGCGTGGCGTTCGCTCATGCGACCCTGAAGCAAGAGAACCCTGGGTACCGCGAGCGGCTGGCGACGGGGCCCGCCGCCGTCGTCCTCCGCTTCGACCAAGAGGTCACGGCCTTTCCAGACTCGGTCGTCGTGCGAGACGCGCGCGGCGTGATCGTCTCCGATGTCGCAGCGTCGGGGGCGGACACGCGTGTGGTGCTCGCCCCCCTGCGGAAGCTGGCGAAGGGCGCATACACGGTGCGCTGGCACGTCCTCGCCTCAGACGGGCACGCAGTTTCGGGCGTTTACACGTTCGGCGTTCGCGTGGCCGCCCCGCCACCCACCGAGGCGTACGGATCGTCTGGGCCGACGAAGGCCGAAGACGTCGTCCGGTGGGCGTATTTCCTGTCGCTCTCCCTCGTCGTCGGGGGCCTCGGGTTCGCGCTCGTCGTGCTCCGCGGCGTCCCGCCGGCGCTCGCGCAGCGTCTCTACCAGCTCATCGGGCTCGGCGTCGTCGCCACGCTCGAGGTCGGGATCGTCGGGTTCATCCTTCGGGCCGAGGGTGCGCTGCAGCTTCCATTCGGGCGCCTCTTGTACGCCGACCTTTCTCCGATCGCGGCGGGAACGCGCCTCGGGTCGGCGTTCACCGCGATGACGATGGGCTTCGTCGCGGTCTCGGTCTTCGTGTACCTCGCCTGGCTCCTCGACCGCGTGGTTCTCCTCTGGCCGGCCTTTGTGCTCGCGCTCGCATTCGCATCCGGACTGTCCCTCTCGGGACACCAAGCGGCCGACAAAGGATCCTCGCGGGTGACCGAGTTCGCGGATTGGGTTCACCTCTCGTCTGCGCTGCTTTGGGTCGGCGGGCTCGCGGTGCTCGCCGTGTGCGTTTGGCCGCTCGCGCCGGCGCTTCGACGCGAGGTGTTCGTGCGTTTCTCGCGCCTGGCCACGCTCCTCATCGCGGCGCTCCTCGGCGCAGGGATCTACCTCAGCGTCGTCCGCCTGCCCGCGGTCAGCGACCTCTGGACCGCGGGCTACGGGCGCGTCCTGCTCGTCAAGATCGGGCTCGTGAGCGTTGCCTTGCTGTGGGGCGCGTTCCACCACTTCGTCGCGCGCCCCGCTCTCGTCCGCGAAGGTCCGTCGGCGTGGCCGGCGCGCCTCGGCAAAACCCTCCTTGGCGAAGCCTCCGTCGCCATGGCGATCCTCTTGCTCGCCGCCATCCTCGTCGACTCGAAGCCGCCCACCTAAAAGGAAAGGGCGCCCGAAGGCGCCCTGAACTAAACAGGAAAGGGCGCCCGAAGGCGCCCTGAACTAAACCGGCGGCGTCCTACTCTCCCGGGAGGTTTCCCTCCGAGTACCATCGGCGCTGGCGGGCTTAACTGCTCTGTTCGGAATGGGAAGAGGTGTTTCCCCGCCGCTATGACCGCCGGAAGTTGTGAGGCTCTTGG
>DASQXE010000009.1:0-5223 GCA_035639875.1 Gaiellaceae bacterium | reverse complement strand
CAACGGCGGCCAGGAGGTCGCGCAGCTCCCGGTACAGGAGCTCTTGCCGTTTTTGTCCTTCTTGAAGAGATAGAGGGTGTGCCCCTTCGAGTTCACCAGGACCGGGCCGAGCTTCGTCTTGCGGAGGTTGACGGTTGCGTCCGTCCGCGTCGCGCTGAGCGCGAACGAGCCTGCGCCGAGGAGGAACCCGATCACCCCAAGAGCCGCCATCAGCGCCGACACCCACACTCGGGTCATCGCGCCGAGCCTGATCCGCTTTTCCTCCGTCTCATTCAACTGCCTCACTTGTCGCATCTCCACCTCCGTGTCGCCTTTTTCTACGCCTGCGACGGTGTGGACGGATTGACTCTCAACACCCGGGGCATCGCTGCGAGGGGGCCTGGCGGCGACCGTCGTCAGGTAAGGGAGAGGGTCGCTCGGCTCAGTGGGGTGGTTGCCGATGGGCCGAGGTCTAATCATGTGGACGCAAAAAAGCGGCCAAGGCGTCGACGCATTCCCCTCTCCTCGGCGTCGCGTCCCAAGTGCGGCGCTCAAGCGAACCCGCCTTGGCCGCCACTGAGCAGATGTCCACCTCGGCGCGAGCCAAACAGTCCGACGCCGCGATAGACGGACGTTAAACCTTAAAGGGAGCGCGAGCCAGGTTCTCGGTAGCCCTCGGACGGGAACGAGGCAGTACGGAGCCGGAGCGTCGCCGCTCCTCTCCCCCGGGAGGCTCCGGCTCCTCTGATCACATGCCGCGCAACGGTTTGCCTAACACGCGAGTTAGCCCAGCCTTGACGAACTCCTTACGTTTGTGGTTGGCCTGCCGATATCAAACTGGAGTCGGGGCGACGGCACCTCCCCCGCCGCGGCGCGTCGGCTAGCCGCAGAGCCCAGGCGCGCCGGCCCCGGCTCACAAGGCTCAACCGAGCGCCATGTCACTGCGTTCGACCGGAAGTCTCGCGCCCTCCAAACGTTTGTCGGGGGCGGTCCCCTCGTTAATGACGCATATCGAGTGGGGCGGTCGGTGCTGCGGTGCTGACTGCCCCGCCAGCGTCCGGGAAGCTGGCTAGCGGGCGCCGGTTTTGGGACGCCGACCTCGGCGAGCCACGGGCCGGCCGCCAAGCCGTTTGGCTTCCGCGTCGGTCACGTCGAGCTCGCGAACGCCTTCGGGCATCGGCAAAAGTGATGCGAACAGTTGGGCCGTCGCCTTCCGGAGTTTCCAGGACAAACGGCCCATGGACACCGTGACAAACGGCCCATAGACACCGTCATTCCGAGGAATGAGAGTTCTGGTTGGCGGCTCCATGCGGCTGGCGAGAAGGAGCGGGGCCGGACGTACGCAGGCCCGGAGCTGCGGCTCTCCAGGCCCGGACCCGGCCCCGCTCGCACACCGTATCGGCCATCGGCGCAAACCCCGCCGGTAGGAGCGGCTGCTCAGCTCGGTGGGCTAAATGAAACGAGTTAGGAGACACATGCCTTCACGTAACCCGAACCGCCGCGTTCCGCTGAACCAGTGCTGCGGTTGCGGGGAGGACTTCGCCTCGCTAGCAGCCTTCGATGCGCACTTCCTCAGCAAGCGGGCCGATCCCGAGTTCGACTGCATGCGAGTGCTCGAGCTCAAGCGTACGGGCTGGATCGAAGAAATGCGCGCGGCCGCTGGACTACCCCGACGCTGGTGGCTCGCGCTGGCAGGTTCCGCAACGCCGCGTAGAAGGGGTGGCTGAGCCAAAACGGCAGCTTGAAGGAGGTTGTCCCGTAGCTCGTAGAACTTGAGGTGGCGGTCCTCCCGCCTTGTCCGGTCGCCTCGCGACCGTGGCGAGTGCGAAGTCGTCAATCGACAGGAGGAGGAACCGCCATGAAGACCGTATCGCGGGAGCAGGTCGCTACAAGCGAGGCGATCAGCGAGCTCGCGCTGCCGCCGCGGGTGCAGGAAGCGTTGGGCGAGCTGGTGGGCTCGGCAAAGGAGGGGCTGCTGGCGCTGAGCGTCGGGGTCGGGCTCGGCGTGCTGGCCGAACTGCTCGAAGAGGAAGTCGTCGAGGTCGTCGGGGTGAAGGGCAGGCACGACCCTGACCGCTCTGCCGTTCGTCACGGCCACGAGTCGGGCGAAGTGACGCTGGGCGGCCGGCGCGTCGCGGTCGAGCGGCCCCGCGTCCGCAGCGCCGACGGTAGCGCGGAGGTGGGGCTGCAGACCTACGCGTACTTTGCCGAGCGTGATCCGCTGACGAAGTCGGTGCTGGAGCGGATGCTGTCTGGGGTCTCGACGCGCCGCTACCGGCGCACGCAGGAGCCGGTCGGCTCGGAGGTCGAGCGGGCGGCGCGGTCGACGTCGCGCTCGGCGGTCTCGCGCACGTTCGTCGAGCGGACGCGCGTGGCCCTGGGCGAACTGATGAGCCGGCGCCTGGACGACCTCAGGCTGGCGGTGATGATGATCGACGGACTCGAGCTGCAGGGGCGCACGAACGTGGTCGCGCTCGGGATCACGACCGAGGGCGTGAAGATCCCGCTCGGGCTCTGGGAGGGCTCGAGCGAGAACGCGACCGTCGCCACCGCGCTGCTGGCCGACCTGGTCGGGCGCGGCCTCGACCCCGAGCAGGGGATCGGGTTCGTGATCGATGGCGCCAAGGCGCTCAGGAAGGCGATCCGCAACGTCTTCGGCCAGGCGCTGGTGCAGCGGTGTGTGCGACACAAGGAGCGCAACGTGCTTGACCATCTGCCCGAGCGCGAGCGGCCAAGTGTGAAGCAGCGACTGCGGCGAGCCTGGGCGCTCGACGACCACGCGCGCGCGCTCGACCAGCTCCGCCAACTCGCCCGCGAGCTCGACCGAACGTACCCCGGTGCCGCTGCCTCGCTGCGCGAAGGGATGGAAGAGACCCTCACCCTCACCCGGCTCGGTGTCACCGGCTCGCTCAAGCGCACCCTCGAGAGCACGAATCCATGCGAGTCGATGCTGGAGATCGTCCGCCGCACCCAGCGCAACGTGAAGCACTGGTCGTCGGGCGAGATGGCGCTGCGCTGGACCGCCGCCGGCATGCTCGAGGCCGAGAAGCAGTTCCGAAAGATCATCGGCTACCGCGACCTCGCCACCCTCGTCATCGCGATCGAACGCGACAACGACCACCGCCGCTCAGCTCACATCGCGAACAAGGAGGCGACTATCGTCTTGACCGCCTGACCATCACACCGGGACCGTCGCCGCGACATCCCGGGCGCGGGGGGACATCCTTAGAGGTCGCCGCGCTGAGTCATGATGATGCGATGCGAGGCGAGCTTCCCTCCGGCACCGTCACCTTCCTCTTCACCGACATCGAGGGCTCGACCCGCCTGATCGAGGAGCTGGGCGAGGAGGGCTACGTCCAGGCGCTCTCCGACCACCGCCGCCTGCTGCGCGAGGCCTTCGCCGCGCAGGGCGGGGTGGAGGTGGACACGCAGGGGGACGCCTTCCTGTACGTGTTCGCCGATCCGCCCGCGGCGCTCGCGGCCGCCGCCGCCGGCCAGCAGGCGCTGGCGGCAGGACCGATCACGGTGCGCATGGGCCTGCACACGGGCGAGGCGCGCCTGACCGGCGAGGGCTACGCCGGGCGCGAGCTGCATCGCGCCGCCCGCATCGCCGCCTGCGGGCACGGCGGTCAGGTCGTCCTCTCGGCGGCGACGGCGGCGCTCGCCGGTCGGGACGGGCTCACGCAGCTGGGGGAGCACCGCCTCAAGGACTTCGCCGAGCCGGTTCCGCTCTTCCAGCTCGGATCCGAGCGCTTCCCGCCCCTGAAGACGATCTCGAACACCAACCTGCCCCGGCCGGCCTCCTCCTTCGTCGGCCGCGAGCGTGAGCTGGGAGAGGTGACCGAGCTCCTCCAGGACGGCGCCCGCCTGCTCACGCTCTCGGGGCCTGGCGGCTCGGGCAAGACGCGCCTGGCAATCGAGGCCGCGGCCGCGCTCGTGCCGGAGTTCAAGGCCGGCGTCTTCTGGGTTCCGCTCGCTTCGCTTCGCGATCCGGCGCTCGTGAGCGAGACGATTGCGCAGACGCTCGGCGCCAAGGACGGTCTCGCCGACCACATCCAAGAGCGCGAGCTCCTGCTGCTCTTGGACAACCTGGAGCAGGTGGTCGAGGCAGCGCCAGAGCTCGGCTCTCTGCTGGAAGCCTGCCCCAACGTGAAGCTCCTCATCACTTCCCGTGAGCTTCTCCGGATCCGGGGCGAGGTCGAGTACGCCGTGCCCCCGCTCAGCGACGAAGAGGCGGTCGCGCTCTTCTGCGCCCGCGCGCAAACAGCAGCGGACGAGATGATCCCCGAGCTCTGCCGCCGCCTCGACAACCTCCCGCTCGCGCTCGAGCTGGCCGCCGCCCGCGCGAGCGTCCTCTCGCCGGCGCAGATCCTCGAGCGCCTGTCCAAGCGGCTCGACCTGCTCAAGGGCGGACGCGACGCCGAGGCCCGCCAGCAGACGCTCAGAGCCACGATCGAGTGGAGCTACGACCTGCTGGACGAAGGAGAGCAGCGCCTGTTTGCCCGCCTGGCCGTCTTCGAAGGCGGATGCACCCTCGAAGCGGCAGAGGCGGTCGCAGAGGCAGACCTCGACCTCCTGCAGTCGCTCGTGGACAAGAGCCTCGTCCGCCACACCGAGGAGCGCTTCTGGATGCTCGAGACGATCCGTGAGTACGCAGCGGAGCGAATCGAGGAGTCGCGCGAGGCTGATGAGGTGAGGCGGCGCCACGCCGAGCACTTCCTGGCGCTCGCCGAGGAGGCGAAACCGCACCTGCGGCGCCACTGGTCGGGGCAGTGGTTGGACCGGTTGGAGCCCGAGCACGACAACCTGCGAGCCGCGCTCGACCGGCTCGAGGCCTCAGGCGAGAGTGAGCTCGCCCTGCGGTTGGCGGGAGCAGTGTGGGGGTTCTGGGATATGCGAGGCCACCTGGCGGAAGGGCGGCGTCGTCTCGAAGGCGCGCTCCAGGCCGACGAGCGTCCCACGGCGGCTCGCGCGGAAGCGCTCAACGGAGCGGCCGCCCTCGCGTTCGACGGTGGAGATCCTTCGACGGCGAGGCTACGCGCGGAAGAAGCGCTCGCGCTCCATCGCGCTCTGGGGGATGGTTGGGGCGCCGCCTACTCGGTGTACCTGCTCGGCCATGCCGCCTTAGAAGCCGATCCGATGAGAGCGCGGCGCCTCTTCGAGGAGAGCCTCCGCCTCTTCGGCGAGCTCGGCGACCAGCACTACACGCTCGACTCGACTCGCAAGCTCGCGTGGACGTACGAA
>DASQXE010000008.1:0-13896 GCA_035639875.1 Gaiellaceae bacterium | reverse complement strand
CGGAAGGTCGGCGAAGAGCTCGCCGCCTTCCGTCTTCACATGCGTGCGCCCGAACTCGGACACGCCGGTGGGCTCGACGCGCCCGCCGAGATCCTGCGCCATCAGCTGCATGCCGTAGCAGATCCCCAGCACCGGAACTCCGAGCTCGTAGAGCGCCGGGTCGACGGACGGAGCTCCGTCGGCGTACACCGATGCCGGGCCGCCCGAGAGGATGAGCGCGCGGGGGCGGCGCGCCTCCAGCGCCTGGGCTCGGGCATCGTGGCCGACGAGCTCCGAGTAGACACGGCATTCGCGGACGCGGCGCGCGATGAGCTGCGAGTACTGGCCGCCGAGGTCGACGACCAGAACCGGGCGCTCCTCGGGCGTCTCGTCGGCGACCGGGAGCGGGACGACCTCGCCCATCAGCGCTAGCTCCCGGGACGGTAGTTGGGGGCTTCCTTCGTGATCGCGATGTCGTGCGGGTGGCTCTCGCGCATGCCGGCCGCGGTCACGCGTACGAACCGTGCTTGCTTCAGCTCGTCGATGCTCGCCGCGCCGCAATACCCCATCGCCTGGCGCAGACCGCCGACGAGCTGGTGCACGACGTTTCGCAGCGGCCCCTTGTAGGCGACGCGGCCCTCGATTCCCTCGGGAACGAGCTTGGCGATCTCCTCGACGTCGGCTTGGAAGTAGCGGTCGCTCGAGTAGCGCTCGCGCATAGCGCCGAGCGAGCCCATGCCGCGGTACTCCTTGAACTGCTCGCCCTGGTGGAAGACGACTTCGCCCGGGCTCTCGTCCACTCCCGCGAGGAGGCCGCCGACCATGACGGAGTCGGCGCCGGCGGCGATCGCCTTGGCGATGTCCCCCGAGAAGTTGACGCCGCCGTCGGCGATCAGCGGGATGTCGTGGCGCGAAGCGACCTGCGCGCAGTCATAGACGGCTGTGACCTGCGGAACGCCGATTCCCGCGACGACGCGCGTGGTGCAGATCGCACCGGGCCCCATCCCGACCTTGACCGCGTCCGCACCCGCATCGATTAGCGCCTCGGTGGCCTCAGGGGTGGCCACGTTGCCGGCGATGACCGGAACGTCGTAGCGGCCCTTGAGCTCGCGGACGATCTCGACGACGCCCTGCGAGTGCCCGTGCGAGGTGTCGACCACGAGCACGTCAACGTCTTCGGCGGCGAGGGCGTCTGCGCGCTCGATTCCTTCCGTTCCTGTTCCGACGGCGGCCCCCACGCGCAGACGGCCCCGCTCGTCCTTTGTCGCATGCGGGTACTGGATGCGCTTCTGGATGTCCTTGACCGTGATAAGGCCTTTCAGGCGGCCGTCGTCGTCGACGACGGGAAGCTTCTCGACCTTGTGGTGGTGCAGGACTGCGCGGGCCTCCTCGAGCGTCGTTCCGACGGGCACGGTGACGAGGTTCTCGGCGGTCATCAGCTCGGCGACCGGCCGCGAGGTGTCGTCCTCGAAGCGCAGGTCGCGGTTCGTGAGGATGCCGACGAGCTTTCCCACTTCATCCGTGATGGGCACGCCGGAGATGCGGTAGGTCTCCATGATCGAGAGGGCGTCGGCCACGCGGTCGCGCGGGCGCAGGGTCACGGGCTCGACGATCATGCCCGCTTCGGAGCGCTTGACCTTGTCCACCTCGGCGGCCTGTGCCTCGACCGACAGGTTGCGGTGGACGATGCCGATCCCGCCCTCACGAGCGAGGGCGATCGCCATGCGAGCCTCCGTGACGGTGTCCATCGCGGCCGAGACGATCGGAATCTCGAGCTCGATCTGGCGCGTCAGGCGCGTGTGCGTCGAGACCTCGCTCGGGAGAACGGTCGACTCGGCCGGGACGAGGAGGACGTCGTCGAACGTCAGCCCTTCCTTGGCGAACTTGCGTTCGAGCGCGAGGAGCCGCTCCACATCGTCCGGACGCAGCTCGAGGCTCATTCGCACCGATCGTACCAACCCCCCGCGACGCCCACACCTCGGCCAGACGAGTCATGTCCTGGTGCCAGGCACTGGGCCATGTCTCTCTTGGCGCGAATCATGATTGCAAGCGCGGTTTGTCGATCGCGTTGTGGAGGAGGCGCATCAGCGAAAGGCATGTCCCGGTGCCCAGGCACCCGGCCATGTCCTTAAGAGGCGACGCGTTCGAGGCGATCGACGGTGACGAGCGGCGTGAGGCGGCTCGCCTCGCGTGGGTCAAACCGCCCTGGGCCGGCCTCCAGCACCGACGCGGCGCCGACGGCGACGGCGCTCCGAACCGCGTCCTCGAAGGAACGACCTGCCACCCTGGCCGCGAGGAACCCAGCGAGCAGCGAATCGCCGGCGCCGATCGTCGAGACGGGCTCGAGCTGGGGAGCGCGTGCACGCAGGCGCACCCCCTCCCGGTCCTCGCGCAGGAGCGCATAGCAGCCGGCCTCCTGGGTGATGACGACGTTGCGCGCGCCAAGATCCGCGAGCTCGTCGAGAGCAGTCGTGAGATCCTCCTCGTCGACGAATTCGTGGCCCGCGAGCGCCTCGGCCTCGCGCAGGTTGGGCGTGACGAGATACGGCTCGGCCGCGACCGCGAGGCGAAGCGGCTCCCCGTCGGCATCGACAACCGCGAGCTGGTGATGCCGCGCCGCCTCACGGATCATCTCGCCGTAAAAACCAGGATCGACGTCGCGAGGCAGCGAGCCGGCGAAGACCACGAACTCGGCGCCCTGCATGAGGTAGGAGAGCTTCTCGCGCAACATCTCGAGCTCGTCGTCGGCGATCTCGGGCCCCCACTCGTTGATCTCCGTGTAGACGTTCGACGTCGGATCGAGGACGGCGGTCGACGTGCGCGACTCACCCCTGATGCGAACGAAGTCGTTGAGGATTCCCTCCTGTGTCAGCTCCTCGACGAGGAGCGTGCCGTTGCGACCGCCCGCGAGGCCCGTGCAGACGACGGGCACGCCGAGCCGCTTCAGCGCGCGCGCGACGTTGATGCCCTTGCCGCCCGCGCTTTGCAGGCCGACACTCGCGCGGTGTCGCTGTCCGAGCTGGAAATTGGGGACGAGTAACGTCCGGTCGACGGCGGCATTGAGCGTGACTGTGACGATCATCAGAAGGGCGAGAGGCTCCCGAGCATGTCGCCGGCCTCGTCGAGAGCACGGCCAGCGTACCACCGGACCCTCCGCCCGAGATTCGGCTCCTCGACCGCCAGGGCCGCGACGAGCGGACGGCGGGCGATCAGCCGGGAGCCGTCGTAGACTCGGATCTCACCGACTGGCTGCCCGCGCGACACGGGAAGATCGACGCGGGCCGGGGCCGTTATCCGCTCGACGAGCGGGCGGCCCAGCCGGACAACTGCGGTCGCACCACGCCTGGCGACGAGCGGCAGAGGCCCGTCCGAGAACGGGACCGACGTGGTTGCGTAGGTCTTTCCGGGCTCGACCAGCCGCACACGCCCGTACTGGCCGAACGCCCAATCGAGGAGGGCGCCCAGGTCACGGTTTCGCCGCGCCCGGCTCGGGCTCCCGAGCACGACCGCGTATACGCGCGTGCCGTCGCGCTGCGCAGCCGCCACCTCGCACCACCCGGCCCGGTCCGTGTGCCCTGTCTTCACGCCGATGGCGCCCGGGTAGGACTTCAGGAGGTCGTTCCACGCGTAGAGCTGGCGGCCGGCGACCACGCCCCCGCGCCGGCGCACGATGCGCCGGAAGAGCGGGTTCTCCATGTCCACGCGCGCGAGGGCGAGGATGTCGCGCGCGGAGGAGAAGTTGCTGTGCGCGTCGAGCCCGTCTGGCCTGGTGTAGTGCGTGTGCTTCAGGCCGAGTTCCCGCGCCCGCGTGTTCATGCGGTGGATGAACGCTCCCACCTTCCCGTGACCCACATAGTTCGCCAAGGCGTACGCCGCGTCGTTCGCGCTCTGGACGAGGGCGGCGATAAGGAGGTCACGCACGCGCAGGCGCTCCCCGATCCGGAGGTTGAACGTCGATTCGCCGACGGACGGAGCGCCGCCCCGGATCGTCACGACCGCGTCGGGCCTCGCCCGCTCGAGCGTTAGGAGCGCGGTCATGAGCTTGGTGATGCTCGCCATCGGCCGCCGCCGGTCCGCCCCACGCGCGTACAGGATGTCCCCGCTACCCGTGGCGACAAGGACGGCCTTGGCCCGCGTCTCGGGCGGGCTGGACGCGGCCCAGGAAGGCGCCGGCGGTGCGAGAAGCGCGACGAGAGCGAGGAGGAGCGCGAGGCGCCTCACGAGGAGCCAGCGTATAGAGTCGGAGGGAAGATGAGCCGCATCGAGCGACGGGTGAGCGCGACGCGAGTGCGCGGTCGGGAGCGCGCGCTCGAGGTGCAACTCGGCGCGTTCGGAGGCTTCGAGCTCCGCCCCACACGCCTGTTCGTCTGGGGTGGGAACGCGCGCGCTGGGCGGGAGCGGATGGTTTCGCTCGGCAGAGCGCCGCACAACCTCATGATCCCCCGCCGCGAGCGGGAACTGCAGGCCGGGGCCGTTCGCGTCCGCTCTCTCGGGAACCCGATGATGACGATCGCCCTCGCCGGCGTTCACGCTCTGCGCGCCGCCCGCGGCAAGCGCTAGCTCCTCCTACGAAACGCGTATTTTCTGGCCCGGCGTGATCGCCAGCGGGTCGACGTTCGGGTTGAGCTGAAGGAGATCGTCGACCGTCGTGTTGAACTTGGCCGCGATCGACTCGAGTGTGTCTCCCCTCTTCACCCGGTAAATCTTCTTCTTCTTCTTCTTGGCGGTGGTCGTCGGTCCGGACGTGGTGGGCGTCAGGAGCGTCGGGGTCGACCCGCTCGTTGCCGGCTCCCCGCCGTGCAGTCCCGCCTCGATGAGGATGATGAGCAGCGTCGCAGCAGCGAAGAACGCGACCGGGGCGGTCAGGCGCGCGGCCCAGGCTCGCCGTGACTCGGGCTCTACCATCCTGAGACCGACCAGACCTCACCGCGCAGACGCGCTGCTTCAGCAGCGGCGGCCTTGCGCCAGTCGGCTCCGTCCACCCGGAACGCATAGATCACCGAGCGCGAGACGGGAACGAGCGCGCTTGCCGGCCCGCTCGTGAACGCCCGCGCCACGTCAGCCGGCGTCGCCCCCTGCGCTCCGATCCCCGGAAGGAGGAGGATCGCCTGCGGCATCAACCGGCGCGCCTCGGCCACCGCACGCGGATACGTCGCACCGACGACTGCTCCCACACTGGAGAGACCGCGGTCGCCGACCAATCCTTCGCCCCACTCGTGGACAAGCGCGGCGACGTGGTGCCAGAGGGGCCGGCCGTCGGACAGGGCGAGGTCCTGGATGTCTGCGCTGCCCGCGTTCGTCGTCTTGACGAGGCAGAAGAGGCCGGTGCCCGCGCGTCGGCAGGCGGCGATGAACGGGTCGATCGAGTCGGTTCCCAGGTACGGATTCACGGTGAGCGCATCGACCGTGGGCGTGCCGCCGTCGGGACGCTCGAGATACGCATCCGCATATGCCCGCGCCGTGGAGCCGATGTCGCCGCGCTTCCCGTCGGCGACGACGAGGAGCCCGGCGGCCCGCGCATACGCGCATGAATCCTCGAACGCGCGCACGCCGTCGGCGCCGAGTGCTTCAAAGAACGCGAGCTGGAGCTTCACCCCGACGACGTACGGGGAAACAGCATCGACGAGTCCCCGACAGAAGCGCGCGCACGCCTCTGCGGCCGCCGCGCGGCTGCGGTGCGCCTCGCCGCGGAGCTCGACGGGCAGGAGTTCGGGGCGCGGGTCGAGCCCGACAAGCAACTGGCTGCGCTTTCGGTCGACCTCCTCGGCGACCCGGTCGGGAAAGGTGGAGACCGTCGACTGGGCGTCGGCCTCGACGTGCTTCTCCATGCACTGAGCTTAGATCAGTCCACGGGCGGCGGTTCTGACGGAGAGCCTGGAGCGTCGATCCCATGCGGATCCGCGGGCGACTCGGGCTCGTTCATGCCCCCCTCACGCTCGGGTTCCTCGTCGGGCGGCCCGCCGGGAATTCCGGGCTCCTGCGGAAGATCCTCATCGGGCGTTTCAGGCTCCCACGGCTGCTCGGCCATCGAGCATCAGGTACCCGGAGGCGGCGTCCTCGAAGCGGAAGACGCTCAGCTCCGGGGGCGGGCGGCGCAAGAACGAGCCGACGAGCAGCAGCTCGTCTGCATCCTCAGGAGCAATGGAGGTCGCCCGCGCGCGCGCCTCGGCTAGACCTGCCTGCAGCTCGAGCGCGCAGCCCGGCCCGGGCGGGAGAGTTCGAACGGCTGCCACGCGGCCGTGAGCGACAAAGACGGCGCGCCGGTGGCGCTCTTGGAGCGCTGGCACGACGAGCACCAGCTCCGCGGCCCGAAGGCGGTTGAGCTCCGCAAGCTCGGCGACGACCTGCTCGAGCGCTGCGATCCGGTCCCGGAGGCGAGCCGCATCTTCGTACCGCAGGGAATCCGACAGGTCGCGAAGCTTGGCGCGGAGGCGCGGCAACGGCCCGCCGGACGTGAGCAGGGCGAGCTCGGCCGGCGTCGCTCCTTGCAGCACCCGGGCGGCGAGCTCCGCCCGCCGGCGGCTCCGGATCGGGCCGAGCTCGGTGGGATTCCGAGTCACGGTGACGCAGTCACGCTTGCGCGCATCGGCGATCAAGTAGACGTAGCGATCCGGCCTCGCGCCGCGCGCGTTCGCCGGAGGACGAAGCTCACGGATGAGGCGCAGCTCCTCGAGGGCGGCCTCGAGCTCGGAGCCCAGGACCCGCCACTCGATGCGCTCTACCGCGGCGAGGGCGGCCTCAACCGCGGGCCGCTGGCGCTCGGTCCGAAAGTAGGAGCGCAACCGGGCCCGCAGATCGCGCGCCCGCCCGACGTAGAGGACCTCGTCACCGGGGCCGCGGAAGAGGTAAACGCCGGGCCGCGAGGGGCTCCCAAAGGCGAGTGAGCGTTTCGCATACACACGCCGCGTTCTCGGCGCCGCCAAGCGGCAGACGTCGGCCACGGTACGCGCCCCGCGCTCCTGCGCGAGGCCGAGTAGGCCCATGAGAATCTCTGCCGTCGCCTCCGCGTCGGGCAACGCGCGGTGGCACGGACGCACCGACGTGCCGAAGAAATAAGAAAGCGAGGCCAGGCTCGCACGGGCAATCCGACCCGCGAGCAGTCGCCTCGCGAGCACCACCGTGTCGATGACGGGAGCGGCCAGGCGGCGTCCGGTGAGGCGCTCGACCTCGCGGTCGAGAAAGCCGATGTCGAAGCGCGCGTTGTGCGCGACGAGCACGGCATCGCCCGCGAACGCGAGGAAAGCTCGGACGGACTCGGCAGCGCCGGGGGCCTCGCGGACATCCGCGTCCTCGATCCCGGTGAGGGCCGTGACCAGACGCGGAAGCGGAGTCCCCGGATCGACCAGCGTCTGGAAGGTGCCCGCCCGCACGAGCCCGTCGATCCGCACGGCTCCGATCTCGCAGATGGCCGCCTGTCCGGGACGAAGACCCGTGGTCTCGAGATCGACGACGACGTAGCGGGCAGTCTCCAACGGCAGGTCCTCGCCGGGCTCGACCGCCAGGCCGATCCGGTCCCCACGCCACGTGAGGCGGGTGTCGCCGGCGACGACGTCTTCGAGCAAGCTGCGTGCGAGCCCGACCGGCGCGCGCTCGAGAGCGAAGAGGAAGCGCGCGGCCTCCTCGGCGGACACGAGGCCACGCCGTTCCTCCACCAGCTCGACGAGCCGGTCTGCGGCGTCGAAGGCGAGCTGCATTGCTTCAGGGTAGGCGAACGTGTGTTCGCGTTCAAGGTCATCCCTTGGTACACGACGGGGCAGGGCCCCGACATGGCCGTTTCGGCAAGCGTCAGGCTGGGCACCTCTGGGCTCGGACCAAAGAGAGGGCCGCGCTCGGCGGCCCTCGTATTCGGATTTCCTGAAGGAGGGGCCGGTGTTGCTAGCCGCCCTTGAGCGCCTGCTTGAGCGCGCTGCCGGCCGAGAACTTGGGCACGCGCGCGGCGGGAATCGTCACCCTCTCCCCCGTTCGTGGGTTGACCCCCTGCCGCTCCTTGCGCTGCTGCGGCGAAAACTTGCCGAAGCCGGTAAACGAGACAGCTTCTCCACGGCGCAATGCCTCGGTGATGGAATCGAGAAAGGCGTCGACAGCTTTGGTCGCGTCACGTTTGGACAACCCACTCTTCGACGCGACCCTGTCGATGAAATCGGCCTTTGTCACTGCCCTCTCCTTCCTACTCCGGTTGCCAGGGACCCGCGCGGGAGCCTAACAGGAAGTCGCAAGATGACGCAACCATGCGGGTTTGCGGGTCTTTTCACGCGCGAATGACGTCGTTCGCGCGGAAAATCGGGGCGAGGCGGACGGCTTCCCGCGCGAGCGCGTCGGCCCCTCCCTCCTCGCGATCGACCACGCAGACGACCACACGGCAGTGAAGACCGGCCTCGCGCAGCGCCCGCACGGCCTCGACCGCGGCCCCTCCGCTCGTAACGACGTCTTCGATGAGGCAGACCTCTTCCCCCTCCGCGAACTCGCCCTCCACACGCCGCGCGGTGCCGTATGCCTTCTGCTCCTTGCGGACGATTAGGAACGGGAGGCCGGACGCAAGCGACGCCGAGGCCGCGAGCGCAACAGCTCCGAGCTCCGGTCCCGCCAGTCGCGTCGCGTCCGGCGCCGACGCCCGGGCTTGGACGCCGATCCGCGTCCCGAGCTCTCGCAGGAGGTCCGGGTGCGTCTCGAACCGGTACTTGTCCAAGTAGTAGCGCGAGCGTCTGCCCGAGCGAAGGACGAAGTTTCCCTCGAGAAAGGCGTGCTCGCGGAGCCGGCGCGCGAGCTCCGCGTCCGTCATCCCCGCGTCGACGCGAGCACGCGGCGCGCGATGGGGAGGAGGCGATCGCCTTCGGGCGAGCCAGGCGTGAACGAGATCATCGAACCGTCGGCGAAGTAGAGATCCACGTGCTCGCGGGGAGCTACCCCGCGACGGAGCCATACCGCGCCTGCCGCGGCGGCCCCGGTGATCACGACGAGCGGCGCGAGCACGTTACGAGCTCTCATCCTCGTCCTTCTTGCGTGCCGTGCGCTTTCGCGTCGTCGTCGCCTTGCCGACCTTCTGCTTCGGCTCTGACTTCGAAGCCTCCGTGGCGCGGCCCCCAGCCTCGGTCTGCACCATGCGCAGGCACGTCTTGAGGTCGTAGAAGACGAGACCGACCGTCGGCTTCGTGCCAGTGACCGCAGCCACGAGACGGCCGTCGTCCTGGACCACGAACAGAGAGCCGCGCGGAGTCGCCGCCTGGATCTGCACGAGCTCCTGGTGCGGAGTCTCCCCGCGCGTCTCGCCCGCGGTCGAGACGAGCTCGGCGGCGGCCTTCGCGAGCTCATCACCCTTCGCCTCCTCACGGAAGGTCGAACCGATTACCGATCCGTCCTTGTCGGCAAGGACCGCCCCTTCGATCTGCGAGGAGATCTCGGTCAGGTCGGCGAGCGCTTGGGCGGCATCCATGGCCGCGCAAAGCTACCACAGGGCTCCGCCTTACACTCCCACGCGGCGTGCGCCAGATCCTGAGCAAGTTCCTCAACGACCGAGGCACGCATCTTGCGGCGATGATCGCCTACTTCGCCCTCCTCTCGTTCGTCCCGCTGCTCTTCCTCGCCCTCTCGCTGATCGCACTCGCCGGGCAGCAGAGCGAGTCGAGCTACCTCATCGAGGAGCTGCGCCGCTCCTTCCCCGCCAGCTCGGTGGATCGGCTCGTGACCGTCGTCCATTCGATCCAGGAACAGGCGACATCGCTCTCCATCATCGGCGGCGTCGGCCTTCTCTGGGCCTCGCTTGGCTTCTTCAGCGTCCTCGAGTCCGCGTTCAACATCGTCTACGGACTGCCGAACCGCTCGTTCATCCGCCAGAAGCTGCTCGTCCTCATCCTCGTGGCGGGCTCGCTCGCCGCCCTCTTCGTCGCCCTCGTCGTCGGCTCGCTCGGAGTCAAGCTGACCGAGGACGCCGGCGTCGCCGGCGGAGTCCTTTCCTACGTCTACGCGCTCACGCTCTCGACCGCCCTGATCTTCGGACTCCTCTGGAGCCTTTACAACCTGCTCACGAACGCGGCGCTGACATGGCGGGAGACCTTCCCCGGCGCGCTGCTCGCGGCCGTCCTACTGCAGGCGAGCTTCCAGGTGTTGCCCATCTTCGTCCGGCTGACGTCGGGCGAGCTAGTTGCACTCCAGGCCTTCGGAGGGCTGGCGCTCCTCCTCTTCTGGCTTTACCTGATGGCGAACATGATCGTGCTCGGCGCCGAGGTGAACTGGTGGTTCACGCGCGGGCGCACGGAGCAGGTAGCGACGAAGGAAGGAGCCGGCGTCGCCTAGGACGTTTCGCCGGGCGTGGCTCGAGCCCTCTCCTCGAGCGCAGCCGTCACCTTGCCCTCGATCTCGGGCTGATGCGCGAGGAGGCTGCGGAACGCCTGCCGCGTGAGGACGAAGAAGCGCAAGGGCGTCTTCGCCGTCACCGTCGCGGTTCGGGGAGTGTCCTCAAGGAGCGCGATCTCACCGAAGAAGTCTCCGGAGCCGAGTGTCCGCACTTCGGAACCGTCCTTCGTCACGCCCACCTCACCGTCGATGATGACGAAGAACTCGCTTCCGCTCTGACCCTGCCGTGTGAGCGCCTTCCCTGCGTCCACCTCCATGTCCTCGGTCACCTTCGCGAGCTCGAGGAGCTCGCCGCGCGAGAGCCCGGCGAAGAAGGGACAGCGGCCGAGTGCGTCAGCCTTCGTGTCATGGGAGAAGAGCACGCGGAGAATCTACAACGCCGAGCGGGCCGCGCCTACTGCATCCCGCAAGGCCCGCGCGGCACGGGCGCGGTGGCTCCACTCCCGCTTCCAGTCATCGCCGAGCTCCCCCACCGTGTGCTCCTCGTCGACCGGGACGAAGACCGGGTCGTAGCCGAACCCGCCCGAGCCGCGCGCTTCCTCGGCGATCCGGCCCTCGAGGATGCCTGTGCCGCGGAATTCCTCCAGGTCTGGTGCGATGCACACGAGCTCGCAGACGTAGCGGGCGCGGCGAGCGTCGCCGCTCTCGCCGGCGAGCTCGCGCAAGAGCTTGGCGACGTTTCCTTGATCCGTCGCGCGCGGACCTGCGTAGCGGGCCGAGCGGATGCCCGGACGGCCGCCGAGCCCCTCGACCTCGAGGCCAGAGTCCTCGCCGAGCACGGGCAGGTCGAAGCCGCCGACCATTCGCCCGTAGCGCGCCTTCGCGCGCGCGTTCTCGTAGAAGGTCTCGCCGGTCTCGTCCGGAAACTCCTCTGTGTCGAGCGCCTGGATGTCCCAGCCTGGCAAGAGCACGCGCAGCTCGCGCAGCTTGTGCTCGTTGCCCGAGGCCAGCAGCGCTTTTACTCGTCCCAACGGACAGCCGTCACTTCATCCAGCTGAGTCAGCTCCTCGACGAGATTACGTCCACTTACCCCGGCTGGAAGCACAACCTCGATCCGAAGCTCGCGTCCCGTCTCCTCTTCTTCGAGCTGGATACGGCTGACTCGGGCGCGGCGCCCCTCGAGGACGCCGAGGACCGGCGCGAGCGGCTGGTCCGGCCGCAAGTCGATCTCGAGGCTCCCGGCTTCGCGCCTGCGCCTCTCCATGACCCATCCTTCCGCCATGCGCAGCGGGCCGAGACCGACCAGAACGACGCCGGTTGCGAGGAGAGCGGCCGAGTAGTAGCCGGCGCCGACGGCCATCCCGATTGCTGCGGCGACCCACAACCCGGCTGCCGTCGTGAGCCCGCGGATCGACAGCCCTTGCCGCAGAATCGCGCCCGCACCGAGAAAGCCGATGCCCGTGACGATCTGCGCCGCGATCCGCGAGGGATCGGCACGGACGACGCTCGCCCCCGACGTCAGGAACGCGTTGAACCCATAAGCCGAGACAAGCGTGAAGAGCGCGGATCCGACTCCGACCATGATGTGCGTGCGCAGTCCGGCGGCGCGTTCGCGGAACTCGCGCTCCAGCCCCACGGCACCGGTCAGCGCCGCCGCGATCACCAGCCGCGCAGCGACCTCTCCGAGAGAGATGTCCGGGATGTGGGTCATGCCCGCGCCGCCTCGCGCTGAATGGCTGCCAATTGGTCGATTCCACCTGCCGCGAGGTCGAGCAACTCGGCCAGCTGGTCGCGGGTGAAGGCGTTTCGCTCTGCCGTGGCCTGCACCTCGACGAGCTGTCCGTCGCCGCGCATGACGACATTCATGTCCACCTCGGCGGACGAGTCCTCCTCGTAGTCCAGGTCGAGACGCGCCTCGCCGTCGACGATCCCGACCGAGACCGCTCCGATCTGGTCGCTCGGCTCTGGGAAGGCCATGCGTCGAGCGGCGAGCGCGAGCGCGACCCAGGCGCCGGTGATGGCCGCCGTGCGCGTGCCGCCATCGGCCTGTAGCACGTCGCAGTCGAGCCAGATCGTGCGCTCGCCGAGCTTGCCCAGATCGTAGGCGGCGCGCAGCGAACGCCCGACGAGTCGCTGGATCTCCACGGTGCGTCCGCCCTGGCGGCCGGATCGAGCTTCGCGCGGAGTGCGCTCGCCTGTCGACGCCGGAAGCATCCCATACTCGGCGGTCATCCAGCCGCGCCCGGTACCGACCAGCCAGCGCGGCACGCCTTCCTCGACCGACGCGGTACAGAGAACGCGCGTGCGACCGAAGGAAATGAGCACCGAGCCGTGAGCTTGCTCGACGAAGTCCGGGATGACCTCCACGGGTCTGAGCTCGTCCGGGCCCCGGCCGCCTCGGGTCACGCCGCGGCCAGCTCCAGGTCCCGGATCGCAACGTGTTCGACGCCCGCGATCGGCAGCTGGAGGAAGCGCTCGCCGAGCGCCCGGAACTCGTCCGGCTCGCCTGTCGTCATGAACCGCACCGAACCCTCGTGGGCGGTGTCGTTTTCCATTCTTTTCCGTTGCAGCGTCTCTGCCACTTCGCGAGCGGTTTCCTCGGCAGAGAAGACGAGCGTCGTCGCGCGCCCGAGAACGCGCTCGAACACCGGCTTGATGAGCGGATAGTGGGTGCAGCCGAGAATCACCGTGTCGACGTCACCCTCCTTGAGCGGACGCGCGTACTCCCGCACGGCGGCGTCGATCTCGTGGGTGGGCGCGCCGGCTTCGATCAGCGGGACGAGGCCAGGACAGGCAACGGCCACGACCTGCGCGCCCGCGTCGAGGGCATGGATCGCGGCCTCGTAGCGGCCGCTTGCAACCGTGGCCTTCGTCGCCAACACGCCAATGCGACGGTTGCGGGTGACCTGCACCGCCGTGTGTGCCTCGGGCGCGAGCACCCCGACGATGGGGACGGTCAGACGCTCTTGGAGCTCCGGCAGAGCAGCCGAAGTGGCGGAGTTGCAGGCGGCGACGATGAGCTTGACGCCGAGGTCTTCGAGGTAGGACGCGATCTCGCGCGAGAAGCGGCGGATCTCCGCGCGCGGACGCGGGCCGTACGGACACCGCGCGCCGTCGCCGAGGTATACGAAGTCCTCGTGGGGGCTCGTCACGAGACACTCGTGGAGGACGGTCAGCCCGCCGGCGCCGGAGTCGAAGATGCCGATGGGCCGCGGGTCCACGGGCCCGATTGTATGAGCGCTACCGGGTAGCGTTACCGGCGTGCTCGAGCTGTGGCAGGCCGACCGCGCATTCGCGCGGATCGAGGACTATCTCTACGGGGAGGGTTTCTTCGGCGCGAATGGAGTCGTCGCCGAGCTCTACCTCGGGTACGGGCTCTCAGGCGCGATCCGGCGGACGGCGATTCCCGATCCGCCTGAACCATGCCCGCTTCCGCTGGCGGCCTGCCGCATTAGGCGCTGGGACGAGCGCGCGGAGGCGGCAGGCGGCTTTTCGATCGGCGACTGGGAGCGCACCTGGGACAACCGTGAGTACGCAGCTGCGCTCGAGGCCGTCAAGGCAGCCATCGCGCGCGGCGACGTGTACCAGGTGAACCTCGTGCAGCATCTCTCGGCTCCTTTCAAGGGC
>DASQXE010000007.1:0-2369 GCA_035639875.1 Gaiellaceae bacterium | reverse complement strand
AGACGCATGTGACCTTGTCGGCGTTCCGGCAGCTCGAGCGCTTGCCGGGTGCTGCGCATCCCGCGGTCTTCCAGGTGCTGTTCGAGTGCACGTGCGGGGAGGAGCACGAGGGGCTCGTCACGCACGACGACCTCGACTGGGCGCCGCTCGGACTGCAGGGCGGCGTCTTCTACAACCTGATGACGGCGCGGCTCGACCTCGTCGGCGGCGAGCTCTCCGATCTCGCGGCGCAACGCATCCAGGCGGGGGAGTGGCCGTGGAGCTTCTTCTGTTACCCCGAGGAGCAGCCGCGTCCCGTGTTCCCGTCGTCGTTCTTCCTGCTCGCTCCCGGCGACGGCTCGCTCGGTCTCGCCGTCCGCTGTCCGGCCTGCCAACGGACCTCGGTGAACCTCGTTTCGCACGAGCACGTCGACCTCCCGTTCCACAACGACGTCGAAATCGGCGTTGTGGAGCACGTGTTCAGCGATGACGTCGCCGGGACGCTCGAGGAGTTTCGCGCCGAGCTCTATTCAGCCTCGTTCGACACCAGGCGGCTGGGGCTTTAGAACGCCGCTCCCCGGGTATCTACCGGGGTACCAACGGAGGTGATCGAATGTATGGACTCACGCGGGCAACCACGACGCTGATCGCAGCAGCCGTCGGAGGCCTGCTGGTCTGGTTCGCGACGCAGATCAACGACCATCATCAGGGCGGCTTCTGGGCCGTCTACGGCCTGATCGCCGGCGCGGGCCTGCTGATGGCCCTCTCGCAGCTGCTCGGCGGCTGGACGAAGTGGGGCATGCCGCGCCTGTCGGCGCCGTTCTTCCTGCTTGCCTTCGTTCCGATCGCAATCGTGGCGCTGTGGATCGTGGTCGCGGCCGAGCCTGGGAACGCCTGGTTGCATCGGCACGTGCTTTCTTGGTCGGGCGACATCCACGTCCGTGGACTCGTCAACGACCTGAAGGAGTACGTCCCGGTCTTCGCATTCGGCATCGGGCTCGTGTTCGGTTACAGCTTCGACACGACAGGCCCCCGCAGGGCAGCCGCCGCTCCGCCGGCGACGACGACGCGGCGCGGCCGGCTCGGCCGGAGGCGCCAGGCCACGACGCCTGAGGGCCGCGGACGGGCAGCCGACGAGCCGGTGACGCGCGAGCGCGTCGCCGCGGACGGCGAGGTCCCGGCCTCCGAGCGAGACAGGGTCACAACCAGATAGGCGTTGAGTTGAAGCCGCTCCCTCGGCACGATCAGGGAGCGGCTTTAGCTCCCTCCTAGGGATCCGCCGGGGACGGCGGGTCGCCGATAGCAATGGGGCCATGCGTGATTTCTCGCTTACGCAGAGCGAGCGCGGCTATGAGCTCCTGCTCGAGCACTGCGCGGCTCTGACCCAGGACGGCTCCGGCCGCGCCCCGGCATTCGAGCGCCTCGAAGAGGTGCTCGGCGGCGAGCTCGCACGGCTCTTGCTCGTCGCGCTCGCGCGTCAGCGCGCTGCGCGCATCACTATCTGACCGGATCGTCGCCGCCGCGCAGGCGGATGAAGAGGAACATCGCGCCGAAGGCGAGCAGTGCGAGCACGAGCGCGGTTCCCTGGCTGACGCCGATCGCGAGCAACCCGCCCCAGATGAAGAGGGCGAGCAGGAACGACCAGATGAACGACGTGACGCCGGGGTCGATGCTCGGAGGTCTCAGATGCATTGGCGCGGATCGTAATGCGTCGGGGAACGTCGCGGTCCCCGCAGACCCTCCACGGGTCCGCTTCGCGGACGGACGCCTCGTAGTGCGTTGGGGGAACCTCCCGGTTCCCCCAAACCCCCTCCACAGGTCCGCTTCGCGGACGGACGCCGCGCGTCGGACCAAAAAAATTCGCCGAGCCGGTTTCGCTTCCGTCCACCGCTTCCGCTGACCTTTCCCTTGCGGGTACTGCCTTCAGAACCGGCTTCGTCCTACTCGCGCTCCGTGCTCGGCGCAAGCAGCACACTAACGTGCTGGCACAACGCGTCAAGGGGTCCGAAAACGTCACGTGTGCAAATTGCGCACTTTTCTTTTTGGGACGGCCGACGAGCGATTCATCCAGGATGACAAGGCTTCAGAAAGACGAAATCCCGCTCGAAGGCGGGACCAAAAAAATTCGCCGAGCCGGTTTCGCTTTCGTCCACCGCTTCCGCTGACCTTCCCCTTGCGGGTACTGCCTCCGGACTCGGTTTCGACCTACTTGCGCTCCGTGCTCGGCGCAAGCAGCACCATAACGTGTCGTACCAAGCGGTCAAGGGGTCGAAAGAGGACGTGCCCGCAATTTGCGGAAATTTCGTTTTTCAACATTTCCACAGCCAATCTTCCAGCTTGTGGAAACGCATGTGGAAAGGAATCAGCGCCGGCCGAACAGTCGCCATGCA
>DASQXE010000006.1:0-10808 GCA_035639875.1 Gaiellaceae bacterium | reverse complement strand
ATTCCTCTCGGCTCTCGAACGATTCGAGGACACGTGTCACCGAGTCCGCGTATGCATCTCGGTCGTGGGCGGCCAGCGCGGCCAGGGCGTCGGCCACCGGGCGCGGAAATGCCTCCTCCTGCTGTTCCTGGAGAGCGGCGGCAAGCTTCCGCGCCTCGCCGTTCTCGCGGAGCGTCAGCGCAGCCAATGCGGCGGCGTAGGCCCCGATCGGCGAGTCCGCCTCCGCCGGCCGCTGGGCGAGCGCCCACCGGGCGTCGTCGAGAGCTCCGTCCCAGTCGCCGGCCAGGATCCTCGCCTTGACCGCTCCGATCAGGCGGCCCCAGCTTCCTGCCGGAGCGCCGTCGTAGCTTTCCCGGTACCGCCTGGCGGAGCGGGCGAACCAGCCCGCCGCCTCGCCGCGCCGCCCTTGCATGAGCCGGGCCAGGCCGGCGCCGCCGGCCGCCATCGCCACGCGCACGAGTTGCTTCTGGCGGCGATCCGGATCTGTAGGCAGACGCTCGAGTCCGTCGCGATAGCGCTCTTCCTCCCGCTCGGCCTGCTCCTCCCAGTCCACCGGAAAAAGACTATCCCGGCACCGAAATACCTTTTTGGGGGACGCGGTCGAGATAGCCCTGACCGACAATTGTCATTGCCGTTGACGCTCCAGGGAGCCCGCCGCCGCAGACGGGCTCCCTTTCATTTCTGGAAGGGCTTCGGCAGTCGGTTTTCGGTAAGACTCGGATCCGCGTTGCTGTTGACACCCGTAAGGGGGTTCACGGCGATCGTCGGCAGGCCGTATAAACAGTGGCGGGGCCGAAGCCCCGCCACCAGACGAGGAGTCAGTGCCAGGGAGCACCGCCGACGAGCGACGCCAGCGATCCCAGAGCAGCGCAAAGCAAGATGAGCCGCAATTTCATGGAACCGTCCTTTCCTGCCGCTTGACAAAGACAGTTCCGGGCCCGGAAACTCGCTGAGTATATAACCGAAAGGACTGAATGCCCAGACAGAAGTCAACTCATGTCGACAATCCGGAGGCGGTAGGACGCCGGCTGAAGGCTGCGCGAGAACGCGCAGGTTTGAGCCAGCGCCAGCTCTCGTTTTCGGGCTGTTCCCCGGCATACATCTCCCGGATCGAGTCAGGCGATCGCATCCCCTCCCTGCAACTCCTGCGGGAGCTGGGGCGGCGCCTCGGCGTCTCCGAGGACTATCTCGCTACGGGGGCGGAGGCGGCGGGCAATGGTCCAGGAGCCACACTCGTCGAGGCCGAAGTCGCGTTGAGCCTCGACGACCTCGAGCTCGCTGAGGAGCTCTTCAAGGGCGTCCTCGGGCACTCGCCCGACCAGCGCACGCACGCCGGTGCGCTGGCCGGTCTCGGTCATCTCGCATATCGACGGGGCGATCCGGTCGGCGCGGTCCGTTTTCTCGAGGAGGCGCTCGGCCTGTACCGGCCGGACGCGCCCGAGCGGCCGGCGGCGGAGGACACCCTCGGCCGGGCCTACGCGATGCTCGGCAACCTCGACGCGGCCGTCGCCGTCTTCGAGCGGGGCCTCGAGCGCGCGGAGCGCCGCTCCGACCCGATGGAGATCGTCCGTTTCAGCGTCCTGCTCGCGTACGCGCTCATCGACGGCGCGGACTTCGATCGGGCCGAGCAGATCCTCGGCCGCGCGCTCGAGCTCGGCAAGGACTCGGTCAACCCGAGCGTGCGCCTCCAGCTCTACTGGTCGCAGGCGAAGCTGTACGTCGAGCAGGGCGATCCCGAGACGGCGGCGACTTACGCGCGCAAGGCGTACGAGATCGTCCGCTTCACGGAGGACACCGCCCGGTTCGCGCGCGCGCATCAGCTGCTCGCTCAGATCGAGCTCGAGCGAGACCGGCCGGACGAGGCGCTCGCGCTCCTCGAGGAAGGCTGGCCGCTCCTTGCGAGCACCGGAAACCCCGTCGAGCGCGCCCACTATCGAATCGAGGAAGCCCGCGTCCTTGCCAGGCTCGGCCGCAAGGAAGAGGCGGCGGCGCTCGCGATGCAGGTCACCGGCGTCCTGGCGAACGCCCGGCCCGAAGACGCCGCGCGCGCCTATACGCTTACCGGCGACGTCTTCGCCGACCTCGGGGAGCGAGAACGGGCGCTCGAGCTCTATGAGCTCGCGATCGAGATGCTCGAGCGCAATCCCAACAGATACCTTGCGGAGGCATACACGAAGCTGGCCGAGCTGCTCGAGGCGAGCGGCCGCAAGGACGAGGCGTTCGTCGTCATCAAGAAGGCGCTCGCCGTCGATCGCGGCGTGGCTCCGTCTTAGGCCCTTCCTAGGCCCGAAGGTGCGTTCGCTGCGATATAGTTGAAGCAGGCCGTGCGCAGCTCGCGCCGGCATCCTCGTTCCTAGCAGCGCACCCGCGCTGCTCCCATGCAAGAAGCGATAGAGCATTCGACCCTTGCGGTGGAAGCCGAGGGCTTGGCAGCCGCGGCTCGCCGGGCGGAAGCCTGGGCGGGCGAGCCCTTCCTCCGCCCCGAAGAGAATCCTGCTGAGGCCCTCGGCGAGGGCAGAGCCCGGCGACGGGCGCTCGACGACGGGCTCGCGGAGATGGACGCGGGCCGGCGCGCGCCCTCGCCTGAGTGGAAGATTCGCTACGCCCTCATGCTGGGGCTCGAGCGAGTGCTCGGCGACCATCCACCGCGCCTGGCATCGGGCACGGAGCTACGCCGCCACCAGATCGACGCGCTGGCCGGGATGCTCACCGAGCTCATCTCCCGCCATGAGGAGGAGCCCGAGAACGGCAACGGGAACGGCCAGGTAACCGCCGAGGAGATCGACGAAGACGATGAGCCCGAAGAGGAGTTCGCGGAGGAGGAACGCGAGATTTCCTCGTCCACGAAAGATCCTGGTGCGGTCCGCCGCTATCGCTTCCGCCATCCGACCGCTTCGGGCAAGACGATCGCCGCCGCCGGCTTCGTCGAAGCGGCGCGAACCATGGGTGTCCTCATCCTCACCCACAGGCGCCTTCTCGTTCAGCAGTTCACGCGCGACCTGACGACGGAGGGCTACGGCGAGCGGCTGCGTCCCGCGATCGAGAAGGGGCAGGAGCCGCTGCGTAGCAACCCGATCACGATCCAGACCTACGCCTGGTTTGCGCGCCACGTGGGCTCGCTCTCCCGCAGTGCGTACCAGCTCGTCATCTGCGACGAGGCCCACACCGCGCTCGGCGAGAAGACGAGCCGCGCTATTCGGAGCTTCCCCGAGCCGATCTACATCGGCATGACGGCCACCGAGCAGCTGATCGCCAAGCAGGTCTCGGACGTGTTCCCCGCCTCGGTCGACGACCTCCCGCTCGGCGACGCCGCCCGGCGCGGGCTGATCGCGCCGCTGCGGTGCCTGCGCGTTCCGCCCGCGGCCGCGATCGCATCCGTGCCGATCGTCGGCGGCGACTACGACCAAGAGATCTTGGCCCGCGTCCTCGACCACGCGGTCATCAACCAGGCCGCCGCGAGCCTTTACCGCGGTCGCTTCGACCAGACGCCCGGAATCGTCTACGCGGCCGGCGTCGACCACGCCTACAACCTCGCGCGCGAGTTTCGCGCCGCCGGCTTGAAGGCGGAGGCCGTCAGCGGACGCACTCCGCCGGTCAAGCTGGCCGAGACCCTCGCCGCCTACGAGCGAGGCGAGATCAACGTCCTCATCAACGCCATGCTCCTCGCCGAGGGTTGGAACTCTCCGCGCGCGACCGTGTGCATGCACCTGGCGCCGACGGCGAGCCGGCGCGTCTACCAGCAAAGGGTCGGGCGCATCATGCGGATCCATCCGCGCAAGGAGGCCGGCGTCGTCGTCGATTTCGTTCCCGACGCGGCCACGCACAACGAGCGGACGATCACGCTGCACAGCCTGCTCGACGCGGATTTCTACCGGCCCGGCGCGCGCGTCACGCCGGCGCCCCGGCGGCGGATGCAGCGACGGGCGCGGCGCAAGCTTTCGCCCGCGCCGTGGCTCGTCCCGGTCACGCCCGACATCCGACGCCGTGTCGCCGTGATCACGCGCGAGTGGGAGCGCGTCGATCCCAGCAAGCTGGCCGACGACGAGCAGCTTCTGTGGGCGCGCATCGCCGGCCGGCAGGTGCGATTCGAAGAGCGGCAGCACTTCGCCGAGAAGCTCGCGCGTGCTTCGAAGGAGTGCCGTGAGGCGTTCCTCATGAGCTGTGCGGCCGAGAACCCGAACCGCCGCTTGCGCCTCTCTGCCCTCGGCGATCGCGTCGCGGTCACCGTCGACCGTGCCGACTTCGACGACCTCGTCACGATGGTGACCTCCGCGCCGACCTGGGAGAAGGACCGCGTCCAGGGCGTTCGAGTCCTGCTGCGCGCGATTGGGGAGGGGAAAGTTGACGCTCCGCCCGACATCGTGTCCCGGTGGACGTGGCGGCTCGCACGCGCGACGCGCAAGCTGCAGGACCGCCGCGCGAGCTCGGAGCTTCCGGAAGCGAAGCGGCTGCTGGGCGCGCTGACGAACTCGCGCGGGCACCGGCATGAGGAGAACGCGGCTCGCCTCGTCAACGTGGCGCTCGAGCAGCCTTTGCACGTCGCCGTGGCCCTTCTCGCCTCGGCCGAGGCCTATACGCCGACTGCCCAGCAACTCGTCGACCGCATGCGGGAGCGCCTCGGTTCCATCAACGAGGTTGCGAACGGGCTTGCCGACAACCTCCCCGCTCCCAAGCAGCATTCCGGCAAAGCGCGCCGGCGCCGCCGCAAGCGGAAGCATCGGGAGCAGCAGCAAAAGCAGCAAGCCGAGGCGCAGGCCGGCGAGGCCACGCAGGCGCCGGCGCAGCCCGAACCCGCCGCCGAGGGCGCTTCACCCAGCTAACTTCTCGGCGTGACCCTCCTCGTCGGCGTCGCGTTCGTCGCTGGCGTCGTGACAGCGATCTCGCCGTGCGTCCTTCCGGTCTTGCCGATCGTGTTCGCCGGAGGAGCGGTGGGAGGGCGCTGGCGACCCTACGCGATCGTCGCCGGGCTCGTGGCGAGCTTCGCCGCGTTCACACTTGCGGCCACGGCCCTCCTCTCGGCGCTCGGCCTCCCCGACGACCTGCTCCGCAACATCGCCATCGCGGTCGTCCTCCTGGTCGGCCTCTCGCTTCTCTTCCCGTTCCTCGGAGCGCTCGTGGAGCGGCCGTTCCGGGCGCTCGGACGCCGGCGCCCCGGCGACGCGGGCAGCGGCTTCCTCCTCGGAGTGAGCCTCGGCCTTCTATTCACGCCCTGCGCCGGCCCGGTGATCGCGGCGGTGGCGACGCTGGCGGCCACGAGCCGCTTCTCGGTCGAGGCCGTGCTCGTCACAGTCGCTTACGCGATCGGCGCTGGCACCGTCCTCCTTCTCTTCGCCCTGGCCGGGCAGAGCGGGATCAACCTGCGGCCGCTGCGGGCCCGAGCGCCCCGCATCCGCCAGACGCTCGGCGCCGTGATCGCAGGCGTCGCCGTCCTCATGATCTTCGGCCTCGACCTGAAGCTGGCCGCTTACGTCCCGGGCTACACGCGATCGCTGCAACGACTGGAGCGAACGGCCGCCGCTCAGAGCGAGCTCGACGATCTCCTCGGCGGGAAGGAGCACAGGATCCCCGAGAGCGAGCTCCGGGACTTCGGGCAAGCTCCCGACTTCCAGCGGATCGACCGCTGGCTCAACTCGCCGCCGCTGTCGCTCGGCGCGTTGCGGGGCAAGGTCGTGCTCCTCGACTTCTGGACGTACTCCTGCATCAACTGCCTCCGCACGCTTCCCTACGTGGAGCGTTGGTACCGCACGTACCGTAAGGACGGTCTCGTCGTCGTCGGCGTCCACTCGCCTGAGTTCGCGTTCGAGCACGTCCCCTCGAACGTGGAGCGGGCGGTGCGCGCGCTCGGCGTCACGTACCCAGTCGCGCTCGACAACGATTTCGCGACGTGGGGGGCCTGGGGGAATCGCTACTGGCCGGCCAAGTACTTCATCGACCGCCGCGGACACGTTCGCTATGCGCACTTCGGCGAGGGGGAATATGCCCGAAGCGAGTCCGTCATCAGAACGCTGCTTGCCGAGAAGTCCTTGCCCGCCCCGGTGTCGGGCTCGATCCGCGACCAGACGCCAACCGGGTTCCTGACGCCGGAGACGTATCTGGGTTACGAGCGGCTCGACCGCTTCGTCGGCTCTCCGGTCGTCCGGGACCGCGAGGCGACCTACAGGATCCCCAAGTTCGTGCCGCAGGACGAGCTCGCCTACGGCGGGCGCTGGACGGTGGAGAAGGAGAGGATCGTCGCCGGCCGGGGCGCCCGCCTCCGGCTCGCGTTTCACGCGCACAGAGTCTTCCTCGTTCTCGGCGGAACGGGGACAGTCGGCGTGTCCGTCGACGGGCACGCGGTCAGGAGCGTCCCGGTCGTCGAAGACCGGCTTTACACGCTCGTCGATTTGCCGGGCGAGATCGGCGACCATGCGCTCGACCTCTCGTTCTCGCCGGGAATCGCGGCGTACGCCTTTACCTTCGGCTAGCCGTCCCCTTCCTCGTCCTGCTTGCGCGCTTCGTGCTCGCGGAGGAAGCGCGTCAGCTCAGCCGCCAGCGTCTCGCCCGACGGGACGTCGAGCTGCTCGCCGAGCGCATCACGGCGCGCCTCGAGGTCGCGGACGTAGGCTTCTGTCTCCTCGTCCGAGGCGACCGCCTCGCTTACCTGCTGCTCGTAGGCCTCGGAGGCGCGTTCCAGGTCCGCGAGGTCGAACTGAGTTCCCAGGAGGCCGGCCAATCGCTCACAGAGGGCCAGAGCGGCCTTCGGGCTCGCCGCGAGGGATGCGTAGTGCGGAACCGCCGCCCAGAGGCTCGCCGAAGGCACGCCCGCCCGGCGGCAGGCGTCGTGGAGGACGCCGACGATGCCGGTGGGGCCTTCGTAGCGTGACGAAGCCAGGCCGAGCTCCTCGACGAGCTTCGGGTCGCTCGCCGATCCCGTCACCGGAGCCGGTCGCGTATGCGGCACGTCGGCGAGCAGCGCGCCCAGGGTGACCACGAGCCCGACTTTGAGATCCTCGGCGAGGGCCACGATCTCGTCCGAGAAGGTGCGCCAGCGAAGGTTCGGCTCTATCCCGAGCGAGAGGACGGCGTCGCGGTCCGTCCCGGGGATCGACGCGTGATAGAAGGCCGTCTCTGGCCAGTTGATCCGGCGCGTGAGCCCATCCTCGAGGGCCACGTGCGGCCGCGTCGCCTGGAAGTCGAAGAACTCCTCCGGGTCGATGTCCGCGAAGCGGCGGGCATGCCACGACTGAGCCAGGAAGCTAGCCGCAAGCGAGGCGCCCTGGGCGCCGTCGTTCCAACCCCTGAAGGCGGCGACGAGCACCGGGCGGGAGAGCGTCGGGCGACGCTCGATGCGGAGATGTTCGCCGATGGGCTGAGTTTACGGGAGTCGGGGCTGCGATCTGAGCAGAAGCCGAGCGGCTAGCGCCACGATTCCTCCCCAGAGCGCGGTGGCGAGCGCGACGTGCACGAGCACGAGGCCCCACGGCAGCTGGGTGCGCCACTGCACGTCTCCCACCGTCATCTGGGCGAGGAGGACGCCGAGGATGCCGGCGGCGAAGAGCAGCTCGCTGCGCGCTCGCCGACGCTCCCAAAAAAGCGTCGCCACGAGGCCGAGATAGGCGATCCCGAAGACGGCCGTCGCCCCGACGTGCATGTGGAGGGCGTCCGGGAGGAGTCCCCAGCGCTTGATGTGCTCTCCGCCCGAATGCGGGCCGGCGGCGGTGACGAGCGTCCCGGTGACGACGAGCGCGAGCGTCGCCGGAACGAGGACGACGGCGAGCCAGTTCGCGACGAGGGGAGGCCTGCGCTCGACCGCGCGGGCGAAGTCGTGGGCACCCAGCGCGACCACGACAGCGAGCGCCAGCGCGAGCAGGGAGAGTAGGAAGTGCCCGAGCACGATGAGCGGATGCAGCTCGTACAGCACGGTGATCCCGCCGAGAATGCCCTGCGCGAGCACCGTGAGCGGAAGCGCGACGGCGCCCCAAAGCAGCCAGCGCGGGAGCCGTGGGACGCGGAACGCGGCGGCGGCGGCAACGAGCGTGGTGAGGCCGACGGCGATGCCGACTCCGCGGTTCCCGAACTCGACCAGCGCGTGGTAGTCCTTCGGCGGGAGGAACGTGCTCCCGCAGCGTGGCCAGTTGTCACAGCCCAGGCCGGACCCGGTCAGCCGGACGGTCGCGCCGGAGACGACGATGAGATAGAGGGCGGCGAGGGCGAGATAGCTCATTCGGGCGAACGACGCCGGCGAGACGACGAGGAGACGGAGCCGAGCGAGCCGGGTGACGCCCGCTTCCATCAGGGAACGACCTCGACGCCGCTTCCGTCCTCCACCCGGCCGATCAGAGCGAGAAAGAGATCGTCCGCCTGGAAGCGGGCGACGAGGACGGGCGCGCGGTCGGCGGGCAGCGAGACGAGTAGGCCGCCGGAGGTCTGGGGATCGAAGGCGAGCGCGGCGAGATCGTCGGAGAGTCCGTTGCGCTTGACGGCGCCGGCCACGTAGTCGCGGTTGCGCTGGTCACCTCCGGTCTTGAGCCCGCGCCGAGCGGCGGCGATCGCACCCGGGAGCGCCGGGAAGGTGCTCGCTTCGAGGACGATCCTGACGCCGCTCCGCTCCGCCATCTCGTAGGCATGGCCGAGCAAGCCGAAGCCGGTGACGTCCGTGACCGCATTGGGCTCGAACGGGCGCAGGAGCTCAGCGGGGCGAGCGTTGAGCTCGGTCATGGACGCGACGGCGGCCGCGAGCTCCTCCTCCCCGACGGCGTCCTTTCGGGAGGCGGTGAGCACCAGGCCGGTGCCAAGCGGCTTCGTCAGGAAGACGGCATCGCCCGGGCGCGCGTTGTTCTTTCGCCAGACGGCGTTCGGATGAACGGTTCCCAATGCTGCGAGCCCGTACTTGGGCTCGTGGTCGCGGATCGTGTGTCCGCCGGCAAGTACGCCGCCCGCTTCGGCGACCTTCTCCGCTGCGGCGTCGAAGATCACGCGGACTGTCTCCACCGACATCTCCTCGGGGAACGCTGCGATGGAGAGCGCGAGAAGCGGGGTCGCCCCCATCGCGTAGAGGTCGTTGAGGGCGTTCGCGGCGGCGATCGCGCCGAACGCAGCAGGGTCGTCGACCATCGGCGGGAAGAAGTCGGTCGTGAAGACGAGCGCGCGCTCGTCGTCGAGCCGGTAGACGGCGGCGTCGTCTGCAGGCGAAAGACCGACAATGAGGTTCTCGGAGGAGGCCGGAACGAAGCCGGCCAGAAGCTCCTGCAGACGCCGGGCGGCGTACTTCGCAGCGCAGCCGCCCGCGGCATCGAGGGTCGTCAACCGCGCAGTAGTCTCCACGCGATGGAGGTTACCGCCGGTCAAAAGGCATATGGCTGCCAGAGCATGGTGGGACGGCTGCAGCGCGTATTGGTTCGCCCACCGGCGGCGGGAGCGTGGGCGGCGTGGAAGTCCTACGGCTGGCGCTCGGAACCCGACCCGCGGCGGCTCGAGGAGGAACACGAGGCCTTCCGGGCCGTGCTCGAGGAAGCCGGGACAGACGTCGTCGTCGCGGCAACTCCGCACGCGCTCGATCCAGATGCGATCTACGTCTACGACCCAGCCCTCGTGACGGACGGGGGCAGTTTGCTCTTGCGGCCCGGGAAGGAGGGTCGGCGTGGCGAGGTCGAGGTCATGGGGGCAGATCTCGTGGAGGCGGGCGTGCCGATCGCGGGGCGCATCGAAGCGCCGGGCGAGGTCGAGGGCGGCGACACGCTGTGGCTCGACGAGGGCACACTGCTCGTCGGGCGCGGCTATCGCACGAATGACGAAGGTATCCGCCAGCTCATGGACGCGCTGCCGGGCGTCCACGTCATTCCGTTCGACCTGCCGCATCTACGCGGGGCCGGCGAGGTTCTGCACCTTCTCTCCCTCTTGTCGCCGCTCGATCGGGATCTCGCCGTCGCGTATCCCCCGCTCATGCCGGTGCGGCTCGTGGAGCTCCTCGCTGAGCGGGGTGTCGAGCTCGTCGAGGTGCCGGACGAGGAGTTCGAGACGATGGGCCCGAACGTGTTGGCACTCGGGCCGCGCGAGGCGCTCGCGCTCGACGGGAACGACGAGACGCGCAGGCGGATGGAGCACGCCGGCGTCCACGTGCGCGTCTACCGCGGCGACGAGATGTCCCGCAAAGGCGACGGCGGCCCCACCTGCCTCACGCGGCCCATCCTCCGGTCCTAATCAGTCAGGCCCTGGTGTCAGGCACCAGGCCATGGCTCTTTCCACCGCAACTTGCGCGGTTGCGGCGGTTTCGTGTCCGGCCGGCGAAATGCACCTCTCCATTCCGGACGTGTCCTGGTGCCAGGCACCAGGACATGGCTTTAACGGAGGAGGAAGCCGGGGCCGAGGGGGTCACCGGAATCGAGCGTGAACTCGTGGCGGCCGGTGTAATACGCCTGGCCCTCCACCTCCGTCACCACCGCCGGGATTCCGTCCACGTCCGCTTCGTCCACGACCCACGCCCGGAACTCCGTCCCCACGATGCTGCGGTGGATGAGCTCGCCTCCGCGCGCAAGCTCCTGGTCCGCAGCAAGTAGCGCCAGCCGGGCGGACGTCCCACTACCGCATGGCGAACGGTCTACCTCGCCGTCGGCGAAGACCGTCACGTTGCGCTGCACAAGCCGCGGCTCCTCCTCCAAACGCTCGAAGAAGATCACGCCGTAGACGTCTCGCAGCTCCGGCTCCAACGGGTGCACGAAATCCCGCGCGCTCTCCAGCTCTCGTTTCACCGCCCGCCCGAGCGCGATGAAGCGCGGAAGATTCTCCGGCTCCACTGCCCAAGGCGCCTCCACAGACCCGTAGAAGGCCCC
>DASQXE010000005.1:0-5848 GCA_035639875.1 Gaiellaceae bacterium | reverse complement strand
TCAGTCCTACCTCCTCGCGGGGATGGACGAGACTAGCGCCCTCGGGCCCGCGAATCTAGTGTCATAGCGTGCGCTTGGCGCTGACGCTCGTTGCCGCCCTCGCGCTCGCCGGCTGCGGAGAGCGGGCCGCGAGCTCGCTGCCCGTCCTGCCGAAGTCCGCGGTTCCCGGTCTGAGCGCGACCACCGAGCCCGTCACGCTCGAGAGTCTGTTTGCCGATTTCGGCACAACGCAGAGCAATTTCGAAGGCCGGATTCGCGGGTTCGTGCGCGGAAGCGAGCGCGTCTTCCAAGGTGAGTCGTCACGGTTCGACCGCGTCGTCTCGCGGACGCTCGAGTTCGACGATGCGGAAGCGGCCCGCGAGTACGTCGACTTCTACCGCTCGCATCTGACCAACGTCTACGGGCCGGGGACGACTGCGCGCACGCTCGAGAGCAAAGGCCGGAGCGGCTATCTCGTCGACGCCGCGTCGTGCGCTTGCCACCGAGCCGAACCGACGCTCGCCGGGGTCGTGACCAAGGGAAACCGCGTCAGTTACCTCGAGGTGAACGGTGGTGCCGCGCGGGCGCCGGCGGTTGTCGCTTTGCTCCGGCAGGCGCCCTAGGCGAGCGAGACCGACGGCCGCCGGAGCCTGGTCGCCAGGTACGCGACGGTTGCGAGCGGGGCGATCACGAGCAAGATGACCGCGATCGTCCCCACGACCTGCGCGGAGGTCGACTGCGTGTCCGTGCAGGTGAGGGCGCCACCCACGATTGGGCCACCGCAGGAGACCCCGTTTCCGGTCCCCGCGACGAGCAAGAGGCCGAGGGGAAGCACGAGCCCGCCCGGGACGAAGATCGTCCCGAGGATCTTCTCGCCGGTCGTCCACACGGTGGAGGTCCAGAGCAGGACCAGACCGACGAACCAGCCGAAGATCGGGAGGATGAGGCCGCCCACGAGCAGGAAGACGAGCGCGACCACCTCGTGTGTCCGCGACCTCGGCTGCTCGACGGGAACTGCGGCCGGCGGGTCGACCCGGTCGTGCGCCTCCGCGGCGATTTCCTCCGGGTCGCCGATGCGCTCGAGCATGTTGCGGATCTCGGCCTCGCTCTCGTTCGGGAGCTCGGCGCGGGCTGCGGCGATGTGCTCCCCGATCTCCTGCTCGAGCTCGCGCTGACGCGCCCGCGGAAGGTCCGCGAGCTCGATGCGCAAGTGCGCCATGTACTTCTCGATCAAGTGGTCGGCGGTGGAGCTCATGACCGTGCCTTCCTCTCTACGAAGTGGTCGACTGCATCCCGGAAGCGCCGCCATTCGAGCTTGAACGCCTGGAGTGAGGCTCGGCCCGAATCGGTGAGGCGGTAGTAGCGACGGGGCGGACCGCTCGGCGACTCCTGCCACGTGGATTCGACGAGGCCGTCGCGTCGGAGCCGGCTGAGCAGCGGATAGATAGTCCCCTCGCTCGTCACCATCCCGTCGAGCTCGGCGAGTGCGCGAACGAGATCGAAGCCGTAGCGCTCCTCCTTGGCGAGCAGTGCGAGGACGCAGTACTGAAGCGTTCCCCGCCGCATCTGCGCGAGGAGTGCATCCTGGCTTCCGGCAACTACCATGTGGAGCAAGGTACTTGGGACGACCGCATAAGTCAAGACGGTTACGATCGCGCTGCCGATGGCGCTGCCGGTCTCCCACGCGTTCGACGTTGCCGACCTGGCGCGCAGACTCGCTGCCGACACCGGCGGCTATGAGGTCGTGCACGAGACGGAGGGCCTCCAACTCGGCGTCTACGTCCTTGTCGTGCCCGAACCGGACCGGCAGCAACCGCACGAGTGGGACGAGGTGTACGTCGTCCTCGAAGGTCGAGGGACGCTCGATGTCGAGGGTGAGGAGATTCCCGTGCGGGAAGGTGGGGCCGTCTACGTGAAGGCCGGCGCCGAGCACCGCTTCACCGGCTACGAAGGGCTCAGTCTCCTCGTCATCTTCGACAAGTCGCAGACGGCAGGCTAAGCGCGGGCGACCAGGTAGTGGAACTCATTCTGTAGCCGGTAACCGCCGTCGGCCGTGCGGTACGGGGCAAGTCCTTCCACGATCGCTGCCTTGATCTCCGCCTCGCGCTCGGCCCCCACGAGGACTGCGAGGCCGCCGGGGGCAACGAGAGCTCGGCCGAGAGTCTCGCTGTCGGAATATTCGTAGGCCCAGAAAGTGTCGAACGACTCCTGTGGCTTCAGGCCCGCCTGAGTGGCGAGCGCTTCGAGCGCTCCCGGTTGGGAGAGGTCGGGATCAGGCGGCGCATCGGGGGGACGAGGTGGGAAGAAGGGCCTGGCGATCTCCTTCATCGCTTCGAGATCGCAGCGCTCGTGTGCGCCCCAGACTTGAATGACCACCGGAGCACCGGGCTTCGCGACTCGGCCCGCCTCGCGGAGCGCCGCCACCATGTCGTTGGCGAAGAAGAAGGAGGTGAACCCCGTGACAAGGTCGAAAGCAGCGTCCGGGTAGGGAAGATCTTCCATGTCGCCGACCCGAAGGTCAGCGTCCGGTAGCCGCGTGTGCGCCAACGCGATGAGGGCTTCTGATGCGTCGATTCCGTGCGGCTCTGCGCCGCGGTCCGCGACAAGCCGCAGGAAGGTGCCAACTCCGCAGCCGATGTCGAGCACGCTGTCCCCACGCTCGAGGCTCACGTGGCGGAGGGCTTCCTCATAGGCGGGCACCTGCTGGTCTTCGCTCAGCGCCCAGTCCTCGGGCCGCGCCCCCCAGAGAGGTCCCCAGCGCGCGGCGCTCCCCGTCGCGGTAAGAGGCTGCGTGCTCATCCGGCTCCTCCTTCGACTAGACTATGATTCATAGTCATAACCTATGGCTCATAGTCTTGTCAACCCTGAGCTATCGCTCTTCTCGTACGAGATCCTCGGCCTCGTAGGCCGAGGTGGCGCCGGTCCGCACGACCTCCTGCGGATGGCGCAGCGGGGCCGGATTCTCGCCTGGGCGGGGGAGAGCAGGTACTACACCGAGCCGAAGCGGCTCGCGAAGCTCGGCTATCTGACCGCACGGATGGAGCCCGGCAAGACGCGCGAGCGCACCGTGTACACACTGACGGAGAAGGGCCGGCAGGCGCTCGCGACCTACGCGCGCGCGCCGGTCACCGTGACGCCCGTGAAGAGCGACGCATTACTACGGCTCCTTATCTGCGACCTCGTCGGGGAAGAGGTCACGCGGGAGAGCCTTGCCACACTGCGCGACGACGTCGCCGACCTGTATGAGCGTCTCGACGAGTCGGAGGAGACGGCGAGACAGCTGCCGCACCGGCAGGAGTACCTGCTCCTTGCCGTCGACTTTCTACGGAGCTTGCTTGATCTTCATCTCGACCTGGTCGAGAAGGTCGAGCGCGAGTTCCGCGGCCGCAAACGAGTGGCGGGCGACGGATCGCGGCCCGCCGCGCGCCGACGCTCGGCGAGCGGGCGTTAGTCTCCATACCCCTCGCGACGGACCGGTTGCCCGGCCGTCGGCGTACGGTGATCGTGCGAACGGCAACGTACGCCTGCGGCCTCGCCCTCGTCCTGCTCGCTGGTTGCAGCGGATCCCGCGCCGCGCCCACGAGCGAGCCGATTCGCTTCCGAGCCACGCCGCCCTGGATACGAGAGGCCTGCGGCGGCTTCCCCGCCTCCTTCCGCTCGTTTTGCCCGAGCGCGGTTCCCGCCGGGCCGCGCGCGCTGACGCTGAGCATGGTGCTCGCCACGCCCCGCTACCCCGTCAACCTGCTGCAGCTGGAAGCAGGCGGCGAGTTCTTCGGAGACCAGCGGCGGAACCGACCGCCGCGGTACGTCGGGATCTTTCTCGCGAACGGAGAGGTCAAACGAGCGCTCGCGGAGCTCTTTCCTTCCGCCGGGGCACCTGTTGTGGGCGTCCGTGACGGACTGACACGCGGACGGCGCCCGAAAGCCGTCGCGCTCGGGGTGCGGCGCTGGGCCGGCTTCGACGGCGATCTCTTCCTCGCACCCTCGGAGGGCCGAATCCCGCTCGTTTACTTCAACTACCTCCTTGTCCATTGGCGAGACGGGAGCGGCGAGCACCTCATCGGCCTGCACGAGTGGGAGCCTTTCCACGAGACCGTTCAAATCCTTCATGCACTCGTCGATCGGTTGAAAGCGGCGCCGGCAGAGCCACTCGCGTACCGGGGAACGAAGACGGCCGGCGATGTGGTCGCCACGACTCTCCTGCCGCGCTGGGCCCTCCTCGCCTGCCGTTCGCTGCGGACGCGTCCGATCTGCCCGAACCGGATCCCTGCGGCGAACGCGAGCTTCATCGACGTGTTCTACGAGCCCGGCTGGCGGTCGGGCCCACCGTCGAAGCAGGAGGACCTCCTCAGTCTCTCGTGGGGTGCTCCGTACGAGAACCAGCCGACCAAGGACCGCCCGCCGCGCTTCCTGCACCTCGAGCTTGCCGCGGGCGCCGTTCCCGTCGACCGGCATTTCCAGCACCCGGTGGTTCAGGTGCACGACGGGCTCATGCGCGGCAGGGGCTACGAAGCGGCGCCCCCGCCGCTGCCGTTGGGTGAACGGGACTGGAACGGTCGCCGTGGTGCGCTCGTGCTCGGCGATTGTTTCGGCAACCACGTCTGCTTCCGTTGGCGAGACCGCGGCGTCGGGTACCAGATCGACCTGCACGGGTGGGAGCCGTTCACGCAGACGGTGGCCGTACTTCGCGCGGTCGTCGACTCGCTCCCGCGAAGGTAGGGCGCGGACAGACGGCCGTGCCGATGGAACCCTTTCGCGCGGGCGGCCATCTATGGAGAGGATGGATCAGAGCGACATCGAGCTTTGGAGACGAGCCGGCCAGGGTGACGGCGACGCGTTCGTGCTTTTGTTCCGGCGCCACGCCGACGCGATCTACAACTTCTGCTTTCGCCGGACGGCTGACTGGGCACACGCGGAGGATCTGACTTCGCGGACCTTCCTCGAGGCCTGGCGTCGCCGGGCCGACGTGGAAGCCTTCGGCGACAGCCTTCTGCCCTGGTTGTACGGCGTCGCGCCCAACGTCGTTCGCACCGACTGGCGCACGCTGCGCCGCCGCGTCCAAGCGTACGCACGAAGGCCCCTCGACGCGGAGACGCCCGACTTTGCAGACGATGTTGCCGCGCGCCTCGACAGCGAGGCGGCCATGCGCCGAATCCTCGAGGCCGCCCGAGATCTCGGTGCTATCGATCGCGACGTTCTCACGCTCTCGTGGCAGGGCTTGACCTACACGGAGATCGCGTTCGCGCTCGGTCTCCCACTCGGAACGGTCCGCTCACGGCTCTCGCGGGCGCGCAGTCGTGTGCTCCTCGCCATTCGCAAAGCGGAGCAGGACACAAACGCCGACAGCGGCCTGGCGGCCGCGATTGGAGACAACGATGGACACGTTTGAGCTTCCCCCCGCGCGCCGGCTCCACGACCGGCAAATCGCTCGTTTGGAACAAGAGCTGCTGAGCGAGTTCGCACGGAGTGACGCTCGGCACGCGCCGGTAAGACGACGGCGTCGGCTTTCGCGCCGACGCATCGTTGGCATCGGGATCGCAGCTTGCGCGGCGACCGGCTCCGCGCTCGCGCTCGCCGGGGCGTTCGGCAACCAACCCGGTACCGACATCGCCTGCCTGAGTGACCCCAGCCTTTCAGCCCGCGTCTACGACATGGTGCCGAACAAGCAGGATCCGATTAGCGCTTGCGCGCGCGAGTGGCAGAGGGGCGTCCTGAGCGACAACCGCCGGCCGACGGAGATTCCGAACCTCGTTTCCTGCCTGACGAGCCGCAACGGCCATGACCAGATCGTCGTCTTTCCGACTGACGACAGCGATCTGTGTCGAAGACTCGGACTCGAGCCCTACACGACACCTTAGACCGCCTTCGG
>DASQXE010000004.1:0-3596 GCA_035639875.1 Gaiellaceae bacterium | reverse complement strand
GCGTCGACGGGCGGCGCGCGCGCCTGACGCCCCTCGCAAACGCCCTCGCGCATCCGCCGGGCGCCGGCGGCCTGAGGACGACTCGCCTCGAGATCGTGCTCCGCGGTCCGAGCCTGCACCACCCAAGCGAGGTTGTCTATCACGACAACAACTATAGAGGGCGGATCGGATGGAAGGAGATCGTCGTCGGCGCGAAAGCGCACAGCGTCAGCGACGAGCTCCGCGCTTACCCGAAGGATCTGCTCTCGAGCCCGCTCGACGTCACGAGGGTCGCGACGCGCCTCGGCCCGACGAGCGGCGCCGCCACGCCGCCCACGCTGACCCGCGGCCCGGCGCTCCAGGCGCCCGACCGTGTCGCCGACAGCGGCTTCGCGCGCCTGATCGGACGGCGGCACCTGAGTGCGCTCGTGATCGTCGCCTCGCTGGCGGCGGCGCTTTTCTGGGGCGCGGCGCATGCCTTGTCGCCCGGACACGGGAAGACGATCGTCACGGCCTATCTCGTCGGAAGCCGCGGAACGCCGCTCCACGCCGCGCTGCTCGGCCTCGTGGTGACGGCGACGCACACGGTTGGCGTCTTCGCGCTCGGGCTCGTCACGCTGACCCTGTCGCAGTTCGTCGTGCCCGACCAGCTCTACCCGTGGCTGAACCTCGCGTCCGGACTGCTCGTCGTCGCCGTGGGAGCGACGGTGCTCCTAGCCCGCCTCCGCCACCGCTTTGCCCACGCGCGCGAGCACGCCCACCACCACCACCACGACCACGCTGCCGCAGCGCCGCTCGGCTGGCGCTCGCTCCTCGGCGTCGGCATCTCGGGCGGCCTCCTGCCGTGCCCATCCGCGCTGGTCGTGCTCCTGGGCGCGATCTCGCTCCATCGCGTCGCCTTCGGGCTGTTGCTGATCGTCGCCTTCAGCGCCGGCCTCGCGCTGTCCATCACCGGCGTCGGCCTGCTCGCGGTCGTCGCCAAGCGGGCCTTTTCACGCGCGAGCTTCGACGGCCGTTTCGTGTCCCTCCTGCCGGCGCTCAGCGCCCTCGTGATCCTCGCGGCCGGCCTGGCGATGACCGTCCGGGCGCTTCCGCGGGTGAGCTGAGCATGTTCGGCCTCGACGCCCACATCGCCTCGTTCTCGGACGGCACCACGCTGCTTGTCGTCCTCCTCGTGTCGGTGGCGCTAGGGCTGCGGCATGCAAGCGACCCTGACCACCTCGCGGCGGTGACGACACTGATCGCGTCCGGCCGGGACAGGGCGGCGCGACGCGCGGCCGCACTCGGATTCACATGGGGTCTCGGCCACGCCACGTCGTTGCTCACGTTCGGCTTTCCGATCGTCCTCTACCGCGCCTACCTGCCGGAACCCGTCCAGCGCTCCGCCGAGACCGCCGTCGGCTTCCTCATCGTCGGCCTCGCCGTCTGGCTCCTCGTCCGCTGGCGGCGCGGAGTCTTCCACGCCCATGCGCATCTGCATGCGCCGGCGCCGAGAACTCGGTCGCCGCTCGGCGCGTACGGCATCGGGCTCGTCCACGGGATGGGCGGAAGCGCCGGCGTCGGCGTCGTCCTCCTCTCGGCGATCCCGAGCCATGCGCTCGCCGCGGCGTCGCTCGCGCTCTTCGCCTTCTGCACTGCCGTCTCCATGGGCGTGCTCTCGACCGCCTGGGGCCTCACTCTCGGGAGCGGGCCGGCGCGTCGCTCGTTCGCGCTCCTCGCGCCCGTCGTCGGCCTCGCCAGCCTCGCGTTCGGCGTCTGGTACGCGCTCGGCGCCCAGAGCCTCGTTCCGTACTACTTCTAGAATCGGCCGCCGTGCGCGGCGCAGTCGCAGAGCTCACCCGCAACGCGGTCAACGTCCTCCCCGAAGGCGAGCTCGAGCGCAAGCTCGCGCAAGGACGGCCGCTGCGCGTGAAGCTGGGGATCGACGTCACGGCGCCCGACGTCACGCTCGGGCACGCGGTACCGCTGCAACGGATGCGGGCGTTCCAGGACGCCGGGCACGTGGGCGTGCTGATCGTGGGTGACTACACGACGCGGATCGGCGACCCCTCCGGACGCTCGACGGAGCGGCCGATTCTCGATCCGGCCGAGATCGACCGCAACGCGCAGACGTATTTCGAGCAGGCGTCGAAGATCGTCGATCCGGAACGGACGGAGCTCCGTTTCAACAGCGAATGGCTGGGAGAGCTCGACTTCGCGGGCGTCCTGCGCCTGACGCGGACGGTGACCGTGGCGCGCCTCCTCGAGCGAGAGGACTTCAAGAACCGTTTCGCGGCAAACGCTCCGATTTCGGTCTCCGAGCTTCTGTACCCGCTCATGCAGGCCTACGACTCGGTCGCGGTGCAGGCCGACGTCGAGCTCGGCGGGACCGATCAGCTCTACAACCTCCTCGCTGGTCGCGAGGTGATGGAGCAGTACGGCGTCGAGCCCCAGGTCGTCCTGACGGTGCCGCTCCTCGTCAGCTGGGACGCCGCGCGCATGAGCTCCTCGCGCGGGAACTACATCGGGCTGGCCGAGGCGCCGGAGGAGCAGTTCGGCAAGGCGATGCGTATTCCCGACGATCAGCTCGAGGAGTGGTACCACCTCGTGTGGGAGCGCCCGTACGACGGCGGCGATCCCCTGGCGGCCAAGCTCGCTCTCGCCCGCTTCATCGTCGAGCGGTCACACGGGGAGGAGGCAGCGCGCCGCGCCGAGGAGCACTTCACGCGCGTCGTCCGGGAGGGGAAGGCTCCCGAGGACGTGCCGGAGGTGGCCCTGCCGGCCGAGGATCCGGTGCACCTGCCGCGCGTGCTCAGCCGCGAGTTTGGGATGACGACGAGCCAGGCGCGTCGGCTGATCAGCCAAGGCGGGGTCCGCTTGAACGGCGAGGCCGTGGCCGATCTGGACGTGGCCGCGGAGCGGCTCCGCGGCGCGCTCCTGCAGGCCGGAAAGCGCCAGTTCGTGCGCTTTGCCGCTTCTTGACAGGGGCCGCGACGTTGCTATCATTCCCCGGCTGCTCGGAAGGGCGGCGTAGGAAAGTCCCTGCACCTCGACACTGGAGCGCCCTTCGGACGCAATCGGATACGAAGATTCCGAGCATCCTGGGGCCTCTGGCGCGAGTCGGAGGCTTTTTTACGTCGCCAGGCGGCGACGGTCTTTGAAAACTCAACAGCGTGCGTTTACGTCGAGACCTGCTCGGCCCGCTTCGGCGTGTCGGGTAGGACGAACCCTGTCTCAGCCCTTCGGGGCTGGACTTTGAGCTCAAGCTCAAAGTGAAGGCTTGCTCCTTCGGGAGCAACCACTTCTTCACGGAGAGTTTGATCCTGGCTCAGGACGAACGCTGGCGGCGCGCTTAACACATGCAAGTCGAGCGAGAACCAGTCCTTCGGGGCTGGGGACAGCGGCGAACGGGTGAGTAACACGTGGGTAATCTGCCCTCGGCACCGGGATAGCCCGGGGAAACCCGGATTAATACCGGATGGCCTCTCGAGCCCTCAGGCTCGTGAGAAAAGGTAGCTTCGGCCTCCGGCCGAGGAGGAGCCCGCGGCGGATTAGCTTGTTGGTGGGGTAACGGCCTACCAAGGCGACGATCCGTAGCTGGTCTGAGAGGACGATCAGCCACACTGGGACTGAGACAC
>DASQXE010000003.1:0-16240 GCA_035639875.1 Gaiellaceae bacterium | reverse complement strand
GCGGGTCGCGTCCGGGGCTCAACTGACAGGGACGGGACAATCCATGAAGGCACCGGCATCCGCGAGCCCAACGGCCGAAGCGGTCGCCGCGGCACCGGGCGATGCCGCGACGAGGAAGCAGATTCGAGGCTCGAGCCTCTTGCTGGTGGGTCGTGTCGTCTCGCTCGGCGTCAACTTCGCAGTCCAGGTCGTCGTCATCCGGTACCTGTCGAAGACGGACTACGGCGCCTTCGCCTACGCCCTCTCGCTCGTCGGTCTGGGCGCCAGCATCGCGACGTTTGGGCTCGACCGCTCGATCACGCGCTTCATCCCGATCTACGACGAGCAGGGCAACTACGGGAAGGTCTTCGGCACGCTCGTCCTCGCGTTCGGGACGGTGGCCTCGATCGGGCTCATCTCGGTCGTGGTCGTCTACGGGCTTCTCGCCACCATCGGGGGCTCGTCTCTGATCGGCAACGACGCGGCCGTCTCCGTCCTCGTCGTTCTGATCCTCCTCTCCCCCATCCAGGCTCTCGATGGCCTCCTCATGGGCATGTTCGCGGTCTTCTCGAGGCCGCGGGCGATCTTCTTTCGCAAGTACGTTCTCAGCCCCAGCCTGCGCCTCACGATCATCCTGCTCCTCGTCCTCGGGCATCAGGGTGTGATCTTCCTCGCGGCCGGGTACGTCGCCTCCGGCGTCCTCGGCGTCGCCCTCTACGCCGTGATGCTGCACCGCATGCTCCGGGGCGAAGGGCTTCTCCAGCACTTTTCGGTCGGTTCGATCGACGTGCCCGCACGCGAGGTCCTCAGCTTCACGATCCCGCTCCTAACGTCCGACCTCGTCTACATGGCGATGAACACGTCGGACGTGATCCTCCTCGGCCACTTCGGCGGGGCTCCGGAGGTTGCCGCGTTTCGAGTCGTCTCGCCCGCCGCGACGCTCAACCAGCTCGTTATGACGAGTTTTACCCTGCTCTTCACACCGCTCGCCGCACGGATGTTCGCCCGCGGCGACCGCGATGGCATCAACCGGCTCTACTGGCAGACGGCGATCTGGATCGCCGTGCTCTCCTTTCCAATCTTCACCCTGACTTTCTCGCTCGCCAAACCGGTGACCGAGACCCTCTTCGGCTCGCGCTACGCGGACTCGGCCACGTACCTCGCGCTCCTCTCGTTTGCCTACTACTTCAATGCGGCGCTCGGCTTCAACGGGCTGACGCTGAAGGTGTTCGGAAGGCTCCGTTACATCGTCTGCATCAATCTCGTGGCGGCCCTCGTAAACGTGGGGATCAATCTCCTCCTCATTCCGCGCTACGGGCCGCTCGGAGCGGCGATCGGGACGTCGAGTACGCTGGTCGTGCACAACCTGATGAAGCAGGTGGGGTTGCTGCGAGGCACCGGCGTGCGTCTCTTCCGAGGGAGCGATCTCACCGTCTACGCGACCATCGCCCTGGGGGCAGCGCTGCTCCTCGGTCTCCAGCTCCTCGTCTCGCCTCCGGCCTACGTGGGTTTCGCGGCCGCTGCCGTCGTCTCGCTCGTCGTCGTCGGCCTCAACCGGAGCGCCCTACGGGCCGCCGAGACATTCCCCGAGCTCATGCGCTTTCGGGTTGTCCGACTCATCGTCGGCGCTTAGGCTCGTCAGGGCTCGCCCCTGGTGAGGACCGTCCCCGCTACGCGCGTGCGGGTCAGAGAGAGGGCATCGATTGTGGAGGCGACACTCTGGCGGCGGCTACGCCTGGGCCGGACGACGACGAGAACGGCGTCGCTCATACGCGCCCAGACGAGAGCTGCCGGCGAGCTGCCGAGACTCCGGGCGTGCAAGACGACGAAGTCGGCCTGGGCCAGAAGTTGGACGAGGACGGCCCGCGCGTCTTCCGCCTCCGGCGACAACGCGTCCCGCCCGCGCAGCAGCGCGACCGAGAGCGGCAGCGCGCCTCTCAGGGCGAAGCGGTCAACAGTGAGCGACCCGTGCCGGAGCGGGCTCGACCTCTTCGCGAAGGCCCCGGCCGACGTCTCGCCGATCCCGAAGAGCTTGGCGATTGGGTGCTCGCTCTCGAGGTCCGTGAGAAAGACGCTTCCGATTCGCGCAAAAGCCAGCGCGAGCTTGGATGCGACGGCCGGGCTCCCCTCGTTTCCGTGGGCGCCGATGACGAGGACGTTGCGCGGCGGACGCCCGCCCGTCGAGCTTAGGATCCGCGCCGCGAGCCGTCCGTAGGCCTCGTTTCCGACGCCGCCGAGGAGTGCATCCGCTGCTCGTACGCGAGCCCCGTTCACCGAGCCGAACACGGGAATCGGCGCAAGGCGGGCAAGCTCGTCCTCACCGCGCACCGTGCGCCCGGCCGTCAAGGCGAGAACGACGATGGCAATGCCCGAGAAGAGGCCTGAGAGCGCCCCGAAGCCCGTAGTCAGAAGGATCCGCGGTCGAATGCGTGCCGCGCCGACGGCGGGCTGCAGGACGGTGAAGCGAGGAACTATTGCGTTGGCGTGCGAGCCTGGACGCGTCGGCGGCGCCGCCGCAGCGACCGAACGGTCCAGCGCGTGCGTCAGCGCGTTGGCGATCGCGGCTGCGACCCTTGGATTGCGGTCCCGGACGCGAATCGTCAGCGTGCGCGTGGACGCATCGGCTTCGCCGCGAACATTCGGCTGCAGCTCCTCAGGAGCGACGGGCAGCTTTAGCGTGTCAAGCGCGGCGCGAAGCACGGGGATCGCGTCCACAAGCTCCCCATACGTGGGCACCTGCGCTGCAACGGAGTTGAGACCCTCCGCGCCGGCCGGCGCGCTCGCGACCAGCGTGGCCTTGGCCTCGTAGACGGACGCGATCCGGGACCCGTACGCGTACGCGAGAAGCGCGCCGATGAGTGGCGGGATGACGAGCAGCCACCAACGGCGTGCGAACGACGAAAGGCGAACGGCTCCCCGCATGATCGTCATATCAGCGTAGTCCAGCGGCCGAAACCAGATAGCAGGAAGCGGAGGGCCGGCGTCGCCGGCCCTCCACCCAGGCTCGGTGCATCCGCGCGTCTTGTCCTAGAGGATCACCTCGATCGAGCGCCGGACGTCCGCAGGGTCGAGACGGGCCCGGTCACGACCGGGTCCGCCGAAGACCGAGTCCTTTCTGTGGTCACGAGCGAGGAGCGTGTCTTTGCCCGGCCCGCCACGGAGCACGTCGTGACCCCGACCGCCCACAAGTCGGTCGGGTCCGCGGCCGCCGACGAGCGTGTCCGCACCGCCGCCCCCATACAGGCGGTCTCGCCCGCGCCCGCCGAAGAGGCGATCATTGCCGCCGAAGCCGCGAATGATGTCGTTGCCGCCGCCGCCGCAGATCACATCCGGTCCGGGGGTGCCGTTGATGATGTCGGGCCCGGACGTCCCCTTGATGGTGCAGGGCCCCGACGGGGGCGGGGGCGGCGGCGGGGGCGAAGCGTCGAAGTGGTGCCAGTAGCGCTTCGTCAGGACGTTCGTCGCCAGCACCGCAAGCGTCTCGTTCGTGTCGACGAGGTTCTGCTTGGTCGAGGTCGCGTTGTTCATGCCTGGGCTGTCGTCGTCCTGGATCACCGGCCGCCGCGAGAGGACCGAGAAGGTCGCCGTGTTCAGGGGGGCCGTGCTCTCGAAGATGTCCCCGCCGCCCGAGGTCTCAGGGTCGGCTCCGGACGGGTGACGCCCAGTCTCGAACACGTGGATCGCGTTGTTCGGCGGATCGAGGAGTACGATCGGCCGCGTGCGCTGATCCGGCGAGTAGGAGATCGTGTGCGCCGTCCACGTCCCGGCCGCGCTCCGCACGAGCAAACGCGTCTGCGGGTGCAGTGCGGTCCTGGAGATGAATTTCGTCTTCGTGGCGATGTAGATCGCACCGTTGGCCGTCTTCATGTTGACGTGGTCGTCGACTTGCTTCGGCCCCCCGATTGCAACCTCGACGGATTGCCACGTCGTGTCGGGATCGGCGTCGTTTCGGTACGCGAACTTGAATTGCGAGGCGACCTGGTCGCTCCAGGCGACGCCGATCTTGTTCCCGCCGAAGGCGATGACGGAGGAGATGTCGATATCGCCGTTGACGGGCGCAAGCGCCGTCGATCCCGGCAGAACGGAAGCGCCCGCCCAGTCGCACGAGCCCCCGCACGCCCCCGTCGTGTGGTTGACGTAGACGTGGTACGTCCCGCCGGAGTCCTGCTGGACCCACGTGGCCCAGAGCTGGCCCGTCGAGTCCTTGTCGAGAACGAGGGCCTCACTGCGCTGAGAGTCGATCACCTTGAACGGGACCGAGCCCGGATCGAGGTTGTCAGCAGCGTACTTCTGGGTGAGGCTGTTGTAGGTGAAGCGGTAGAGCCTCATCTCGTTCCCGGTAGCGCTCGAGAACGTGGGCGTCTGCTGGAACTTGTGGGAGGCGACGTAGAGCGTATTGCCGTCGGAGAGCACGTCCTGCCGGGTGGCGTCGCGAGGGTCGATCACGACGCCGGTACTGCTCCACTGCTGCGTGGTGGTATTGAGCTTGTAGATCTCGTACTTCTTCGTGCCAGAGTCGAAGATGCTCGCCCACCAGATGCCGTCGTGGAACCAGAGCTTGCTCTCGGGCTTCGACGTCGTCGGGCTTCCGCCCGTGCCGGCCGTGTAGGCCGGTCCCAGGACGCCGATGTCAGCGCCCGCGACGCCGGCCGTCACCCCAGTCGCGACGAGGCCGCAGAGCAGTATGCATACGCGTCGGAGAACCCTTCTGTTCATTGCTGCACCCCTTCCCGGAGTTTGACCCCAGCGCGGAACGGCCGCATGTTTCCCCTAGCCATCCCGGACGCCGAGTTTATCGCTTTCAACAGAGACGGCAGAGCCTGATCCTTGTTCGGGAATCGTGAACCTCCTTGGTTCGGGTCGCGGCCATCGCCACGAGGACAGGAGCTGGGCGCGCACGAGCGGGAGTCCGGAAGCGCGCCCGACGTTGATCCGCCGCAGGCGAAGCCAGTCACCTTGCCGCAAATCGTTCGTACCGCGCTCCGTCGAGAAGGCGAGCTCGAATCCCTCTCGTTCGAGGATGCCCTCGAGATTGACGTCGCGCCCCCCTCCCGGGTAGGCGAACACGCGCGGGACGTTTCCGATCTCGCGCTCCAAGTCGTCGAGGGAGCCGAGAATCTCGGCTTGCGCTTCAGCGGCAGGCAGCCGGTCGAGCAGCGGGTGAGTCCTCGAGTGCGGCGCAAGCGCGACGCCTTCCGCGTGCAGCCTGCGTAGCTCAGGCCACGTGAGGACCGCAGAAGCCGGCGCTGGTCCGTCCAGCTCTCGGCAGAGCTCACCGACCAGCTTCTGGGCCCGCTCGTGCGGGAGCGATTTCAGGTGGCTTCGGAGGCGCCGGAATGCCTGGAGTCGATCACCGTCCGTCGCGAGCTCGATTCGCCCGATCGGAGAGGCAAGCGGGGCCCTGCTCGGCGCAGCGGCAAGGGCGCCGTACAGACGGTCCCACCAAAACGCGAGGCCACGGTCCCCCGGATAGGCGGTGGGAACGAAGAGTGTGGCCGGGATTCCGTAGCGCGCAAGGATCGGCCACGCGACCTCGCCGAAATCAGTGTAGGCGTCGTCGAAGGTCACCATGACCGAGCGCGCTGGCAGGCGGGTCTCCCCACGACGAACGGCTACGAGCTCGACCAGCGACAGAGGCCGCCAGCGCGAGGCGAGGAAGCGCATCTGCTCCTCGAAGCCGTCAGGCTCCGCGCTGATGAGGCCCGGATAGAGCAAAGGCGCGCGTCCGGAAACGTCGATGCGGTGGTACGTCAGGACGGCGAGGACGTCGGGTCGCTCTCGGGCGACCCGTTCCAACGCGGCGACGATCCCCTCGAACGCCCGCGTGCGCGCGGCGGCGAGGACCGTACGCCGCAGCGCGCCTCTAGCGTCCAAGCCCGACCTTCCGTCCCAGCTTGCGCACGATCCTCACGAGCTCGATCAAGCCCGGGCGCGGATCGTCCCGGGTGAGAACGTCAAAACCGTCTTGCGGGCGCATGAGGCTGAACGCGACCCTGAGCGCATCACGACGGCTGGGGGTCGCGACGAGACGGTGGCCTCTCCGGCCTCGTAGCGCAGAGCCGATCCAAACAACCTCGAGATCGAGGTTGTGCGAGCGGACTCCATATGCGTACTCCGCATCGGGCGGCCCGTTGCGAGATTGGGAGGGGCCCAGGTACAGATCGGCCATGCGGGCAGGAAAGTCCATGCCGCTCTTGACGGCGAGGGGAAGCGAGCCCCAGATCCGGCCGTTGATCTCCATCAGGCGCGGGCCGAACGCTCCGAGCTTGAACTCGACCATCGCCAGACCGGTCCAATCGAGCGCGGCCAGGAGCCGGACCGCGTAGTCGTGGAGGACGGGGTCGAGGGGGACACTTTCCCTGAACGAGCTCGCGCCTCCGGTGACCGGCACCTCTCGTAGCCGCCGATGCTGGAACGTGGCGAGCGGGCGCCCGCCGCGAAGGAGGAGCTCGACTCCGTTGCCCTCGCCGCGGTAGTACTCCTGGAGCAAGACGTCCGAGCGTCCCTCGAGCCGCCGCATCTGCTCGCCGAGCTCCTGCGCGTTCTCCGCGTAGGAGACGTGGTACCGCTCGACGCCGCCGTCACGAAGAGCGCTCCCCCACCTCGGCTTCACCACGACGGGCCAGCCGAGAGCGGGAGCGACGGCAAGCGCCTCGCCGACAGTCGTAACCATTCTCGTCTCCGGCGTCGGGACGCCGATTTCCCGGGCGAGCTCGAGCGTTGCGAGCTTGTCCCGCGTCTTTGCGTACGCGTCGCGGCCGGGGAGAGCCAGAGCCGTCGATCCGGCGAAGCGCCCGCGGGCTTCCGAGAGCAAGAGGACGGTCTCTTCGGTAGCGGGCACGAGCAGGTCGACATGGTGCTCACGGACGGCTCGCAGCAGCGCTGCCACAGCGCCCTCGGGGTCGGTCCGAGGCGACGGGTAGCGCAGACGCGCGGAGACGTACTTCGAGTAAAAGCCCGGGCTCCGCGCCTCCGAGTCGGCGGCCACGACCTCGAATCCGCGCCGGCCGAGCGAGCGTATGACCGCGATCGCCGCACCGCGGGCGGCATCCGTTACGAGAACACGTCCGCTCACCTGCCGCCCCCCACAGCTTCCGGGAGGCGGCGCCGTCCCGCCGAGAAGGACGCAATCACGTCCGCCACCTCGCGCGAGACCGCGTCAAGGGGACGGGTCGCGTCGACGACCACAAACTCCCGCAGGATCCGCCCGAGCTCGAGGTACTCCCGCCGACGTCGCTCCAGCGACTCGAGCGTTCCTTCTCCCTTGCGCTCGAGCAGGACTTCGGCCGGCGCATCGAGGTAGATGACGAGGTCAGGTCGCGGATAGAGCCGCGAGAGCACGAACCCGTGCAGGCGCCTGCTTGCGGACGGCCGCGACTTCGCGGCGACGTCATAGGCGTAGTAATCGGCGAAGAAGTGCCGGTCGAAGACCACGATCGCGCCCCGACGTCGATGCATCGAGGCGACGAGGGCGCGATGCCACTCCTCCGCCAGGCGGTTGCCGAGCCGGAGGAAGGACCGCGCCGATCGAACGGTGCGCCGTAGAGTGCCTTTCGGTGCGGTCCGTCGGGCGTCGAGTGCTGCTCTCTGCCCTGAGGCGTCCGGCCTTGTTCCGCGCCGGCTGCGCAGAGCGTGCACGGCTCGGGTGGTCGGAAGCAGGTAGTTGCTCGAGGCGGGGTTGACCCCCATGTACATGTACTTGACAGGCATGGCCAGCAGCGGCCCAAGCTCGCGTGCAACCGTCGTCTTGCCCGCGCCGTCCGGGCCGATGATCGCGACTGTGAAACCCGGCACGCTCATCGCGCCCAGACGAGCTCGCGTGCGTGAGCGAGCGTGTGGCGCCACGGGGCGTAGTAGCGGTTTTGCCGCACCCAGGCGACGGCTTCCTCCGTCAGGCGCGGCTCCCCGGCCACGATCCTGAGGGCGAGCCGGGCGGTGTAGCGCGCCCAGCACGCGGCTAAGCTCGCTGCGCCTGACTCGGGGGTTTCCCGGGATGCGGATAGCACTTCGCTGAACAGCCGAAGCGACTCGATCAGGTCGGGATCGTGCTTGGCGATGCAGGCCACTCGTCCCAACTCCGGCTGCTCGAGGAGAAACCGCCAGTCGAGGCGCCGTGACGCCTGCAGCAGAGCATCGTGGTCAGGGGCGACGGCATCCACGAGTCCTCCTAGCAGTACTTGCTCATCGCCTCGAAGAGGGCGCTGAAGGAGCACGGGTAGGGGTGCTGCACGACGTAGGCGGGCTTGCCTGCCAGCACGCGCTCGAGCGTCTCGCCTCGAACTTCGTCGACCTTGGCGAGAAAAGGATTCCAGGCGTCAGGAAAGGCAAAGCGAAACTTCAGGTACGCGGCTCCGAAATCGAGACTCTCGTACTGGAGGGAGAACACCATGCGCCGCGCGACCTCGAGCGGATCGATCGGCTCGACCCGTAACTCGCGTGTGTCGTGGCTGACGAGCAGGAACAGCCGGTCGAACGAGGCGTCAAGTCGCCCGAGACGCCCGAATAGACGGACGGGATCGACATCGACGTGCAGCTGGCGCCTGAGCAGCGCCGGTACCCTGCCCCCCGCAAGGCGCCGGAGCGCTCGCTCTCGGCTGAGAGCGAACTCGATCGCGCGCAGCCGGGCGCGGTCCCGGGTTCCGAGCAAGTTCGGATACTCGGAGAGCTGGCGCACGTGCCAGTTCCAGAGCCTGATCGGCTCCGGAAGTCCGAAGACGCGGCGGCCGTCGGACGATACGAACACCCACTCGTCGCCGATATATTCGGCGCCGCGGGCTGCGAAAGCGAGCAGGGCCTCTGTCTTCCCGCCCTTCGACCAGCCCGTCGCAACGACGCCCAAGCCCCTGTGGACGAAGGCGCTCGCGTGCAGGGGAAGGACGCCCCGGGCAAGAAGGGTCAGGGTGAGAATCGGGATGAGCAGCGGGACGGCCGTGAGCCCTCGCTCACACACGATTTCGGTCTGCGCGCCGATCTCGCTGAAGTCGATCTTGACCTTCGCGGAGGACTTGTGCTTGCCGCGGAGGATGAGAAACGCGTCGTCGGTAAACCCGGCCTCGTCAGCTCCGAGGAAGCGCATCGGCGAGGTCGTCTCCAACCTGTCCACAAAACGGATCACGATGTCCGGCTCGCGGTCGAGCGCCGCCCGCATCGGTCCGAGCTGCCGAATCACAGCCGCCGCGTCCGCGGGGGACGGATCGACGAGCCGAACGCCCGCGAGCCCGTGGATGTCGAAATCGACCTCGAGGGCGGAGCTGACGAGCGTCGCCGGCGTGGGGCGGACCTGCACGCTCAGCGGCTCCCGGAAGGCAGGGTGCGCGCGGCCCGCCGTAAGGCTCGATTCCTCAGCGCGCGCAGCCAGACGAGGAGGCGCCGGCGTGGAGGCCAGTCCGCACGGGCCTCCCTCGTGATCCCACTCAGAGCCGGCCAGCTTTCCGCGCGGACGAGCTCGAGTAGGGTCGCGGGTCCCCAACGCTCGGCGAGGAGGTCCGAGACGACCTCGCCGAGCTCGCTGTTGGGGTGGGCCGCAGCCGAAAGTTCGAAGAGCCTCGTGCGATGGCTCGGGGAGAACGCACGGCGGTCGAAAATGCAATGCAGCAGAAGCGTCCAAAAGGCGTCGTCTGGCGCAAGGAGGGAGAGCGTTCCCAGGTAACGCCGCCGCGCCAAGCAGCCTTTCGCGGCGCCGGTCCGAAGCTCCTGGTAGCGGCCGTAGGCGAGCTCTGTGACGACATCGAGCTTGATCCGGCGACCGCTCGCCTCGTCGTACCCGACGAAGAAGCGATGTGGCCCGCGCCCCCAGGCGCGCAGGGGAACGAAGCCGATTGGCCTCAAGGCATCGCGCAGGCGCCCCGTGTCGCCTCCGGCGACGAGGAGGTCGACATCGCCTTCGGGTGAAGCGAGGTCCCATTCGCCCCGCAACACGCACCAGTGGACGCCTGCGCGATCGAGCGCCCCGAGCGCGCGGCTCACCGCGGAATGCACAGCTGGCTCGCCGTACCCCTCCTCCGTGAGCCGCGGGTCGCCCACCTGCACTCCGTCCTCATGAGTGCGGTCGTCCCGGGTTTGGACTCGGTCAGCCACGGCTACTCGCCTGTCCGTCGCAGTACGGTCGGGACGGTCTGCAGGAGGATCTTCAGGTCCAGCCCGAACGAGCGATGCTCGATGTACTCGATGTCCAGCCGCAGCCGCTCGTCGAACGTCGTCATATTCCGCCCTTTCACCTGCCAAAGACCGGTGATCCCCGGCGTCACTTCGAGGCGGTGGGTGTGCCAGAGCTGATAGGTGGTCGGCGCGAACGAGGTCGGGCGCGGTCCGACGAGCGACATTTCTCCTCGGAGTACGTTGAGAAGCTGCGGCAGTTCGTCGAGGCTCGTCTGGCGAAGGAACTTGCCTACCCGCGTGATGCGCGGGTCGTTCGGAATCTTGAAGTCGGGCGGAGGGAGGACGTTGAGGTGGGCAAGCTGCGCCTTGAGCTCGGCAGCGTTCTCGACCATGGTGCGGAACTTGAGCATCCGGAACGGTCTGCCGTCCCTACCCGTCCGTTCCTGGGAAATGAGTATGGGCCCGGGCGAGTCCAGGCGGATAGCCACGGCGCAAAGTACGAGCAGCGGCAGCACTACCGGCAGAAGCAGAATGCAAACTGCCAGGTCGAAGAGACGCTTGCCGATCAGATAGCGCCTGCTGACGTCCGCGACGCGCATGTCCCGGGCTCCGATCGCTCCTCGTCAGGCTACGGGCGCCTCCGGGGTGGGAGGACTGGGGACGATCTGCGCCTTTTGGCTCACCGAGGTGACGGAGCGACGATCGAGTGCACCTAAGAGAGCTCCGCTCGTGAAGCCGTCGTCAGGGAAGACAGCCGACGAGATCGCGAGCCGCGCCTCCTCGGAGAGGAATTCGGCGAGCCGTTCGCGGATGCGAGCAAGCATCCCCTCGGCCATCGCGCCATCGCACTCGGGAAGCAGGAGATACACGTCCGCTCCGTCCGACCAAACTCTGTCCACCCGCCGGACGAGTGAGCTGATCGTGACCGCCACGTCCCCGTCTCCGTTCGGACCTGGAGCGACCGCCGCGTCCCCGTCTCCGTTCGGACCTGCTTTCGCTCCCGCGCCGCGGGCGCGGGGAATGCGCATGAGAGCGAACCGGTGGCCATACCGGCGGCTCCGGCTCAGCTCGACCTGAAGCTCTTCGGGCGAGCTCAAGGAAAGCGTGCGGCGGCGCGCCTCGATCCTCCGCAGCCTGGGAGACCGACCCGGTCTTGCAACCTGCCTGATGCGGTTACGAAGACGAGGACGATCGCCGTTGCCAGACGAAGCAAGCGTCTCGACCGATGGACCTTCCGCACCGTTCTTGCTGGCTGAAGTGGCGCGGGCAGCCGCGATCTCACTTCCATCTCGATCCGAACCGTTGAACCTCAACACTTTCGACCTCCCTAATCCCGAACATCTCAATCCCCGACCCGAGCGCTCGCCCAGCGGGGTCAGACGGCAGGGAGGCCGCTATCCGGGGCGTTTGAGGTGAAAAGCGAAATCTGCCGGCCGCAGCGCGCTCATGCTCACCGGGAGCACGCCGCCGAGCACCCCGGCGAAGGTCAAAAGCGCGACCAGCGCAGCCAGAACCCCGAGCGGCGACGGACCGAAGCCTCCACCGACGCCCCCCGGGGCGGGGTTCGCCGGAGCCGAGGGGCTGTGTGGGGTTGGAAATAGCGGGGCGCTTGGAGCTTTGGGGGTCGAAGGTTGCGGACCATTCCTGGGAGACGAGGATGAGTCGTCCTCTCGGCTGGGGACAGCCGGGGCGATCCCGCTGAGCACATCGAGCGCCGAGGGTTCCAACACCGGGGGCAGGGGCTCCGGTTGGGTACCGCCGATCTCGACGATGGAGTGTGTCTGGCCGGGAGGCACGGGCACGGGGTCTGGAATAACCGGCGTCGGCGACGGAGCCGGGAGGGTGTCCGTCGGCATGCCCGGATCGGCCACCGGCGTGGTCGGGTCAGGCGTGGGCTCGGTGCCCGGCGCGATGGCAGTCGGATCGGTCGAGGCCGGATCGGGCGGAGGCGGGGCCGGGTCCGGCGTGGGCGTGGGCTCCGTGCTCGGAGAAGTGGCGGTGGGATCGGTCGGGGCCGGATCGGTGATGGGATCCGTGGTGGGCGCGGGGTCCGTGGGCTCAGTGGCCGGCGCGGGGTCGCTGCCGGTGCCGGTGGAACCGACTGCGGGATCGGTGACAGTCGAGGGGTCCGTGGTTACTGCACCATCTCCGGTGGCCGCACCATCTACGGCGGACAGGTCGCTGGAGCTCGTCGCGTCCGTCATGCCGCCGGTAGCCGTTCCGGTCCCGGTCAGGCCATCAGCTGAACCGGTGGAAACGCTCTCCGCGGTCGAAGCATCAGTGGTCGCGACGATCGTCCCCGACGCATCCGTCGAGACATCCGCTCGCGCTTCGACGGTGAGCCCGGCGAGCCAAACCGATAGGACCCCGAGCAGTACGGCGAGCCAGCGTACCGAAGCACGCGCGAGCAGGGCCGAAGGCCCTTGCTCCACGCTGATAGCTAAGCGCTTTACGAATCCCCCCGGATCCACTCCTCACCCTCTCCTCGACCCGAATTACGACCGAGCAAGCCGCAGCAGGGACCGTCTACCAGTCCTTGACGGACTTGTCAATGTCCGCCGTGTCATGTCGTGCCCATGTTCGTCGAAGCGAAACCCGAGCCGCGCCTCCGCAGCGCGGGAGTCGGTTCCTCCGCGGGGGCCCCCGCATCCGAGTGCCAGTTCTCTGAAGATTGAGCTGAGCTTTAGTGTTTGCCCGAAGATTTGAGCTTGCCAACGCGCTTCACGCCTTCGACGCCCGCCGACCGCAGGGCTGAAGTTCGACTCGAGACTGGCGATGTGGAGCGCCCGGACGACTCGAACCTCGAGTGGCGTTACAATGCGCGACCGAGTTGCCCTCCCAGAGTGGGCTGGGAGGAAATGTTGGGAGGAAACAAAGCTGCGGGCTGGGTCGAGGGGTTGGATCCGTGGTGCCGGGGCGACGCGGTCGCTGTTGCGCTCGGTCGGATCGAGAGCGCGGCTACCCGGCCTCGGGCACCACGAGCTCGAACGACTGACTTTGGCCGAGCTCTACGACGAAGCTCGGGGCCTCGGCGTGCATGGGCGTTCGGGGATGAACAAAGTCGAGCTCGCCGAGGCGATTCGCCGCGCGCAAGCGCGCAACGGAATCATGAGGTTCTGGAACCGCTCGCACGACGGCAACGCGGTCGCCTCTCGGAGATGGAAGCCCCCTGCCTGGACGGGAATCCTCGCCACGCTGCAGAAGCCCGGTGCGCGCAGAAGGCGCATCCTCCCCACCGCCCGGAGGATCAGCGGTACGAAAAGGTTCGCTTTGCTTGCCGCCATCATCGGACTCTGCGGTGCCCTCGGTCTCCTCGTCGCAATCTTCGTCGTTCCCGACGAGGGTGGTAGTGCCCTGGTGCGTCGGGTGCACAACGGCGTCACCGAAACCGGGAGAATCGAGACGGTGACGACACCGACCGGCGTCAAGCGGGTGATCCGTTGGCGGACGCGCAAAGGCAAGATCGTGACCGAGACGGTACGGGGCCCGTTGCGCGTGAAAACGCTCAACGGCCAGACGTTCTACGTGGCCGGACCATCGCAGACGGTCTTCGGCACGACGACGCTTCCCGGTGGAACTGTGGTTGTCACCGGGCCGGGGGTGACGTCGATCGCCACGCTCCCGGTGACCGTCGTCGAGACACTGCCGGTCACGGAAACCGTGCGCGACACCGTCACCGAGGTGGTGACGGTGCACGACACTGTCACGGTGCAGGACACGGTGACCGAGGTGGTGACGGAGATCGTCACCGTCACCGCCCCCGCCCCCGGCCCCTAGCACTCGTCCGGGCCCAGCGAGCCGAGTTCCCGGCTCGGGGCACGGCCGGCGGACGTGGCCGGGGAGATGAGCCATCCTCTTCGCTTCTCACAATGGGGCCATGGCCCGGTTTTCGATCGTGCGTCGGCAGCTTCTCGGGGACGAGAAAGCGCGCACGACCGAGTGGACTCCGGAACGGACACGCGAGGACGAAGCTCCGAGCGAGCCGGCCCAGACGAGCAGCCGGCTGGGAGCGCTTCTCGTCCTCCTCGTCCCCTTTGCGATTGCGGCCTGGATAGCGATCGGCTGGGCGATCTATGACCTCGTGACGTAACCCTCCGAACCCGTGCGCGACCGCGCGCGCGTGAATGCCCGCTTGCGGGACTTGACCCCATATCGCAGGCTTGCTATATAGCAGGCATGCGATTAGAACGTGGAACCTACCGATGAGAGCGCTGAATCTCGCCGCTGCGATCCTCGTCCACGCGGTCGTCGCGCTCATCCTCGTCGGCTTCGCCACCGAGGGTGATGGACCCAGCGGCTTCGGGATCCTCCTCGCCGCCCTCCTCTGGATCGTCGGCTTGGTCCTCATGGTCGACTGGCGAACCTCGGCCCCGGGCCGGGTGTGGTTCGTTCCGATCGTGTGGCCGTTCGCCGCCTGGGTCTTCCCGCTCGGGGTGCTGACACTGGTCGGCGTCGTCTACTACTTCGCGGTCCGCGGCCAGGAGCGTCGGCCCCGGCCCGGCGCCCCCGCGGCAGGATCGACCGCCTTCGACCGAAAGGTGCAGGCCGTCCTCATGGCGGCCGAGATGCTGGAGCGCCAGATTCACGAGGCGATCGCGGCCGCGCCCAGTCCGCGGGCGGCGGCGCCCGCTCCAGCGGCGGCCCCCAGTGTTGCGCCCGCCTTCCAGCCGCGCCCGCGACCGGCCGCCGCGACGGCTCCCGTGGCTCCGAAGCCCAAGGCGCCTCCCAAGCCCCGGCGCGAGATCGACTGGTCGATGTTCCTCGGCGCGCGCGGGCTCGCGTGGGCAGGCGGCGTCGTGATGGTGCTCGGAATCGTCTTCTTCTTCGTCCTTGCGGCCAACCGCGGCTGGCTGACCCACGAGCTACGAATCGGCCTGGGCGGTTTCACGTCGATCGCCGTCTTCGCCACGGGCTTGTGGCTGAAGCGCAGGTTTGGGCGTCTGTACGCGTCGCTTGCCGCCGTGTCCGCCGGGATCGCGGGCGCGTATGCCACCTTGCTGGCGGCGACGGCCCTGTATGGGTTCGTTCCCCAGATCTGGGCGCTCATCGCCGCAGCGGGAATCGCAGGCGTCGGCGTCGCCGTCGCGATCGCCTGGTCGGCGCAGACCGTGGCCGGGCTGGGCCTGATCGGCGCCATGGTCGTCCCGCTCATGGTCGTCGTGGACGAGCACCGGCTCTCGTTCGTGGGCACGTGCTTCGTCGCCATCGTGTTCGCGGCAGCGGCTGCCGTCGCATACCGGATGCGCTGGCGCGACATCCTCCTCGCGGCGGCGACGGCGAGCCTGCCGCAGATCGCCCTCCTCGTTGCAGAGACGCACGCCCTCGCGTGGCGCGTGGTCGCGCTCGCAGCGGTCTTCTGGCTCCTCTACGTCGGGGTCGGAATCGCCTGGCACCTGCGCTTCGGCGCGCGCCGGCTCGACCCTGCCAGCGGCGCGCTCGTCATTGCCGGCGCCGCGCTGGCGACCTACTCCTGCGCGTTCCTCTTCGACGGCGGGACGCTCGGCATGCGCCGCGAGGGCCTGGCATTGCTCGTCGTGTCGGCGGCACATGCCGGGCTCGCCGCTTTCTTCTTCACGCGTCGTCCGCTGCGCGACCTGAGCAGCGTGCTGTGGGCGATTGCGCTGACGCTCGGCGCGGTGGCGGCCGGCGAGCTTTTCACCGGTGCGTCGCTCACGGCCGTTTGGGCGGCCGTCGCGGTTCTGCTCCTCTGGCTCGCCGAGCATACGGGCGAGGTCCGGCTGCGGCTGCCTGCGTGCGCATACCTTCTGCTCGCACTCGGCGACGCACTCGTTCGCGAAGCGCCGCCGCGAGATCTCTTCGTCGCACTGAGGCATCCGGCGGCAGGGACTCCCGCCGTGATCGCCGCCGCAGCGGCCCTCGCGGGCTTCGCGTGGTATGCGCGCGCGCGCACGGGCGCGGAGGAGGAAGACGGCGCCGTTTCCCGGCTTCTCGCCGATGCCGCCCGAGCGCTGGAGCGGCTGCGGCCGGTCTACCTGTGGAGCGCAGGCGTCCTCACCCTGTACGCCGCCTCGCTCGCCGTGCTCGAGCTTTCGGCCTGGATTCGCGTCGTCGACCTGGACACCCGCTTCGCCCGCGGCCACGTGGCGGTGCACGCACTCTGGGCGCTCGTCGCCCTCGCGCTAGTCGAAATCGGACTGCGTCG
>DASQXE010000002.1:0-23725 GCA_035639875.1 Gaiellaceae bacterium | reverse complement strand
ACGAGGGCAGGGTCTGGAGCGCGTTCTCGGCGCGCCGGCGCTCTTCGCCACGGTCTACGGCAACGTCGGTTCCTCCATCTATTACGCACTGGGCGTCACCGCGCTGTTCGCTCTCGGGCTGACGCCGGTCGTCTTTCTGATCGCGGGAGTGATCTTCGCCGCCACGACGCTCACGTACGCCGAGGGCACCGTTCGCTTTCCGGAGGCCGGTGGGTCGTCCAGCTTCGCCCGGCACGCCTTCAACGAGGTCGTGAGCTTCGGAGCCGCATGGGCGCAGATGCTCAATTACGTGATCACGATCTCGATCTCGGCCTTCTTCGTGCCGCACTACCTGTCGATCTTCTGGGGCCCGTTGAAGCAGAACCCGTGGGACATCGTCGGCGGCGCCGTCGTGATCGTCGTCCTCGTAGCCCTGAACATCGTCGGGATCCAGGAATCGGCGCGCATCAACATCTTCCTCGCCGTCATCGATTTCGCGACGCAGCTCCTGCTCGTCCTGCTCGGCTTCGTCCTCATCTTCAGCCCGAGCGTGCTCAGCCACAACGTCCACTGGGGGATCGCGCCCACGTGGGGCGACTTCTTCCTGGCGATCCCGGTCGGCATGATCGCGTACACGGGGATCGAGACTGTCTCGAACCTCGCCGAGGAGGCGCGCGACCCCGTTCGCAACGTCCCGCGCGCCTACCTGATGACGGCGGTCGCCGTCTTCGCGATCTACTTCACGCTGCCGGCGATCGCGCTTTCGGCCCTGCCCGTCAAGCTGGTAGACGGAGAGTTCAAGACGCTGCTCGGCCTGCAGCCGGAGCAGGGCGGGTTCGCCAATGACCCCGTCCTCGGCGTGGTCGAGAACCTCGGCATCTCGGGCGCGCTCCTAAGCGCCCTCAAGGTGTACGTCGGCATCCTCGCCGCCACCATCCTCTTCATCGCCACGAACGCCGGCGTGATCGGAGCCTCCCGAATCACGTACGCCATGGCGAGCTACCGGCAGCTTCCGAGCGTCTTCCGGCGCGTGCACCGTCGCTTCGGGACGCCGTGGATCGCGCTCATCGTCTTCGCCGGAATCGCCTCGATCGCCACGCTCATCCCGGGCAAGGTGGACTTCCTGGGGACGATGTACTCGTTCGGCGCGATGCTGTCCTTCACCATCGCGCACCTGTCGATCGTCGCGCTCCGGTACCGGCGCCGCGACGAGGAGCTCGTCTTCAAGGGGCGCCCGAACTTTCGCCTGCGAGGCGTGGACTGGCCTCTCTTCTCCCTCGTCGGAGCTCTCGGAACCGGGCTGGCGTGGATCGTCGTAGTCGTGAAAACAGCCGACACACGCTGGGCCGGACTCGCCTGGCTCGCCGTCGGGTTGTCGGCGTACGCGGTCTATCGCCGACGCGTCCTGCGGATGCCGCTCACGGAGACAGCGCGCGCGCCTGCGCTCGTCATAGGGCCGGCGCTCGAACTCGTCTACCGGACGATCGTCGTACCCGTCGTGCGCTCGGCCGAGTCGGAGGAAGCGCTCGTGGCCGCCGCGCGGCTCGCGTCCGAGCGGCGGGCAACCATCGCCGTCGTCCACGTGATCGAGGTACCGCTCGACCGGCCCCTCGACGCAGTCACCCGAGCCGAAGAGGACGAGGCCGAAGATCTCCTCGAGCAGGCGCGGGGGCTGGTGGAAGGCTACGGAGTCCGAGCCGTGACGCGGCTCCTGCGTGAGCGGCGCGCCGGGCCCGCAATCGCCCGCGACGCCGGGCAGCGCGGCGCCGAGCTCATCGTCATGGGCGCCCCACGACGCCCCGGCCGGCGCCATGCGCCCATCTTCGGTCGGACCGTCGACTACGTCCTCAAGGCGGCACCGTGCCGCGTCCTGCTCGTGGCCGGCCGCAAGGCCGCGTGAACGCTCGCACCCGCGCGACGATCTTTCTTTCCGGGGCGCTGGTCGTCCTCGGCGTGGCCGTGATCGTCGAGACGGCTGTGGTCGGCGGCGGAGTCGGGTACGTGCTGGGCGTTCTGTTCGCGCTTGGGGGTGGCCTGCGGCTGTACCTTTCGACGAGGTAAGTGGCGAAGCGAATCCCGGGTCTCAAGCGGGCCCTCGGCGCGGCCCCGATCGCATCCGTGGCGTACGGAGAGATCGGCTCGTCGATCTACATCGCGCTGGGCGTCGTCGCCCTGAACGCGCTGGGTGTGACGCCGTGGGTGCTCCTCGGGGTTGGGCTTCTCTTCGTCACCGTCGCGCTTTCGTATGCCGAGGGAACGGCCGCGCTTCCCGAGACCGGCGGAGCGGCGACCTTTGTCCGGCGGGCCTTCAACGATCCCGCGGGATTCATCACGGGCTGGGCGCTCTTCCTCGACTACTTGATCGTCATCGCGCTCGCTGCACTCTTCGTGCCGCATTACGTCGGCACGGCCGTCGGCTGGGAAGCGATCTCGGACGAGCCGTGGGACGTGGTCGCAGGCATCGGGGTGATCGCCGCGCTCGCCCTGGTCAGGCTCTTCCGCCGCGCTCAGCTCTATCGCGCGGCCGTCCTGATCGCCGGCCTCGCGCTCGTGTCGCATCTCCTCCTCATCGGCCTTGGATTCGCCTTCCTGCTCTCGACCAAAGGGCTTGGAAGCGGCATCCACCTCGGCAGTGCGCCAACGTGGAACGCGTTCTTCTTCTCGCTCGCGCTCGCCACGCTCGCCTACACGGGGCTCGAGACGGTCGCCAATCTCGCCGCCGAGACCCGTGAGCCCGGCCGAACCCTGCCCCGCAGCCTCTTTGTCGGAATCGGTCTCGTCGTCGCCGTGTCCGTTTCGATCGCGGCGATCGGGATCTCCGCCTACCCGGCGCAGCCGGATCCCGCCGGACCGGGCGGCTACGCGAGCGATCTCGGCACCCGCTGGCTGCAGGCCCCGCTCGTCGGCATCGCCGAGGCGTTCGGAGGCTCGCTCCCGGACTGGGCCGTGGACTCCCTACGCGTCTTCGTTGGGATCACGGGCGCCGTCATCCTCGTGGCAACGGTCTCGACATCCCTTTCCGGAAGCGGCCGGCTCGCCTACTCGCTCGGGCAACGCGCGATGCTCCCGCGTGCCTTCGGGCGCCTCAACGAGCGCACGCTGATCGCGCCGATCTCGATCGCCAGCGGCGCTGCGATCGCATGTGTGCTCCTCGTCGCGGCGAGCCTCGTCGGCAGGGAGGTCCGCTTCCTCGCCAGCCTGTACAGCTTCGGCGCGCTGATCGCGTTCACGGCCGCCCAGCTCGCGGTTCTGCGCCTCCGTTTCTCCGAACCGAGCCTCCCGCGGCCCTTCCGCGTCCCGGGGAACGTGCGCATCCGCGGCATCGCCGTTCCCGTCGCCGCGCTCGTGGGCGCACCGCTTACGTTCGGCCTCTGGATCGCCGCGCTGGCGACGCACGACGCCGCGCGCGTGGCCGGACCCATCTGGATCGCCGTGGGCGGCGTGATCTTCGTCGTCGTCCGCCGCCGCGAGCACGAGCGGCTGCTGGAACACGTCGAACCTGCTCACGCCGACCTCGTCCCAGAGCCGGAAGGAATCTACGAGAGCATCCTCGTTCCAATGAAGCTCGGACCGATCGGCGAGGAGATGCTGGCTACCGCAATCCGGCTTGCGGAGGAACGGGGTTGCGCCGTGCGCGCCCTCCACGTGATCCGCGTTCCGCTCGAGATGCCGCTCGATGCCGAGCTCGTTGACGAGGAGGAACGCGCTGAGGCCTCGCTCGCCGACGCCAAGCTGCTTGCGTCCGAGCACGGCGTCGAGATCGAGGGCGAGATCGTGCGCGCTCGCGCGATCGGAGAGGCGATCGTCGATCGGGCTTCACAGGACGGCGTCGACCTGATCATCCTCGGGTCGGCGCCGCGCTGGCGCCGTCAGTCGCGTTTCTTCAGCCCGACGGTGGATTACGTGCTGCGCCGCGCCCCCTGCGAGGTCATGGTCGTGACATATCCGCAGGGAGTTCTCGAGGGTTAGTCTTCCTGCGTGAAGGCGCTCATCATCGGGAGCGGCCGAGTCGGCTCCGCGCTGGCCAAGCGGCTCGTCGATGTCGGCTGGCAGGTGGTTGTCGTCGACGAGAGCGAGGAGGCGCTCGGGCGCCTCGGTGAGGGCTGGCCGGGCGAGTTCCACGTCGGGCACGCGCTCGAGATCCAGGTGCTCGAGGGCGCCGGGATCCGCGATGCCGACGCTGTCATCGCGGCTACTGACGGCGATAACACGAACATCGTCGTCGCGCAGGTCGCGAAGCTTCGCTACGAAGTGCCGCACGTAGCCGCGCGTATCCTCGATCCGGCGCGGGCCGAGTTCTACTCCGGCCGCGGGTTCGACGTGGTCTCTCCGACCGGGACTGCCATCGAAGAGCTGACGAACTCGGCGCTCGGTAGTCAGCCCGTCTGATGTTTCTCATCGTCGTCGGCGGCGGCAAGGTAGGGGTGAGCGTGACGCGGACGCTCCTCGCGCTCAACCACGAGGTCGTCCTGGTCGAGCAGGACCGCGCGCGGTTCGAACGACTGGAGGAGGAGTTCGAGCACCGCGCCATCTACGGCGACGGAACCGAGCTCTACGTGCTCGAGCGCGCCGGGATCAAGCGTCCCCCCGACATCGTCGTCGCCGTGACCGGCGACGACGAGGACAACATCATCATCTGCCAGCTGGCGCGCGAGAAGTACGGCGTGGGAAAGGTGGTCGCCCGGGTCAACGATCCGCGCAACGAGCCCCATTTCGATCTCCTCGGCATTGCGCCCACCGTCTCCGCCACGTCCATGGTGCTCGCGCTCGTCGAGCACGAAGTGCCGCAACACGAACTCGTCCACCTGCTCGAGCTGCGCAAGGAGAACTTGGAGATCGTCGAGGTCGAGATCAGCAAGGAATCGTCGGTGGCCGGGAAGCGAGTCGAAGAGCTTCGCCTTCCCGAGAGCACGCGGCTCATCTCGGTGATGCGCGAGGGAAAGGCGGAGATCGCCGTCGGCTCGACCGAGCTGCAGGCCGGCGACCAGGTGCTCGCCATCCTCGAGCCTGGCCGCGAGGTCGAGTTGAGGCGGGTATTGCTCGGCGAGAAGGCCCGAGTCTAGGCGCTAGGCATTAGGGTCGTCAGGGCCCCCGGGACCGAGGAACTCCCGATCCGGCGCTTCGCGCGCGACCTGCCCGGCGGTCTTCTTCGAGCCGCCCATGGCGGCAAACCACGCAATCCCGCCTACGACGACGACCACGGCGAGGATCGCACCGATGATCGGGCCGCCGAACGCCGTGCCGAGCCCGATGATCGCGGCCGCGACGAGGATGACGATGATGATGGCGGTCACGTTCTCACCCTTCCTCCCCTCCGGCGGCCTCAAACGGGTGGTGGCGGCCGTGGTAGGAGATGAGGACGCAGAGGAGACCAGTCAGGCCGATGCCTGGACCGACCTCGTACACAAGACGCCCAGAATCAGTCCGCTCGATGTCCAACAGCAGGCCTCCGACGCCGATCCAAACGGACGCGAAGATGGCCGGCAGGACGAGCAGGATGACGGCCCAGTCATGCCAGGGCCGCCCGCGGCGTTCCCAGAGCGCATAGTCCGAGAGCGCGAGGCCCGCAATCAGGGAGCCGGGGAGGATGCCCGTCCAGATCTCCCCCGAGCGTGCAGCGACCCAGAGGGAGAGCACCACCGCCGCCACCGTGAGGTATCGCGGCAAGCTACGGGTTGAGAACGACCCGGTCGATGACGCGCCCGCTGCGCGTGACCGACGACATGCGCAGGGACGTGTTCGTGGCCCTGAGGTAGAGAAAGCCGTGGATCGCGCGCGCATAGACGCGTGTGGGATAACCCGCGGGGCACGTCTCGAGCGCGTAGAGGCGCTGGCCGCCGCCCCCGTGCACGACGTACGTGATGCCCTTGCGCGGCGCAAACCGCTGGTAGTTGTGGTCGTGACCGGAAAGGACGAGGTCGACACCGTAGTGCTCCATGATCGGCACCCAGTTCTGGACGACTGCGGTGTTGCTGCGATACGCGCCGCACGACCAAGCAGGATGGTGGAAGACGACGATCTTCCAGCGCGCCGTGGAGCTCGACAGGGCCGATTTGAGCCAGGTCGTCTGCGCCGAGTTCACGTTGTTCGAGTTGAGGACGAAGAACTGGACGTTCCCGACGGTGCGCTTGTAGTAGGAGCGCGGCATGTTCAGCTCGTCGAACTCGTACCGCCCGCCGTTCACGAGGATGTCGTGGTTGCCGAGGGTGCCGATGACGGTGAGGCCGCGTCTTCCCACCCAGCCGAAACTCCTCGTCCAGTTGTCGTGGAACGCGGTCGGGCTCTCCGTGTAGTCGTTGTCGCCGAGCGTCAGGAAAGCCGCGGCGGCCGGGCGCGTCGTCTCGAACGTCTTCATCGCCGAGCCCATGGCGCGCTCCGTCGTCCCGCCGACACCGAAGTCGCCGACGGCGAGGATGCCGGTCGCGGCAGCCGCAGGCGCGGACGAGAGCAGCGCGGCGACGACCGAGGCGAGGAGAGCGCGACCCAAGCGCTCCGTTGTACCATGCCCGCCCGCATGCGCCTAGCGCTCGTCCCGCGGCCCACAGAGTTTTACGACCTGTTCACAAAGGCGGGAGCGAACGCCCTCGACGCGGCGCAGAAGGCCGAGGTTCGCTTCCGCGAGTACCCGAACTCGTCGGTCTCGCAGGCAGACATCCACGAGGTCGAGCACGCGGGCGACAGCATCACGCACGACATCATCAACCTCTTGAACACGCAGTACGTGACCCCGTTCGACCGCGAGGACATCTACCAGCTCGCGACCGCGATCGACGACGTCGTCGACCACATCGACGAGGCCACCGACCTCCTCGAACTCTACGGCGTCGAATCGACAGCCAAGCAGGCGATCGAGCAGTGTCGGATCCTGGTCGCCGCGGTCGAGCATCTTGCGGCGGCGCTCGCGGACCTGAAGACGCGGCGTAGCGTGCAGCAGGAGCTCGTCGCGCTGAAGGCGCTCGAGGACGACGGTGACCGCGTTCTCCGCGACGCGATCGCCGATCTCTTTCGCGATTCCCGCATCGACCCGCTTGTCGTCATTCGCTGGAAGGACATCTTCGAGAGCCTCGAGGACGCGATCGACGCCTGCGAGACCGCCGCCAACCTGGTCGGCAATGTCGTCGTGAAAGACGCCTAGAGCGCGTCGACGGCCGCGCGGGCGATCCGCTTCTCCAAGTCGAGCTGGTCGTCGGGGTCGCTCGGCTCGCGACCGACGATCTCGACGCTCACGATTCGGTCGCCGGCGGTCACGTTGAGGCTGTTGTAGCGGGGATCGACGTTCGCGGCGCCGTCGAAGCCCTCGACCGGCTCGAGCGGCGGGAGCTTGACGCCGACGTTCTCGAACTTGTCCCGCTCGGCCTGGAACTGCGCGGGCGTGCGAACCGAGAGGCGGATGAGCGGATTTCCCTCGGTCGCGTAGATGCAGTCCGAACCGCCGTGTTGCGGGGCGGCGAAGACGCCGCCCTGGTCGAGAATCGAGGCCATTTCGTCCTCGTCGACGACGCACGGGGGCGTCCCGGCCTCCGACCCGCCTCCGCAGCCGGCCAGCGAGATCAGGACGACGCCCAAGAGGATCGCCGAACGGCCCGCCATCTCCAATAACGTACTGCGCCGTGGACCTGACGCTGGTCGCCGTCGTCGCTGTCGCGCTTTTCTTCGATTTCACGAACGGCTTCCACGACACCGCCAACTCGATCGCCACGAGCGTGTCGACCCGCGCGCTCTCGCCGCGGCTGGCTGTGCTCACCTCGGCTGTCCTCAACTTTGCCGGCGCGTTCGTCTCGTTCAAGGTAGCGGCCACGGTCGCCAAGGGGATCGTCGACCCCGAAGCGATCACGCTGAAGATCGTTCTCGCAGGGCTCGTCGGGGCGATTACGTGGAACCTCATCACGTGGTATCTCGGGCTGCCGTCGAGCTCGAGCCACGCGCTCATCGGCGGCGTGCTCGGTTCGGCGGTTGCCTCCGTCGGCTTCGACGTCGTCAAGTGGCACGGGCTCTACGAGAAGGTGCTGATCCCGTCCCTGGCAGCGCCCTTCTTCGGAATCGCCGGCGCGGCGCTGATCATGCTCGCCGTCATCTGGATCATCCGACGGCGGTCTCCGGGGATCGTGAACCGGGTATTCAGGCGCCTGCAGATCATCTCCGGCGGCTTCGTCGCCTTCACCCACGGAACGAACGACGCCCAGAAGACGATGGGCATCATTGCCCTCGCCCTCGTTGCCTCCGGCCATCTGAGCGCGGATTTCGGCCGGCCGCCGGTCTGGGTGATCGTGAGCGCCGCGGCGGCGATGGCGGCGGGGACGTATGCCGGCGGCTGGCGGATCATCAACACGCTCGGCCAGCGGGTGGCGAAGCTCGATCCGCCGCAAGGATTCGCTGCGCAGACGGCATGCGCGAGCATCCTCTGGCTCACCGCGCACTACGGCTTTCCGGTTTCCACGACGCACACGATCTCCGGATCGGTGCTGGGCGCCGGCGCTACGCGACGGTTCTCAGCCGTTCGCTGGGGTGTCGCCGGCAACATCCTGACGGCCTGGTTGATGACGATTCCCTGCGCGGCCCTTGTCGGCGCGGCCATGGAAGTCGTGACTCGTCTCCCTGGTGGCGCGGCGCTCGTCTTCGCGCTCACCGCGGTGATCGCTGCGCTGGCATTCGTCGGCCGCACCTGGCAGGCGCGCCGGTTGGCGCCGGCCTAATGCGATGCGTCGGTGAACTCGCGAAACTCGCCCGTGACGAGGAACGCGGTCTGCTCGCCGATGTCGACAGCGTGATCGCCGATCCGCTCGAGGCAGCGTGACACGAGCAGCATGCGCAGGCCCCATTCGCGCTGCTCGTCGTCGTCGCCGAGCGCGATCACCTGCTTGACGGCGCGGCGATTGGCGCGGTCGATGAGCTCGTCGAGCTCGACGAGCGACTCCGCCCGGTCAACATCCCTTGCGGCGAAAGAATCGAGTGCCACGCGGATCATTTCTTCCGCGCGCGAGCCCATCTCTTCGAAGGCTTCGACGAGGGTCGGATCCGCAGGAGCGCCCGCCACCAGCTTGGTCAGCTTGGCGACTGTGACGCAGTAGTCAGCCATTCGCTCGAGATGCAGATTTACGTGCAGGATCGCCAGGACGAGCCGGAGGTCCACGGCGGCAGGCGCCTGACGGGCGAGCAGCGACTGGATCCCCGTCTCGATGCGGAAGTAGCACGCATCGACCTGGTCGTCGAATGCAATGACCTCGTCCGCGAGCTCGGCGTCCTGCTGCTCGAGCGCGTTCAAGGCTCCGCGGAGGGCGCGCCGGACGAGCTCTCCCTCCTCTTGGAGAGAGGCTTCCAGCAGGTCGAGATCTTCCTGGAGTGTGACCCTCAAGCGAAGCACCCTGATCCGTCGATTCTCCGAAGATAGTGGCGGCGTCGGATCAGCCGAACCGCCCGCTGACGTAATCCTCGGTCGCCTTGTTCGACGGATTGGTGAAGATTTTCTCCGTGGTGTCCATCTCGACGAGGCGCCCAGGCTGTCCTGCGGCCTCGATGTTGAAGAAACCGGTGATGTCGCTCGCGCGGCTCGCCTGCTGCATGTTGTGGGTGACGATCACGATCGTGTATTCGCGTTTCAGCTCCTGTACGAGATCCTCGATGGCGAGCGTCGAGATCGGGTCGAGAGCCGACGCCGGCTCATCCATGAGGAGAACCTCCGGCTCGATCGCGGTCGCGCGCGCGATGCAAAGACGCTGCTGCTGTCCACCCGAAAGCCCCGACCCCGGCTTGTCGAGGCGATCCTTCACTTCATCCCACAAGTTCGCGCCGCGCAGGGACCGCTCCACGATCACGTCGAGATCAGCCTTCTTGATTCGCCTGCTGTTGAGCTTCAGGCCGGCCGCGACATTGTCGTAGATCGACATCGTTGGGAACGGATTAGGCGCCTGGAAGACCATCCCCACCCGCCGGCGCACCGCGACCGGGTCGACGGTCGGGCTGTAGACGTCCTCGCCATCGAGGGCGATAGTCCCCTCCGCTCGCGCTCCGGGAACGAGTTCATGCATGCGGTTCAAGGAGCGAAGGAACGTCGACTTACCGCATCCCGACGCACCGATGAGGGCCGTCGCCTTGTTGCGCTCGATCGACATGTTCACGTCGGCGACGGCCAAGAACGAACCGTAGTAGAGGTTGAGCTCAGAGACCTCGATCGCAGTTGGGCCGGACGCGGTCGTCGGTGTGGCGGTTTGCTGAGTCTCCACTTGTTCCCTAGAAGCGCTCGTCGCCATCAGCGTCGAATCTCGGTGCCATAGCGGCGCGACACGAGACGCGCCACCGTGTAGAGCGCCAGCACGATGATAATGAGGGTCAGGGCTGCCGCCCACGCTCGCGCGAAATAGGGCTCCGGCGGCACGCCCGGCGTCTTGTACTCGTAGTACGCGAAGACGGACAGGTTCATCATCCGCCCCGCGAACGGATTCGTGTTCACGGACGTGATGACGCCCGTCGTGACGAGCAACGGTGCCGTCTCCCCGACGACCCGCGCGATCGCCAGCATGACTCCGGTGACGATTCCGGCAAGCGCCGTGGGGAGCACCACCTTGACGACCGTCCGCCACTTCGCGATGCCGAGGGCGTACGAGGCTTCCCGCAGTTCGTCGGGGACGATCCTCAGCATCTCCTCGGTCGAGCGGACGACGATCGGTAGCATCAGAACGCTGAGCGCGACGGCTCCAATCACGCCCAACCGGATCCCGGGGCCGAGGACGATCGCGAACACCGCGTAGGCAAAGAGACCGGCGACGATCGACGGAATTCCGGTCATAACGTCGACGAAAAAGGTGACGGCGGCCGCGAGTTTGCCGCGCCCGTATTCGCGGAGGTAGATCGCACACAGGATTCCGATTGGTACGGAGACGGCTGCCGCGACGGCCGTGATGATCAGTGTCCCGACGATTGCGTGGACGGCGCCACCGCCCTCGCCGACGACGTTCCGCAGCGAGTGCGTGAAGAACTCGAGGTCGAAGCGCTCGGCGCCCTTCCGAACGACGGTGACGAGGAGGGAAACGAGCGGAACCAGCGCGAGCGCGAACGCCGACGTGACGGCCAGGGTCGCCGTGCGGTCCACCGCCTGACGAGCGCCTTCGACCGTTCGCGACCACGCATGAACGACGAGGCCGGCGAGAACGACGGCGGCGACGGCTAGCAGTGCGACGTTGACGCCGGTCATCCGCGACATGGCGAAGGCGAGTGCGAGCGCAGCTCCGTAAACCGCCCAGGGCGCCCACGCGGGCAGATGCCGATAGCGGGGCAGGCGCGGGGCGGCGACCTCCATCAGCTTCTCACCCCTCGCGCAATGACGAGGCGAGCGCCCATGTTGACGACGAGGGTGATTCCGAAGAGGACGAGCCCGGAGGCGATGAGCGCGTTGACCTTGATCCCCGACGATTCGGGGAAGTTGAGTGCGATGTTGGCCGCGATCGTGGAGGGGTTGCTCGGGCTCACGACGTTGAAGGTCACGATCCCGGAAACGGAGAGGATGATCGCCACGGCCATCGTCTCTCCGAGCGCTCGCCCCAGGCCGAGCATCGTGGCACTGATGATCGCCGGCCGCCCGAACGGTAGGACGACCATCCTGATCATCTCCCACCGGGTCGCGCCAAGCGCCAGGGATCCCTCTTTGAGGCTGCGCGGCGCCTGCGCGAATACCTCTCGGACGATCGCGCTGATGATCGGAAGGATCATGATGGCGAGCACGACTCCCACGACTAGCATCGTGCGGCCGGTCGCGGAGGGTGGCCCTTTGAAGAACGGCAGGAATGCGAGGTGGTCGTACAGCCATCTCTGCAGCCCGACCGACTTGGGCCCCAGGACCGCGATGCCCCACAGTCCGTAGATGACGCTCGGAATCGCTGCGAGCAGGTCGACGAGGGCCGACAGCGTCGAGGCCAGTCGCCGCGGTGCGAAGTGTGTGATGAAGAGGGCGACACCGACAGCCAGCGGGACGGCGATCACGATCGCGATACCGGCCGAGAGAAGTGTCCCGAAGGCGAGCGGCCAGACGTAGTGCGCGAAGTTCTGATTTCCCGGGAGCTCGTCCGCACGCGCCGTTAGCGCCGGCCACGACTTCATGACTAGGAAGATCGCGACCCCTGCGAGGAGCGCGAGGATGGTCACGCCGGCGCCGGTGGCGATGCCGGCGAAAAGCCGGTCACCCGCCCGGCTCGGGCGGGTGACCTTGGTTCGAGTGAGACTGTCGCTTCGGGCGTTCAACCGTCTCTCAGTGATCCGTCTAGGCGGCGCCGATCGCGTCGACGGCCGGCTGGATCTGCTGGTGGACCTGGTCGCTCAGCGGAGCGGAGCCGGCCGCTTGGTTGCCCGTCTGCTGACCCTGCGCGCTGATGATGTAGTTGAAGTACGCCTTCACGATTTTCGCGTCGCTCGGCGAGCTGTACTGCGTGCAACCCATGAGATACGACACGAGAACGATCGGATACGTACCGGACGACTCGGTCTTGCGGTTCAGGACGTAGGTGAAGACGTTCTTGCCGGGATCGTCGCTCTTCTGCGAGTCGGCGAAGATCTTGGCTGCAGCTTCAGCGCTCGGGCCCACGAACTCGCTGCCGACCTTGATCTCGGCCTTGCCGAGGTCGCCGACCTGGCTCTCGTCCGCGTAGCCGATCGTCCCGTCGCCGTTCTTGATCGCATCGACGACACCCGACGTGCCCTCGGCGGCCTCGCCGCCCTTGAGAGGCCAGTTGCTGTCCGGCTCGTCCGTCCACACGTTGGGCACCACCTGGTGGAGGTAATCGGTGAAGTTGGCAGTTGTCCCTGATTCATCGGAGCGATGGACCGGCGTGATGTCCGTGTCCGGAAAATCGACGCCCGGGTTTTCCGCTGCGATGGCCGGGTCGTTCCACTTCTTGATGTCTCCCCGGAAGATCTTCCCCAGCGTCTCGGGAGTCAGCTTGAGGCTGTCGACGCCGGAGACGTTGTACGCGATCGCGATGGGGGAGACGTAGTCGGGGATTTCGACGAGCTTGTCCGGGCCGCCGCAACGCTTCTGCGCTCCGGTGAGCTCTTCGTCGGCGAGGGCCGAGTCGCTACCGGCGAAGACGGTCTTGCCGCCCGCGATGAACGCTTCCCGGCCGCCGCCCGACCCGACGGGGTCGTACGCAATGGTTACGTCCGGATTCTGCTGTTGAAACGCTGAGATCCACGCTTCTTGTGCCGCTTGCTGCGCGGTCGAGCCGGCGCCTGCGATTTCACCGGAAAGGCTCTGACCGCCGGTCGAGCTCGCGGCGTTCGCCGCCTGGCCGTTGGATTCACCGCCGCAGCCGGCGGCCAGAATGGCAACCGCCGCGGTGATCGCGGCCGCTGCGATGGTCAATGGGCGAATTCCCACGCTGCTCCTTTCGCGTCGTTCCTCTCGCACCGAGTGTCCGCGCAGGCCGAAGGGCCGTGGGCTGAAACGTCGTGAAGAAGTGGTTACGAAGTGGGGAAGGTGGCACGGACCGTCAAGCCCTGGCCACGCTCGCCCGTTGCCTCGACGGTGCCGCCGGCGGAGGTCACGACGTGCTTGACGATTGCGAGGCCGAGGCCTGTCCCGCGGGATGCGCGCGCGCGGTCGGCGCGGTAGAAGCGTTCGAAGAGGCGCGGGAGGTCGTCCTCGGTCACGCCCGCTCCGGTGTCCGAGGCCTCGAGAACGCCTTCGCGCACGGATAGCGCCAGCTTCGCGCCAGGGCCGGCGTAGCGGATCGCGTTCTCTGCGAGGTTCTGAGCGAGCACTCGGATCATTCGCGGCCGAAGCGGGAGCTCGGCGCGCTCGTCTCCCGTGACCTCGATCGTGACGCCGGCGCGCGCCGCCTGATCCGCAAGCTGTCCGGCCACCTCTTCGAGGATCGGCAGTGCTTCGGTCGATCCGAGCGCGACGATTTCACGGCCCGACTCGAGCTCGCTCAGGAAGAGGACGTCGTCGATGAGCTCACCGATTTGGCCGACCTCGGCGCGAGCCTGCTCGATGAGCGCCTCGCGGTCGGCTTTCGGGAGGAGCGCGGTCTCGAGGAGGGAGAGCAGGCGGGCCAGCGGAGTGCGTAGCTCGTGCGAGACGGAGGCCGTGAAGCCGGCACGGAGCTCCTCGTAGGCAGCCATGTCGCCGGGGTCGCGGAGGTAGAGGAGCGTCTCGGCGCGCCCGTCGACCTCGTAAGAGACCGCCACCTCGGAGCCGCGTTGGACACTGGGAGGAGGCGGTGAGCCTTCCTCGAGCTCCTCGAACAGCTCTCGCGCGCGCCGGCTCGCCGCGACCACCCGCTCCTCCTCGTCGAGCACGACGACGATCTCGCGGCTTTCCTCGATGAGCATGCGGCCCCGTTCGGCCTCTAGTCGAAGCGCGTCCACCGGCTCGGCGCGCGTCCCGCGACGAAACAGGTCTTTCACCACTTCTTCACTACTCGTAAACCATCGAACGCGGCATCATCCGAGTACAGCATGCCGAAGGTTCTCATCATCGAGGACGACGAGGTGATCGCGCAGGGAATGGCGAGCCACCTGACAGCGGCGGGCTTCGACCCCCTCTGGGTCAATCGCGGTGAGCCCGGCCTCGCGCGGCTTCGGTACGAGAAGCCGGACGTCTGCGTCCTGGATCTCATGCTTCCCGGGGTCGACGGCTGGAAGCTGATCGAGACGGCCCGTGCAGAGGGAATCGGAACCCCGATCGTCGTGGTCAGCGCGCGCGGCACGGAGCACGACCGCGTCCACGCGCTCGAGATCGGTGCCGACGATTACCTCGTGAAGCCGTTCTCGATGAAAGAGCTTGTCGCGCGCGTGCGCGCGGCGGCTCGTCGTGGCGTCCGCGTGCAGGACGAACGGCGCGGCGAGCCAATCGAGTTTCAAGAGCTCCGCATCGACCCGCTCAACGTGCAGGCGTACGTCAACGGGAAGAGTGCGGAACTGACGCCCACGGAGTTCCGGCTCCTGTACGCGCTCGCCCTCGACGCGGAGCGGGTCGTCACGCGGGACGAGCTCCTGCAGAAGGTGTGGGGGCGCAGACTCACGCGCCGCGACCGTACGGTTGACGTCTTCGTGCGCAAGCTGCGCGACAAGATCGAATCTCACGGGGCCCGCCACACGTTCATCCAGACCCGCTACGGCGTCGGGTACAAGCTCGAGGCGGTTCCCAAGTAGCCCGAGTCCTGTTCGTCTGCGTGCAGAATGCCGGCCGCTCGCAGATGGCACAGGCGTTCTTTGGCCAGAGGGCCGCAGGCCACGAGGCGCGCTCAGCGGGGACGCGACCGGCGGGACGTGTCCATCCGGAAGTCGTCTCCGTCATGACCGAAGAGGGGTTCGACCTCTCGAACGACCGTCCGAGGGCGCTCGAGCGAGCCGACGCCGAGTGGGCGGATGTCGTCGTCACGATGGGCTGCGGTGACGAGTGCCCGATCATCCCGGGCAAGCGCTACGTCGACTGGGACCTAGAGGACCCGGCCGGCCGTTCGCTCGACGAGGTACGCGGCATCCGCAACGAGATCGCCCGCCGGGTCGACGTGCTCATCCGCCAGCTTTAGGATCCCGCCATGCCCGTTGTCGCCGACCACATGTCGGGCGATCTGCTCACCGTCGCCGCCGACGACCGGCTCGGCGAGGCGGCCAAACGGATGGTCGCCCGTGGGGTGGGAGCGGTGCTCGTCATGGAAGGCGACCGCCTAGACGGCATCCTTACGGAGCGCGACCTCATGCGGGCCGTGGCGACCGGCTACAGCGAGGACGCCCGTGTGAGCGACTGGATGACGCGGCATCCCGAGACGATCGAGACCTCCGACACGACCGACCACGCCGCCTCGCTCATGATCCACGGCGGCTTCCGCCACCTCCCGGTGGTCGACCAAGGACGAGTCGCCGGAATCATCTCGATCCGCGACCTCATGCGGGTTGCCCTGCACGATTCGTCTCCTCGAGGGGTGTAGTCACCACTTAGAAACAGTGTGGCTAGCCGTATGGCGCTTGCGGCCTCCGCTTGCGACTATTCGAACGTGACCACGGTCCTGATCGTCGACGACCATCCGAGCTTTCGCGCCACGGCGCGCGCGCTTTTGCAAGCGGAGGGGTTCGACGTCATCGGCGAGGCTGAGAACGGGGTCGCCGCGCTGCGCAGCGCGAAAGAGCTCCACCCGGACCTCGTCCTCTTGGACGTCCAGCTGCCCGACTTCGACGGGTTCGAAGTGTGCGCCCGCCTGACGGGGAACGGCGGCGGCCCCGCGGTCATCCTGACCTCGAGCCGAGACGCCTCCGACTTCGGTCCGCTCGTCGCCCAGAGCGGCGCGAGGGGGTTCGTGCCGAAGGCCGAGCTATCGGGCGCTGCGCTCATAGCTGTGCTTGGATAGGGCGATGACTCGCATAGGCTGGGCAGTTCTGGCCGGGGGGATCGCGCTCACCACGATGGGCGTCGCGCTCACTTTTACGAGCAACCACGAGACCCGGCCTGCGTTCACCGTCGCCGCGTTCGGGTCAGTCGCCTGGTCGTTCCTAGCTTGCGGGATCGTGGCTCTGCGGCGCCGCTCGGACGCGCATTTCGGCCTGCTCATGAGCGCCGTTGGACTCTCGTGGTTCTTGAGCTCATTGACCGAATCGAACAACCCGTATGTCTACTCGGTCGGGACGCTCCTCTGGTCGATTCCGCTGGCGTTCTTCATCCACGCACTGCTCGCGTTTCCGCGCGGTTACCTGGAGACCAAGCTCGTCTACGGGACCGTTACGGCGACGTATGCCCTTCTGGGCGTGGGCCCGCTCCTATTCACGTTCTTCGGCGAGAACAGCGGCTGCGACACCTGCCCGGAGAACAAGTTCGTTCTCATGGACTCGCACGTGGCCGGAAGCATCGTCGGGATCTTGTTCATCGTCATCGGGTTGGCGATCTGCGGCGCCACGATTTGGGTGTTGGCCCGTCGGTGGCGCGCGGCTTCACCGCCTCTCCGACGGACTCTCGCCCCCGTCTTCATCACTTCCGCGATCGCGATCGCGCTCTTCTTGCTCGCTGCGTTCATCGGCGCCGTCTCGCCGCGCGTCTCGAACATCCTCTTCTGGCTGCTCCTGGTCGCCGTCGCATCGGTGCCGCTCGCCTTCCTCTCGGGGCTCGTACGGACCCGGTTGGCGCGCGCTTCAGTCGCGAGCCTCGTGCTCGAACTCGGCGAAGCGGCGAATCCCGAGGCTACGCGCGATGCACTACGGCGCACGCTCGGGGATCCCGCTCTCGAGCTCGCGTACCGCCTCAGCGACCGCGACCGATGGATCGACGTCTCCGGGGAGGAGATCGACGTCGAGGCCGAGCGAGACGGCCGGCGCGCCTCGTTCGTCGAGCGCGACGGTGAGGTCGTCGCCGTTCTGCTGCACGACGCGTCTCTCGACCCCGAGCTCGTCAACGCCGTTTCCGCGGCGGGGGCGCTGGCTCTCGCCCGCGAGCGTTCCCTCCAAGCACTCAGGGAGAGCGAAAGCCGCTACCGCGCTCTCCTCGACGCGATCCCCGACCTCATGTTCCGCATGAGCAGGGACGGCACCTACCTCGATTGGAAAGGCAACCGCGCCGACCTCGTCGTGCCGCCGGAGGAGCTGATCGGCGCCAACGCGCGCGACGTCCTGCCACCCGCAGTCGCGGAGACGCTCCTGGAAGGCATTCGCGCAGCGATCGAAACCGGACGGACGATCAGCGGCGACTACAAGCTCGTTATCGACGACGTCGAGCGGTCGTTCGAGGCCCGCATCGTGCGCGACGGGGAGGAGGCCGTCCTCATCGTCCGCGACTTCACGGAGCGTGAGAGGCTGCACGAGCAGCTCGAGCGCGAACGCGATTTCATCCGGACCGTCGTCGATGCCGCGCCGAGCTTCTTCTGCCTCGTCGACAAGGACGGTTGCATCGTCCGCTACAACCGCACGCTCGAGCTGAGCTCAGGCCGGCCGGACACCGATGCGGTGCGGGGCCAGAAGCTCTGGGACGTCTTCATCGACCCGGAGGACCGCGAGGCCGTTCGGCACGAGTTCGCGGAGCTCGTTGCGAGTGACCGCCCGGGCGAGTACGAAAGCCACTGGATTACCGCCGACGGGGACCTGCTCCTCGTCGCCTGGACGGTCACCCCGCTCACCGACGAGGAAGGACGGCAGCGCTTCCTGGTGTCCGGGATCGACATCACCGACCGGAAGCGCCACGAGGAGGAGCTGCACCGTTCCCGCATCCGCATCGTCGAAGCCGGGGACACTGCCAGGCGGAAGCTCGAGCGCAATCTGCACGACGGAGCTCAGCAACGGCTCGTTTCCCTCTCGCTCGGCCTTCGACTCGCCCAGGCTCGCCTCAAAGAGGATCCGGACGAGGCGGACCGGATCCTCAGCAGCTCCTCGGAGGAGCTTGCCCATGCCCTCGAGGAGCTTCGCGAGCTTGCCCGCGGAATCCACCCGGCGGTGCTCTCCGAACGTGGGCTCGCCGCCGCGCTCGAGACGCTCGCCGGCAAGGCTCCCATTCGCGTGGACGTCAGGGCTCCCGAGGATCGCCTGCCGGAGCCGGTCGAAGCCGCTGCCTACTACGTCGTCTCCGAGGCGCTCGCCAACGTGGCGAAGTACGCGGAGGCATCCGCCGTCGAGGTGAGCGTGACGCGCATGAACGGACGCGCGATCGTCGAGGTCGCTGACGACGGCGTCGGTGGGGCCGATCCCATGCGCGGATCGGGGCTGCGCGGCCTCGCCGACCGCGTCGAGGCGCTGGACGGCGTGCTTCGGGTCGAAAGCGCTCCGGGCGCCGGCACGCGCATTCGGGCCGAGATTCCGTGCGGGTAGTCCTCGCGGAGGATTCCGTCCTCCTGCGGGAGGGTGTGGCCCGCATCCTGCAGGACGCGGGCTTCGAGGTCGTCGGCCAGGCCGGCACGGCCGACGACCTCATGCTGAAGGTGCGCAGCTACAACCCTGATGTCGCCGTCGTCGACATTCGCATGCCCCCGACGCACACGGACGAGGGCCTCCGCGCGGCCCAGGAAATCCGGGAAAAACACCCCGGCGTCGGCGTGCTCGTTCTCTCCCAATACGTCGAGCCGGCATACGCCATGGAGCTCCTCGCCGAGAGCGCGGAGGGGGTCGGCTACCTGCTGAAGGATCGGATCGCCGACGTAGGCGAGTTCGCCGACGCCGTTCGCCGCGTCGCCGACGGAGGCTCGGCGCTCGACCCCACCATCGTCTCCCGGCTCGTCGGACGGCGCCGCGGCGCCGATCCCATCGACCAGCTGACGCCGCGCGAGCGCGAGGTCCTCGGGCTCATGGCCGAGGGGAGGTCGAACCAGGGCATCGCGGAGCGCCTCGTCGTCACCGAGCGCGCGGTCGAAAAGCACGTGACGAGCATCTTCGGCAAGCTGCGCCTGCCTGCCGCGCCCGAGGACCACCGGCGCGTGCTCGCGGTCCTCGCCTACTTGCGATCGTAGGGCTACCCGTACCGCAAGAGGCCTGTTGGCGCGATTAACGGAAGGGCGCGGGCTTGAAAGGCTACGCGCCATGAAGAAGCGACTCCTCATCGGCGCTTTCGCTCTCGGGATCCTGATGTTCGCCGTCGCCGGCTGGACGATCGACGGAGTCCGCTGGGCGCTCACACCGCGCACCGCATAGGCCCTTTCGTCCCGTAGTACCTTGTGAGCCAGCGTGGACGGCGGCTTCGACTACGAGCTTCTCGTCATCGGCTCCGGACCTGCGGGGCAGAAGGCGGCCATCCAGGCCGCCAAGCTCGGACGCCGCGTGGCCATCGTCGAGCGACGCACGCTCGGGGGCGTCTCCGTCAACCGCGGCACGATCCCGTCGAAGACGCTCCGGGAGGCTGTCGTCTACCTCACGGGGCTCAGCCAGCGCGCCGTGTACGGCGAGAGCTACAGGGTGAAGGAGGAGATCACCGTCGACGATCTCGCCTTGCGCACGCGTCAGGTCGTCGAGCGGGAGATCGATATCGTCCGCAACCAGCTCGCGCGCAACCGCGTCCACATGGTCACGGGGATCGCCCGCTTCGTCGATCCGCACACGATCGCCGTCAGCGGCGGCGAGGAGCGGCGGCTGACCGCTGAGAAGATCGTCATCGCCACGGGAACCCGCCCGCACCGGCCCGCGGCCGTCGAGTTCGACAATAAAACGATCCTGGACTCCGACGGCTTGCTCCTGCTCGACCACATACCCGCGTCGGTGGTCGTCGTCGGCGCAGGTGTGATCGGCATCGAGTACGCCTCGATGTTCGCCGCCCTCGGCTCCAAGGTGACTGTGGTGGAGAAACGGGCGCGTCTGCTCGACTTCTGCGACGCGCAGATAGCCGAGGGATTGCAGTACCACCTCCGCGATCTCGGCGTCGTCTTCCGCTTCGGCGAGGCGGTGACCGCGGTCGAGCGTCACGAAGGAGCGACTGTGACGCTCCTCGAAAGCGGCAAGCGCATCCCCGCTGCGGTCGTTCTCTACGCGGCCGGACGCCAAGGCGCGACGGACGAGCTCGACCTTGAGAAGGCTGCGCTCACAGCCGACGAGCGCGGCCGTATCGAGGTAGGGCCCGACTTCCGCAGCGCGGTCGACCACATCTTCGCCGCGGGCGACGTCCTCGGCTGGCCCGCCCTCGCGGCGACCGCCATGGAGCAGGGCCGGCTCGCCGCCGCGCATGCATTCGACTACGCCACCGATTCGATGAGCGAGTTGCTGCCGTTCGGCATCTACACGATCCCCGAGATCAGCTTCGTCGGGCGAAACGAGGAAGAGCTGACCGAGGCCGCCGTGCCTTATGAAGTCGGGATCTCGCGGTACCGCGAGCTGGCGCGCGGGCAGATCCTCGGCGATTCCTACGGAATGCTCAAGCTGCTCGTCTCCCTCGAGGACCGGACGCTCCTCGGCGTCCACGTGCTGGGGACCGGCGCCACTGAGCTCGTGCACATCGGGCAGACGGTGATGGGGAATGGCGGCACCGTCGATTACCTCGTCCACGCCGTCTTCAACTATCCGACGCTCGCCGAGTCGTACAAGGTCGCCGCCCTCGACGCGATGAACAAGCTCCAGGCCATCTCGACCCTGGCCGCCGGCCGCTAGACGGATGCCGGACCTCCCCACCGGAACGGTGACGTTCCTTTTCACAGACCTCGAAGGGTCCACGCCGATCGCGCACCGGCTCGGGGACGAGTGGCACGGCCTGCTAGTGGCGCACAGGAACCTCGTGCGGACCGCCGTCGCTGACAGCGGTGGGGCGGAGATCGACGTTCGGGGGGACGAGTTCTTCGTCGCATTCGAACACGCCGCGGCCGCTGCTAGCGCGGCCATCGCTGCGCAACGGGCCCTCTCCACGCATCCATGGCCGGAAGGGGCGGAGCTCCGTGCCCGCATGGGCATGCACACGGGCCACGCGATCTTCGAGGATGAGGATTACCTGGGGGTCGACGTTCACCGTGCTGCACGAATCTGCTTCGCCGGCCACGGAGGCCAGATTCTCGCATCCGAGGCGACGCACGCGCTCTTGCCGGACGAGCTCGAGCGGCGCGACCTCGGCACCTACCGGCTTCGCGGCCTGCCCGAACCGGAACGGATCTTCCAGGTCGTCGCTCCGGGCCTAACGTCGGATTTTCCAGGATTGCGTTCGGCGTCTGGAGGCGCCGAGGGCTTGGCGCTTCGCGTCGTTCTTGCGGACGACTCCGTGCTTCTGCGCGAAGGTATCGCGCTCCTGCTGGAGCAGTCCGGATTCGAGATCGTTGGTCAATCGGACGACGCCGATGACCTCCTTCGGAAGGTCGATGCCACCGAGCCGGATGTCGTCGTGGCGGACATCCGGATGCCCCCCGGCCACGCGGACGACGGTCTCCGCGCAGCGGAAAGCATCCGGCGCGAGCATCCTGAGATCGGTGTGCTACTGCTCTCGCAGTACGCCGAGCCGGCGTACGCGCGCGAGCTCCTGGCAAATGGGGCGGCGGGCGTCGGCTATCTGCTCAAGGACCGGGTCTCAGACCTCACCGGCTTTGCCGACGCCGTGCGTCGAGTCGCCGCCGGTGAGGTCGTGTTGGACCCGGAGATCGCGATCTAGCTCCTAACCCGTCGGCCAGGTCGCGAGCGTTCCGAGCGGATCCGCCCAGACCGCGCGCTGCGGCTGCGCTGGACCGACCGGAGAGGTACCGATGAACCTGAGTCCGATTGGCGCGGGCGCCTTGAGCCACTCGAGCTCGCCCCAGTAGCCGGGGAACGAGACCCAGTGCGGGCCGCCGTTGATCGGCGTGATGGACGTGACGTCCGCACCGAACGCAGCTGGCCCGGATGCCGTCGCGCCGTCGGCATAGTCGACCGGGAGAGCAAGTCCGTTCGCCTGCAGCAGTTCGGCGGCGCCCGACGGCAAGCAGGCGGTGTCGATCTGATGGTCTCCGGGCGTGAGGTAGTTGGCATGCGACCCGGAGCCGACGTAGACGAACGGGTGCGTCCCCCGCCAGCGCTGCACCTTCGACCAGGTCCGCCGCTGCCCCTTGCAGTGCTGGCTGTAGCCGACATAGAGCGGGGCATCGTCGCTCGAGCGGAGGACGACGTTGACGACCTCCCAGTCACCCTCGTGCGACTGCCAGATGAAGTCGGTGGGCGCATGGGTGTAGCTGTAGAGATCGTCGTAGTAGAAGTACCAGTACTGGAGCACGATCCTGTTATCCAGTTTGGCAACACGACCGTAGACGACCCGCGGATCGTTGTGAGCTGCCGCGAACGACGCGTAGCAGCTGAGACCGCCGATGCTCGCGTACGGGACGCAGTACCGCTGGTTCAGACGCCAGGGCGCCGCGCTCGTGGGCAACGTGCTCGCCGACGGGCTCGGGTCGACGATCACCCAGCTCGAGCCGTTGAAAACCTCGAGCTGTGAGTCGCCGATGAAGCTCTCGACCGTCATGGGTCGGAACCTCTCCTCCCTGTCGAAGCGAGTGACGGGCTGGAACTTGTGCAGGAGTCGCGCGTTGGTCGCCGCCTGCGCGGCTCCTGCGAACAAAAACAGAACGACGCAGGCGGCGATGAGTATGAGTGGACGTTTGCGTGTCATTGCCTACCTCCTTGGGGGTGAGCCGAAGCTACGCCTCGGTCGTCCCCGGCACATCGGGGAGAACTCTGGACCGAGCTCGGGGATAGACCCGATTGGATAGGCTCGCCCCGGTGCGGGATCTGGAGGAATTCGCCGAGCGGTTGCGCGAATTGGCGCTCTCGCTGCCGGAGACCTACGAGGACGAGCCGTGGGGCCATCCGGTCTTCAAGGTGGCCGAGAATCGCATGTTCGCGTCCATGTCGGTCGGCGAGGACTGCGTCTTCCTCACGGTCAAGCTCACGGCCGAGGAGCGCGAGGTGGCGCATCTCTTCCCGTTCGTGAGCCGCGCGCGCTACGTGGGCCGCTACGGCTGGATAACGGCGGAGATCACGGACGAGGACTCGCTCGACTGCGGCCTCGAGTGGCTGCGCGAGAGTTACTGGCTCAAGGCGCCTCAACACCTGAAGAGCGCAGTCGAAGGAGATTGAGCGGCCTCCGAGAGCTTGGCCGCGGCCTGTACCGCTGGACGGCGCGCCACCCGGAGGCTGCGGCGAATCCCACTCCGGGCAGCCCTGCCGACTGGGGCCCGGATGTCGGGTCGGTCGCCTACGCCGCGAGTGACGCATTCCTGCTCGTCGATCCGCTTGTTCCGGAGGAGCGCGAGGATCTCCAGCAGGACCTCGACGCCTTGGTTCAGGACCACGCGAAGCCTGTGGTGATCGTCACGACCCTGCAGTTCCACCGGCGGAGCCGGGACCGGCTGGC
>DASQXE010000001.1:0-22072 GCA_035639875.1 Gaiellaceae bacterium | reverse complement strand
CCCCTTCGCCTTGGCTCCCGTTGACGCCTGCTCGGCGCGCGAGATGGAGCCGAAATCGCGATCTGCGAGCGCGACGCGCGAGATCGGCTCGTTCGTCGCCGGCGCGGCATGCTCGACGCGCGGCGGCAGCATGACCGCGGGCCTCGCTCCGTCGGCGTGGCCGATCGGGCTCGTGGCGATGGCCGTGGCCGACGCGGCGACTGCGAGCCCTGTCGCGAGACTCGCGCTCATGTTCCCGCTCAGCGCACCCTTCAGCGAGGCGAGGAACGCACCGCCCTGGAGAGCGTGCATCGCGCGCGCACGAAGCGTCGGCTCCTCGGGCTCGTCGAGCGCAGCGGCGAGCGACCGACGGGCACGGAAGATCAACGTCTCGACGGCGCCCTGCGAGAGCCCCATCTTCTCCGCCACCTCGCGGTACGAAAGACCCTGCCACTCGCGGAGAAGGATCGCCCGCCGTTGCTGTTCGGGAAGCGACGCGAGAGCGTCGTCGATGCCGAGGAGCTCGTCGCCGCTGGGCGTGGGCGCGGCAATGAAGTCCTGAATCTCTTGAAAGTCCTCCGGACGCTCGACCTTGCGCCGTCGCCAGCTAGAGCGCCGGCGGGTGAGGCACACGTTCTGCGCGACCTTGAAGAGCCACGCCTGCGCGACCTCCGGCTCGAAGCCGCTCAGGAGGCTCCGGCAAGCGTTCAGATACGTCGCCTGAAGGGCGTCCTCAGCTTCCTCCGGAGAGCCGAGCTGGCGCAGACAATACGCGTAGATCCGCCGAGAATGCTCGTGAAAGAGATCCTCGGCGAGCTGCGGCGAGCTCGCCATGGACTCAGTCTGAGCGGCGTTCCGCGGGCGGGCATCCCCCGTTCGAGGGCGGAAATCTGTCTAAACCTGCTCGGCGGCGACCTCGCGGCACTCGTCGATCGGGAGAGCAAGTTCCTCCGCCTCTCCGAACTCGACCGTGCACGTGTCCTCGAGGACCTGGTAGCCCGTGACGACCCCGATGCCACGCGGCGTCTCGACGCGCCGGCCCACACGCGGTGCGCGGTCGCGGAAGCTCTTGTACGTCGGGTGCTCGAACGCGAGGCAACAGCGCAAGCGCCCGCACAGTCCGGTGATGCGGCCCGAGCTCATCGGCAGCTCCTGGTCCTTCGCCATCCGCAGCGTGATCGGCTCCTCGTGGGACGGAAAGCGTCGGCAGCAGTGCTTGTCGCCGCAGAGCCCGTGGTCGCCGCACAGCCGCGCGCACTCACGTGGGCCGACCGAGCGCAGCTCGACCCGCCGGGAAAGCCGTCGCCGCAGCTCGTCCCTGAAGGCGGTCAGGTCGGGCCGCCCCTCGGCCTCGTAAGCGAAGACGAGCCTGGAGCCGTCGAAGACGAGCTCCGCGGAGACAGGTTTTAGCTGGAGGCCGGTCCCGCGCATGACCTCCCGGAAGACGCCCATCGCGCGTTTCGCCTCGACGCGGTTTGCCTCGAACGTCTCGTCGTCGGTCGGGGTCACGCGCCGAATGACCTTTTTGAGCGGCGGCGAGGGCTCCGACTCGAGCTCGTGGTTCGGCTTCACGACCCGACCGATCTCGTGCCCGCGCGACGTCTGGCAGATCACACGCGTGTTCCACGCGAGTTCGAGTCCACCAGGGTCGAAGGAATAGACCTTTCCGCCCGGCGAGAAGACGACCCCGACCGCAGTTGGCATGGCGTAAAACGCTAGCTCGTTGCGGTCGTGGGCGCAGCCAACTCCCGCCGCAGACGCACGAACAGTCCCTCCAGCGCGAGGCCCGCCTGCACCTGGAACTCGAAGGAGCGCCAGGTTTCCCGCACCGCCTCGGCGGCGCGCTCGGCCGCCGGCGAGCGCTCGGCGCTCCGGTCCTCGGCCAGCTCGTCGAGCCGGTCCGAGTTCAAGACGGCCCGATCCGCGCCAGCGGCGACGACCACGAGGTCCCGGTACCAGCTCGACAGCACGTCGAGCGCGTCGAGCACCTCGTCGCGCTCGGCGCCGCGGCCCGCGCGCCTCAAACGCTGCTCGAGCTCGCGCGGGGTCTCGTCCCCAACTGCGGCCGCCTCCGCCGCGGCCCGCGCCTCGGCCGCCCGTTGTTGCGCCAGATCGGCTACGCGCCGCGCGGCCGCCGCGGGATCGAAGTCCCCATTCCGATAGACCGAGCGAGCGAGCTCGATGACGACCGCGCGCCGCTTTCCCGCTTCCGCGTCGAGAAGCTTGTCGGCGCGGTCGAGGCGCCCAGCCGCGACCCGCGCCAGCGCCTCGAGCCGCTCGCCCTCGGCGCCGCGCGAGGAGAGGTAGGCCTTGATCGCCCGCTGCGAGAGCCGCCGGAACGGAATGTGCTGGCAGCGCGAGCGGATGGTCGGCGGGAGAGGCCCGAGGTCGTCGGCGACGAGGATGACGACGGCGTAGTCGGGAGGCTCCTCGAGGTCCTTGAGGAGGGCGTCCGCGGCGTCCTCGTTCATCAGATGGGCGCCGAGGACGACGTAGACGCGCCGGTCGGCCTCGAAGGGGCGCATGTGGAGGTCGCGGCGGAGCTCGCGGATCGGGTCGATCCGAATCTGGTCGCCGAGAGGTTCGAGCACGTAGACGTCGGGATGCGCGCCGCGGGCCACCCGCGCCGGATCTTCGAGTAGCTCGCCCGCGAAGGCGAGGGCCGCCCTCCGCTTCCCCACGCCGCGCGGTCCGTGAAAGAGGTAGGCGTGCGCGGGCCCTTCCGCGAGCGCGGCCCGGAGGAGCGCCTTGGCCTCGTCTTGCTCAGGAAAGGTCTCGAAGCTGCGCACGGATTTCCTCAGCGATCTCCTTCGGCGACTTGGTCCCGTCAACGGTCACGATCCGCTGCGCGAAGATACCGGCGAGGTCGCGATAGGCGCGGTCCACAAGCGTGGCGAACTCCTCGCCCTCGCTCTCGATCCGGTCCGGCTCGGAGCCCCGCCGCCGCGTCGCTTGCTCGAGCGGTACGAGGATGAGAAAGGTGCGGTCCGGCAGGAGGTGACCCGTCGCCGCCAGGTTCACCTCGAGCACGCGCTCGACACCGAGACCGCGGGCGATTCCCTGGTAGGCGAGCGAGGAGTCGATGTAGCGGTCGCAGACGACGTCGGCCCCGTCCGCCAGCGCCGGGCGGATGACCTCGTCCACGAGCTGCGCCCGCGCAGCCGTGAACAGCGCGGCCTCGGCCCACGGCGCGACACCCCCGCCGCCGAGAATGAGCCCGCGGACCTCTTCGCCGAGGGCCGTCCCGCCCGGTTCACGCGTGTGAACGACGGTGCGTCCCTCCGAACGTAGCTGCTCCGCGAGGAGACGCGCCTGCGTCGATTTCCCCGATCCGTCGACCCCTTCGAACGTGATGAACATCGGGCGTCATTACGATAGTGCGTCGTGCGGGCGATAGTCACAGGGGGAGCGGGCTTCATCGGCTCGCACCTCGTCGACGCGCTCGTCGCCCGCGGGGACGACGTCACCGTGGTCGACAACCTCTCGAGTGGACGCCAGGCCAACGTCCATACGGATGCGAAGCTCGTCGTCGCGGACGTAATCGACGCGGAGGCGGTCGACGATGTCTTCGCCGAAGCCGAGCACGAGATCTGCTTCCATCTCGCCGCGCAGGCCGACGTTCGCGTGTCGGTCGAGAGCCCCTTCTTCGACCTCGAGGTGAACACAGGCGGGACGGTTCGGGTCCTCGAGGCAGCGCTCCGGAGTGGGACACACGTCGTGTTCGCCTCCACGGGCGGGGCCGTCTACGGCGAGTGTGACGGGCCGGCCGGCGAGGACGCGCCGCGTCGTCCGCTCGCCCCCTACGGCGTCTCGAAGCTGGCCGCCGAGGAGTACCTGGCCACGTACAACCGCCTGCACGGAGCCGGCCACGTCGCGCTGCGCTACGGCAACGTGTACGGACCGCGTCAGGACCCGCACGGAGAGGCGGGCGTCGTCGCCATCTTCCTGGGCCGCGTTGCGCACGGAGAAAACCTGCGCGTCTTCGGCGACGGGCGCCAGACGCGCGACTACGTCTTCGTCGGCGATGTGGTCGAAGCGACGCTTGCGGCGGTCGGCAAAACCGGCGCGTACAACGTCGGGACGGGCATCGAGACGTCCGTGCTCGACCTCGCCGACGCGTGCCGGCGCGTGACGGGCGTCGAGGCGGAAACGGTTTTCGAGTCCCAACGGCCCGGCGAGCTCGCACGGAGCGTGCTCGACCCAACGCTGGCGGACCGGGAGCTCGGCTTTCGCGCCGCGACTTCCCTCGAGGAGGGTCTGGCGGCAACCTGGGAATTCGTACGGGAGACGGAAGGAGAGAGCGCAGCCGGGGCGAACTAGACCGCCCCGTGGACCACGCCTACGTCCGCAAAACCCCCGAGACCCCCTGGCGTACCGCGGCGATTGTGGCCGCCGCGGTGGCGGCCGTCGAGCTCTTCATGCTCATCGTCGTAGGGGTCGTCTTGGGCGCGAAGCTCGTGAGCAACCACGCCGAGAAGGCGGTCACGACGATCGCCGCGAAGTCGGCTGCACCCACGGCTGCGACGCTGACGACGACCGCGACGGGAAACGACAAGAAGGCGAGCTCGCCCGTCGTCGCCAGGCTTCCGCGCAACCGCACGTCGGTCATCGTCCTGAACGGAAACGGCGTCTCCGGCGCCGCCGCGATCACCGCCGACCGCGTCCGCAGCTTCCACTACATCGTCGCGGCGACCGGGAATGCGCCTCGCAGTGACTTCAACCGCTCAGTCGTGATGTATCGCAGCGGGTTCAAGGGCGAGGCGATCCGGCTGGGGCGCGACCTGCACGTGCGTCGTGTCGTGCCGCTGGACGGAATCACGCGGCACGATCTCCAGGGCGCTCACCTCGCGCTGATCATCGGCGGGTAACCGGGCCGCGACCACTACTCTTCGGGCGTGCCCGACCCCCTGCTAACGCGCGCATGCCGGCGCGAGAGCGTCGAGCGGACGCCCGTCTGGTTCATGCGCCAGGCCGGCCGCTCCCTGCCCGAGTACCGCGAGCTGCGCAAGCATCATTCGCTCTTCGAGGTCTGCCGGCAACCCGAGCTCTGCGCGGAGGTCACCTTGCAGCCGGTTCGGACCCACGGCGTCGACGCGGCGGTGATATTCGCGGACATCATGCTCCCGGTCATCGGGATGGGGATCGACGTCGAGCTCGTCGAGGGCGTCGGCCCGACGATCGCCGAGCCGATTGCGACCGCGGCGGACGTCGAGCGCTTGCGCGTTCCCGATCCTGAGGAATCCGTCCCGTTCGTGCTCGAGGTAATCCGGCTCGTCCGGGACGAGCTTCCCGCCAATCAAGCGGTCATCGGCTTCGCCGGCGGCCCGTTCACCGTCGCCGGATATGTCATCGAGGGAAAGCCGACGCGTGAATTCGCGAAGACGAAGGCGTGCATGTACGGACGCCCGGACGTCTGGCACGCGCTCATGGACAAGCTCGCGGATACCTTCGCGCTCTATCTCGCCGCGCAAGTGGTAGCCGGCGCCGACGTTGTGCAGCTCTTCGACTCGTGGGTCGGGGCGCTCTCCGCCGACGACTACGCGGAGTTCGTCGCGCCGTATTCAAGTCGCGTGCTAGCTGCGGTCGACGTGCCGACGATCCATTTCGGCACGGGCACGCTCCATCTCCTGGGAGATCTAGCCGCGGCCGGCGGCGACGTGATTGGCCTCGACTGGCGAGTCCCGATCGAGCGCGGCTGGGAGCTCGTGGGTCCGGACCGTGGGGTCCAGGGGAACCTCGATCCCGCTCTACTACTCGGGCCGTGGGAGCGGATCGAGGCCGCAACGCTCCGGATCCTCGAAGCGGTGGGCGGGCGCCCCGGTCACGTCTTCAATCTCGGACACGGCGTGCTTCCGGACACCGATCCCGCGATGCTGCGCCGACTCGTGGACTTCGTACACGAGCGAACGGCGGTCGAGGTGTGGGCTTGAATCTTCGCCAAAACCGCGCCGTCGTCCTCATGGCCTACGGGAGTCCCTCGCGCGCCGAGGACATCCAGGCATACCTCACGGACATCCGCGGCGGGCGGCCCGTCAGCGCGGAGGCCGTGGAAGAGCTCACCGAGCGTTACCGCCGCATCGGCGGCTCGTCGCCCCTTAACGAAATCGCGGAGCGTCAGCGGGCCGCCCTCGAGCGCGAGCTCGGCCTCTCCGTGTTCGTCGGGATGAAGCACTGGCGGCCGCGGATCGCGGAGGCGGCTGAGCGGGCGCTCGCCGGAGGCGCTGAACGGATCGTCGGACTCGTCCTCGCTCCCCACTACTCGGCGATCTCGATCGGCGGCTATCGGCGACAGCTCGAGGAGGCCGTCGCGGGGCGCGCCGAGCTCCTCTTCGTGGACAGCTGGCATGACCACGAACCGCTCATCGACCTCCTTGCCGAGCGCGTCCGCGGCGCCGGCGGACACGTCGTCTTCACCGCCCACAGCCTCCCCGCGCGCATCCTCGACGAGGGGGATCCGTACCGCGACCAGCTCCTCGAAACGTCACGGCTGATCGCTGAACGCGCCGGAATCGGCAACTGGTCGTTCGCGTTCCAGAGCGCGAGCGCGACCGGCGAGCCGTGGCTAGGCCCCGACATCCTCGAAGAGCTCGAGCGCCTGCACGGCAAGGGGGCCGAGGACGTCCTTGTCGCCCCGATCGGATTCGTCTCCGACCACCTGGAGATTCTGTGGGACATCGACGTCGAAGCTCGCGAGAAGGCCGCCGAGCTCGGCCTGGAGCTCGACCGGATCGAATCGCTCAACGACGACCCCGCCTTCATCGCCGGCCTCGCCGCGATCGTGCGGGCGAGATCGGCGCTCGCTCCAGCCGCATGAGCTCGCGAAGCTGCCCCGACTGGCCGGAGCTGCTCGAGCTTGCACCCGAGCTCCACTTCAAGCACTACACGATCGCCGAGGCGCGCTTGCCGGCAGAGATCCTCGTGAACCTCCCCGACGTTCCCCGGGAGGCCATTGCCATCTGCGCCGACCTCGACCACAACGTCTACAACGCTTCCCACACGGATCCGCGCGTCGCGGCCGCGCTCGAGGGCACCTATTGGTACGAACTCAACACCTGGGTGCGCGAACGCCCGCCAGGATAGGATCCGAGCATGGGCAAGGGCTACGGGGAGGGACCGGCGGCCGACGAGCGCTACGAGGCGCTCGAGCGCGGGGATGAAACGGGCCTCGAGCCGACCCCGCTCGAGCGTAAGGCCTTGTACGGATCGACGCCGGACAACGAGGACAAGCACTTCATCGGCTGGGTCGGAGACGTCGATCCGGACGAGCTCTTCGCCGCCGGCAAGGCCTGGGGCCTCTCGGTCGTGCGCCGAGTCGAGCCCTAGAGCTCAGACCCGCTCGCACCAGTAGACGCCGGTGCGATAGCGCATCGGGAAGACGCGCTTGCCACGCGTGTCCGGATGCGTGGTCAGCAGGTCGCGCACCCGGGTGACGACCCGCTCGAACTCGTCCACCGGGAGGGCGGCGATGAAGCTGATCGAGACGACGCGGGCGATCACGGTCGACATATCTGTCTCGTGGACGAAGGAGAAGCGGGCCCGCTCGAGCGACGTGAACAGGCGCGTGCGCTCGAACGCCTCCTTCCAGGCGCCCGAGGCGACCTTCGGCGCCTTCCCGCGGTACGGCTCGATGATCTCGGCCAGCCGTCCCACCCAGTCGACGGTCTCGTCCTTCATGTTCCAGATCAGGCCGAGACGGCGCTTGCGCCGCAGGACGCGGTGGATCTCGGCGAGCGCAGCGTCGCCGTCGAACCAGTGGAACGCCTGGCCGACGGTGACGGCATCGACGGAGGAATCGCGTAGCGGTATCGCCTCGGCCGTGCCGGCTAACGCGTCCGCATTCGGCACGGCCCGCAGGAGCCGCTGGCGCATGGCGTCGACGGGCTCCACGGCGACGATCGACGCCTCGGTCTCGGCGAGGAGGCGCGTCAGCTTGCCGGTGCCCGCGGCGAGATCGAGGACACGGACTCCGGGGCCGATGTGCAGCTCGCGCACCAAGCGCTCGACCGCCTCAGGCGGATATGTCGGACGGCCACGCTCGTACGCCTCGGGCGCGAGCGCATAGCCACGCGCTGCCAATTCGTGGATCGCCCCTGGCATGCGGAGGGAAACGTACACGGACATCGGGACCCACCCGGCGACCTTCGGTGTATGACGGGGCATGAGACTTCGCTCGCTCCCCTCCCTCCCGGCCGGATTTGCGCTGCTGCCTCTGCGGCTCTTCCTCGGCGGGACGTTCGTCTACGCGGGGGTCCAGAAGCTCAGCGATCCAGGCTTTCTCACGAAAGGGGCGCCGACCTACATCGGGTCGCAGCTCGAGGCATTCGCCAACGGGACGCCCGGGGGCCCCCTCCTCCACGCGCTCGCAATTCCGATCCCGGAGGTGGCCGGGGTCGGCGTGGCACTCTTCGAGATCCTGGTCGGTCTGCTTGCGCTCCTCGGGCTCCTGACGCGGGCCGCGGCGCTGGCGGGCCTGGCGCTGAGCACGCTCCTCTTCCTGACCGCCAGCTGGAAGACGCGCCCGTACTTCCTAGGCCCCGATCTCGTCTTCGCGGTCGCGTGGCTCCCCTTCGTTCTCGCGGGAGCGGCGGGCCAGCCAGCGCTCGACCACGTGAACATCCGTCGCCCGCGGCTTCGCCTCCGCACACGAGGGAAGCGGGTCCGCGTTCCCTCAATCGAGCGCGGCGAGCCGCTCACGCGGCGGGGATTCGTCGGCGCCGCACTCGGAACTGCAGGAGCCGCTGCGCTCCTGGCGGCGGGCGGCGCGACGCTCGCGCGAGGCGCCTATCGCGCGCCCGCACGTCCGAAGGTGGCCAAGACTCCCGCTCTCGGCCCCGAGATCGCGGGCGGCGCCCACCTCGCCCCCGGCCAAGCGCTCCTCTACGCGGATCCCGTCGAGGGAACGTCCGACATCCTCATCCGCTCCGAAGCCGGAACGCTCGCCGCTTTTAGCGCCCTTTGCACGCACGCCGGATGCGAGCTCGCCTACCGAAACGGCGCTCTGCGCTGCCCCTGCCATGGCGGTGTCTTCAACGCGCAGACCGGAGCGGTGGAAGCCGGTCCGCCCCCCACGCCGTTGCCGGCACGGCAGATCGTCACGCGCGACGGGAAGGTGTACGCGGCTAGAAGTTAGACCGGCTCCGACGCGGGTAGGTGTCCTCTTCACCGGCGAACGAGGAAAGGGGCAACAACATGGCAGACATCACGACCCCGCGTGAGCTCTTCCTGCACGAGCTCGGGGACATCCTCTACGTGGAAGAGAAGCTGACGCAGGAAGTCCTCCCGAAGCTCATCCAGGAAGTGCAGAGCAACGAGTTCCGCAACGGCCTCCAGCGTCACCTCGACCAGACGAAGGGCCACGTGACGAACGTCGAGCAGGTTTTCGACATTCTCGGTGCACGGCCGCAGAGCGAGGAGTGCATCGGCTTCGAGGGGCTGAAGAAAGAGCACGACAAGCTCACGAGCGACATCGACGACTCGCTCGTCGACCTCGTCGACACCGGCGCCGCCGCCCGCACCGAGCACTACGAGATCGCGGCCTACTCGGGCCTCATCGAGATGGCCCGCGCGCTCGGCGAGACCGAAATCGTCGGCCTCCTCGAAGAAAACCTCAAGGAAGAGAAGGAGGCGCTGCGCGAGGTTGAGTCCGTCGCGAAGACGCTGCGGGACGAGCTGAAGGCGGCGACTCGCTAGGAAAGGACTAAGCGGGAGAGGGACGGCGTCCCTCTCCCGCTCGTAACCTACGCGCCGGCTACTTCTTGCGCGACTTGGCGCCGGAGCGCTTCGGCGAGCGCTTAGGTGCGCTCGGGCGCTTCGCACCACTCTTGGCGGGGCGGGCTGCGGCCATGGAGGTCACCTCCTCGTCAACTCCGGGAGCCGGGCCGACGACTCGGTTCGTCTTCTTGAATGTCATGGAGACGGAAGACGCGGAAAGCGCCCTCCCCCGAACGCGGGAACGTGTTTTACTCGGCGCGTGGCGAAGAAGTCCCCGGACGAGAAGTGGCGCGAGGTCCTGATGGGCGAGGCCCGCGGACACATCTGCTGGGCCCCCTGGATGCGCCGCCTCTACCGTGCGATCCCATCGGAACCGCGGTGCAAGCTTTGCGACACCCCATTCGGCCCACCGGGGAACGTCATGCGCTTCATCGGCTTCGGCCCCTCGCGTCTCAACCGGCGCATCTGCAGTGGTTGCATCCACGCTCTTCAGAAGCGCCCGGGCGGCGCCGAGGTCGAGCTGTCTTTCCTCTTTGCCGACGTGCGCGGATCCACCGCCCTCGCCGAGCGGACGCCTCCCGCCGAGTTCTCGCAGCTGATGGCGAGGTTCTACGGAGTCGCAGCCGTCGCGGTCGATCGTCGGAACGGCATCGTCGACAAGTTCGTCGGCGACGAGGTCGTTGCGCTCTTCATCCCCGGCTTCGCCGGCCCCGATCACGCCGAGGACGCGATCGCAGCGGCCGAAGAGCTCCTCCGGGAGACGACCACGATGGACGCGGCGATCACCATCGGAGCCGGTGTCCACACCGGTATTGCCTATGTCGGCAACGTGGGCGAAGGCGATGCCGTCGATTTCACGGCGATCGGCGATCCGGTCAACACGGCGGCCCGGCTGGCCTCGGCAGCGGGGCCCGGCGAGATCCTCGTCTCGAGCGCTGCGGCCACCTCGGCTCGGCTCGACACGGGCGCGCTCGAGGCGCGTACGCTCGCGCTGCGCGGGCGGAAAGAGAGCGTCGAAGCCTGGGTAGCAGCCCCGACCAGCTAGGGAGGATCACCGGCGTGCGCAAATGGACGACGGCCAGACTCGACGAGATTCCGCCGGACTGGCAAAACCCGCTCGACGACGAGCGGTTGAGCGCCGACGAAGCCTACGAGCGCGTGGTCGCTCGCGACCCGGCGGCAGGTGAACGGTGGAGCGAGCTCGAGCGGCGCCATCCCGGCATCTGGGAGCGCTTCCACGACCACGGGGTGCGTCGCTTCTTCGGAATCCGCGCCTTCGGGGTCGCTGCCTACACCTCCCAGGCCGGCGATCCGGCAATTGTTCCCCACAGCGAGGAGGCGTACGGGCAGGAGGAGCTCTACATCCTGCTTCGCGGCCGCGCGCGGTTCCTCTGTGACGGCGAAGAGTTCAAGCTCGAGCCTGGCGGTCTCGTCTTCGTGCAACCGGACGTCTACCGTGCGGCGTTCGCGCTCGAGACACCCACGACGCTGCTCGTCGTGGGCGGGGTCCGCGGACGCGCTTACGAGCCGCCGCCCTTCCAGCTCGACTATCGCGACTGACGAACCGCGCGCGCACCGGCGCGCAGGCCCGACTCGATCGCGCCGTCGATGAACCCCGCCCAGCCGTCGGCGAGATCCGAGCCGGCGAAGATGACCGCTCCTTCGGGCTTCTGCATCTCCGCGTGGTGGCGCGTGTACCACCCGGGTCGGTGGATGGCCCACGTGCCGCGCGAGAACTCGTCGGCCAGCCAGTCGTGGGCCGTCGCGGCAAGCGCCTCGTAGCCGGGGAGGATCTCGTCGAGCTGCCGCTGGACCGAGGATAGATTAGTCGCGTCGCAGCTCTCCGCATCAGGGCCGAACCCGATCAGGAGCTGCGTCCCGTCCGGATACAGGGTCTCGGTGTCCAGATAGCCGAAGGCGTGGCCCGGCTTGATGGCGTTCCGGACGACCGGCGCACCGCGCGCGTGAACGAAGATCTTGATGCCCCGCGAGGCCTGGCCGAGCGCGATTGCGCGTTGCTTGCCGTCCGAGAGAGGCGGGTCGAACTGGACGCCGCCGAGCGCGTTCAAGGGCACAGCGACGACCACGGTCCGAGCGGGAATGGTTTCGCCGGCGCGTGTGTGGACTTCGACGCCGTCGTCGTGTCGCGTGACGGCGGCGACCGGCGCGGACAGCCGCGTCTCGAACTCCGCGCCCGATGCGATCGCGCTCAGAAGACTCCGCGTCCCGTCGCGGAGCGTGACGCGCCCGCCCGTGAACTGGGTCAGCGCGAGACTCCCGCCCGAGAGCGCGTGCCAGCGGAGCACGCAGACCGCGCCCGCGTCATCGAGGCGGCCGTGCGCGAGCGACTCGAGCTCGGCGATGAGGACCTCGCGGCCTTCGTCGTCGAGGTCCAGCTCGTCGAGCCGCTGGGCGATCGTCTTCTCGTCGAACTCCGCAAGCTTCTCCCGCGCGAAGAGCGGGTCGTGCGGCCGGGGAAGCGCCTCCTCGACGCCGGCGACGAACTGGTTCCAGCCCCGCTCGGCGACGGCGTCCCGTTCCGAGATCGTTCCGCTCCGGCGCCGCTCGCCGACAAACCAGCCGGCGACGTCGGCGTCCTCGCTCACCTCGACCGCGAGCCCTGCCCGCGTGATCTCCGACCATGTGTGCGGCTGGTGCCAGTGCACCCACCCGCCGCCGAGCTCGATGTCGGTCCCGTTCCAACGGCGCGTCCACGTGCGTCCGCCGAGGCGGTCGCGGGCCTCGAGGAGGAGCGTGTCGAGCCCGGCCAGCGCCGACTCGCGGGCGGCCGTGACACCCGCGAAACCGCCGCCGATGACGACGACGTCTCGACTCATCGCCGTGCGAGCGCGAGGCCGGTGAGGAGCTCACGCACGACGCGGTCGGCTGCGAGCGCCGTGATGTCCGCCGAGCCGACAGCGGTCGGGATCACCTCGACGACGTCGGCGCCGATCAGCTCCACCTTCGACGCGATCTCCCGGCAAGCCCAAAGGAGCTCCGCGGTCGTCATCCCACCCGGCTCCGGCGTACCGGTCCCGGGCGCGTAGGCCGGATCCAACACGTCCACGTCGACCGAGACGAACACGGGCCCGGCGCCGACGCGCTCGAGCGTCTCCGCGACGACCGCTCGAATCCCCCGCTCACGCACGTCGTGCATGAAAAAGCTCGTGATCCCGTGCTCGCGCTGCCAGGCGAATTCTTTCTCACCCGGCCAGTAGCCGCGGAGGCCAATCTGGGCGTACCGCGCGGGATCGACGTGGCCCGCTTCGACGAGCCTGTACATCGGCGTCCCGTGCGAGAAGGAGACGCCGAACACCTGCGTTCCGGTGTCCGTGTGGGTATCGAAGTGGACGAGGCCGACCGCTCCCTGCGGTTTCGCGCAGACGCGGACGTCGGCCTCCGAGATCGAATGGTCACCTCCGAGGACGATCGGCAGCGTCCCAGCCTCGACCACCTGGGAGACGGTCTCCTCGATCGCCTCGTGGGAGCGCGCGGCGTCCGAGGGGATGACGGGCGCGTCGCCGAAGTCGACGACGCGGAGGATACGCAGCGCATCGATGCCAGCCTCGAGGTGCGGCCCCGGCGGAAAGCTGGCCGCCCGGATCGCGCGCGGCCCGTACCGGGTTCCCGGCCGCTCGGAAACGAGATCGTCCGTAGGCGCGCCCACGATGGCGACGTCGGCGCCGGCGAGCTCGGCCGGGTCCTCCGTATACGGCTGCCCGCCGTAGGTGAGGAGCCCGGCGTAATCGGGCTTCTCGCCGTACTGGGCCCACCGCTTCTGCGGGTCGAGCACGGCGCGATTCTCCCAGAGAGGGAGGCAATGCCTTCGAGGTGCCTTCCGCTAGTGTCTCTTCGGTGAGGAAATGGTGAAAAAGCTGGCACTTGCCGCCCTCGCGGGCGCGGCGACGTTGGTCTACCGCGCGCGCCTCCGCGAGCGGCACCTGAACTGGGGCGCGACCCCCGAGGAGCTGGCGATGCGGCTTCCGGGCGACGAGTTCGTGGAGGACGCGGACATCGTCGCGAACCGCGCCGTCCAAGTCGACGCGCCGGCCGTCGCCGTGTGGCCGTGGCTCGTGCAGATGGGCCCCGGTCGCGCCGGTGCCTACACGTACGACTGGATCGAAAACCTGCTCGGCCTCGGCATGCACAGCTCCAACCGGATCCATCCGGAGTGGCAGGACCTCACGCTGGGCGACGCGCCGTCGGTCCGACCGGGCGCAAAGCCCGGCCCGAAGGCGATGTACGTGCGCGTCCTCGATCCGGAACGCGCACTCGTCACCGTCTCGGGGGACGAGACGTGGAGCTGGGGCTTCTACCTCTTCCCGACGGAGCGCGGCACCCGCTTGCTGAGCCGCAACCGGATCAAGACGGGCCGGTCGTTGCCCGCGCGACTCGGCATGGCCTTGATGACTCCGGGCTCCTGGGTCATGGAGCGCAAGATGCTTCTCGGGATCAAGGAGCGGGCCGAGCGCCTCGCGCGCGAGTCGCCGGCGCTCGTTTAAGCGCCGGCCTGCTCGACGGCGAGGATGTTGCCGTCGGGATCCTTGAACCACGCCGCGCGGACGTCCCCGACCGATGCGATGCCGTTCTCGGTCTTCAGGTCGGGCATGTCGTACTCCTCGAACGTGACGCCGCGCTCGCGCAGCCCCGCGACCGTCGCGTCGATGTCGTCCACCCGGAAGCCCGCCACCGTGTGGCGGCTCTGTCCCGCGCCGACGCTCTCGTAGGCGAGCAGCGTGCCGTCGCCGGCGCGGAACTCCGCCTCTCGGTTCTGCGGCAGGTCCGCGCGGCGCTCCCGCATCTCGAGCCCTAGAACGTCTCCGTAGAAGTCGACGGCGCGGTCGATATCCGACACGGGAACGACCGCGGCCACCTCGGCACCAGCCAGCATGTCCACCCTCCTTGTTGACGCGACGACGGTACGCTTCTCCGCCGATGCGTTCAAGCGAGGACTAACAAGCTGGCCGGTGCACTGGTGTCCGTAACCGGTTCCAGGCTTTCGGCGTTGTAATAGGGACCCACAAGGCAGGAGGCGATATGTACATCGGTGGCGGAGTAATTCTCCTCATCCTGGTCATCCTGCTTCTCATCTGGCTGTTGTAGACGACCAGGTGCGCGCCCCCAACTCAGGGGGCGCGCTCGCATTTCCAGCCGCTAGCTCCAAGGGCGAAGCCCTCGCGACCGCCCTAGGCGGGTCGGCGCCGCATCGACGCGTCCCTGATCTCCGCGATGCTCGTGCAGCCGGCCAATCCCATCGTGAGATCGAACTCGGCGACGAAGTTGCGGACCACCTCGCGAACGCCCTCTTCACCGGCAAGCGCGAGCCCGTAGACGTACGGGCGACCGATGAGGACAGCCGTCGCGCCGAGGGCAATCGCCTTGAACGTGTCCGCCCCACCGCGGATGCCGCTGTCGAAGAGGACTGGAATCCGCCCGTCGATCGCTGCGACGATCTCGGGCAGCGCGTCCGCCGTGGCGATCGAACCGTCGACCTGCCGCCCGCCGTGGTTGGAGACGACGAGTCCGTCGATTCCCTCATCGACCGCACGCCGCGCATCGTCCGGGTGGAGGAGGCCCTTGAGGAGCACGGGCAGCTTCGTGACGTCGCGGAGGTAGGGAAGGTCGTCCCACGTGAGGGACGGGCGCGAGTACGTCTCGATGAAGCGGCGGACAGCCGCCCGCGGTCTGGTCGAGCGGATGTTCGAGCTGAAGCGGCCCGGATAAGCACGGCTGATGTCGACGAGCGTCCGCAATGCGGCGAGCGTCGGCCTCTCTCGCTCGGCGGGACTCTCGTTCGCGTCGAGCAGTTCCTGGAAGACCGGGTCGCTCGTGTACTGGGCGATCCCTTTGCCGTGCAAGAAGGGCAGGTAGGAGAGATCGAGGTCGCGCACGCGCCAGCCGAGCATCGTCGTGTCGAGCGTGACGACGATCGCCTCGCAGCCGCACGCCTCGGCCCGGGTGACGAAGCTCGTGACGAGCTCGTCCGAGGTGCTCCAGTAGAGCTGGAACCAGCGGGGCGCGGCGCCCATCGCTGCCGCGCAGGCCTCCATCGGCTTGGAAGCTTGGCTCGAGAAGATGGCTGGAACTCCCTCCGCGGCTGCGGCCCGCGCGACCGCCACGTCGGCCTCCGGGTGAGCCATCTCGAGCACGCCGATCGGCGCCAGAAGGAACGGGTTCGGCAGAACGCGTCCGAAGATCTCCACGGTCAGGTCGCGAACGGACACGTCGCGGAGCATCCGCGGGACGATGAACCAACGGTTCAAGGCCTCGCGGTTGGCGCGCATCGTCTGCTCCGCGCCAGCACCGCCCGCCACGTACGCGAAGGCCTCGGCGGACATGACCTGCTTCGCCTTCTCCTCGAGACGCATGGGATCGGCGGGCACGCGCTGCCGGCGACCACGCGCTCCCGCCAGGTACACCTCGGCCTGACGCTGCCGACCGATGCCGACGTCGCTCAGGAAACCTCCAGTGCCGATCGCGCCTAGCTTAGGCTGCGTGCGACGGAAAGCGAAGAGGCGGACACCATATGGACACGCGGGAAGCAGCCCAGCGTTGGCGCGACGTGTGGGAGCGCGGCTGGCGCGCGCACGAGCCTGACGAGATCGTCGCCCTGTACGCAGAGGGCGCCTACTTCCGGTCCCATCCTTTCCGCGAGCCGCAGGCGCCCGCGGATTACATCGTTCCGACGCTGGCCGAGGAGGAGTCCGCCCGGTGCGAGTTCGGGGAGCCGATCGTGGACGGCGACCGCGCGGCCGTCGAGTGGGCGGCGGAGACGCGGCTGAAGGACGGCGGCACCGAAAAGCTCGCGGGCGTCTCGCTCCTGCGCTTCAACAGCGAGGGCCTCGTCGTCGAGCAGCGTGATTTCTGGATGGACGCCGGCCTTGCCTAGCAGGCTTTCCGAAGCTGAGCTCGCTGAACGGTCGGGCTGCTCCGTGGCGAGAGTCGGGGAGCTCGCGCGCCTCGGAATTCTCGTCCCGCGCGACCGCGATGGTCCCTTTGCCGCCACGGACGCGCACCGCGTTCGTCTCATGCAGGCGTTCGAGGACGCCGGCATCGACCTCGAGCTGATCGCGCGCGGCATCGCGGCCGGCAAGCTCTCGTACGAGAATCTGGCGCTCTTCCTGCCCGAGCCGGCGGCGTTCTCGAAAACGTACGAAGAGCTGGGAGCCGCAAGCGGGCGGTCTCCTGAGCTCGTGCGCCGCCTTGTCACCGAGTTCGGCCTCGCGCAGGCGGACGCGGACCGGCTGCGGGAGGACGACGTCGAGATCCTGCTCGATCTGCTCGCCACCTGGGAGGACGCGGACGACGACGAGCTGGCGCGGCTCGCTCGAATCTACGGGCAGAACGTTCGCCGCCTCGTTGCCTCCTACGTCGAGCTCGCGAGCAGCACTTTGTTCGCGCGCCTTCGGCGCCGCGGGATGACCGACGAGGAGATGCGGACCGTCGCCGGCGAGCTCGGAATCCGCGTCATGGCGCTCGGCGAGAGGCTGATGCTCTGGCTGCGCGGCCGGCACCTCGAGCACGAGATCCTCTCGGCGACCGTCCAGAACACCGAGGATTACCTTCAGGAGCTCGGCATCGCGCCGGAACGCCCGCCGCGGCCCCCCGCGATCGCGTTCCTCGATTTGACCGGCTACACGGCGCTCATCGAAGACCGGGGCGACGAGGCGGGCGCGGACCTCGCCGACCGCCTGGCGACCTTGGTCCACGAGGCGGCGCTACCGCAGGGAGGACGCCCTGTGAAATGGCTGGGCGACGGCGTCATGTTCTACTTCTCGGAGCCGCGCGGGGCGGTCTTGACCGCGCTCGACCTCGTGGAGCGAACTCCGGCCGCGGTCGATGTTCGGGCGCGGGTTGGCGTCAACGCGGGGCGCGTGGTCTTCCGAGAGGGCGATTACTTCGGGAGAACGGTGAACGTCGCCTCGCGCATCGCCGACTACGCGCGGCCCGGGGAGGTGCTCGTCAGCGCCGAGGTGAAGGAGCGGTGGGACGCCGACGGCGTCCGCTTCGAGCCGATCGGCCCGGTCGCGCTCAAAGGCGTGAAAGGCGAGCTCACGCTCTACGCCGCCTCGCGGGCGTGACGCCTTAGTCAGGATGCCCTTCGTGAGCGGCGAGCTGATCGGCGTACGGCAGGAGGAGCATGTGACCGAGCTCACGCTCCAGCGCGAGGAGAAGCTGAACGCGATCTCGACCGAGATGGAGGCCGCGCTCCTCGCCGCACTGGCGGGCGACGCCGTGCGGGAAAGCCGCTGCATCGTCTTCGCGGGCGCCGGGAAGGCGTTTTCCGCCGGAGCAGACATCAACGAGTTTCGGGACGCCGACCCCGCGTCCATCGCGGCGTACTACTCGGGGAGCGGCGACGTCTACGAGCGGATCGCGGCGCTGCCGATGCCGACGATCGCCGCGATCCACGGCTGGTGCCTCGGCGGCGCGCTCGAGCTGGCGCTCGCCGTCGACTTCCGCATCGCCGAAGAGACCGCGACCTTCGGGCTGCCGGAGGTCGCGCTCGGGATCATCCCGAGCTCGGGCGGGACGCACAGGCTCGTCCGCATGCTCGGGCCCGCGAAGGCGAAGGAGCTCATGCTCCTCGGCCGGCGCTTTGACGCGCGAGAGGCGGAGGCGCGCGGGCTCGTGACGGAGGTGGTGCCGGCCGGACGCGCGCTCCCGCGCGCGCTCGAGGTTGCGCACGAACTCGCGGCGCAGCCCCCGCTCGCAGTGCAGACGGCTAAGGCTGCCGCGAACGTGATGCCGGAGGCCTCGCGCGAGGCGAACATGCTCATCGAGCGCCTGGCCTACGCAGCGCTCGCGCAGACTGCCGAGGCGAAGGAAGCGGTCGAGGAATTCACACGTCGAGACCGCCGTCCATGACGACGGTCGTGCCCGTAACGTAGCCGGCGCCGGGCGAGACGAGGAAGGAAATCAGGGCTGCGGCCTCCTCCGGCGTCCCGAGCCGGCCGAGCGGCACCTCCCGCTCCCACTCCGCGACGCGATCGGCTCCGTAGCCGTCGAGACTCTCGGTCGCGATGTTCCCGAGCGCGACACACACTGCGCGGATGTTGTGCTTGCTCCATTCGAGGGCAAGGGTGCCCGTCAGGTTTTCGATTGCGGCCCGCGCCGCGGCCGCGTGCGCGAAGTCAGCCATCCCTCGCCGCGGGCTGAAGCCGATGAAGACGACCACGCCGTCGCGGTTCGGGATCATCGAGCGCGTCGCAACCGAACGCGTGAGATCCCAGGCCGCGTCGACGGCGAGCCGATGCACGGCGCGCCACCCTTTGAGGGAAATCTCCTCCGCGGGCGCGACGAACTGGCCGCCCGCGTTGTTGACGAGGATGTCGATGCGGCCGAAGCGCTCCAGTGTCCGGTCGAGGAGTTCCGCCACCTGCTCCGGCTCACGCACGTCGGTCGGGATCGCTAGGCAGGCGTCGCCAAGCTCCTGCTGGACAGCTTCGAGCGGTTCCTGCCGGCGGCCGCAGATGACGACCTGCGCGGCTGTGCGGACAAGCTCGCGTGTGGTTGCACGGCCGATGCCCGTCCCTCCTCCGGTGACGAGCGCGACCTTGCCCGCGTTGGCGTCGGCCGCGAGGGGCGATTTGAAGTCGTTCACAGCGCGTCCGCGGGCCGGCGCCCTTCGAGCGCCTCGCGCACGGCGACAGCCGGGCGGCGGTAGGCCTCCTTCTCAGTCGCAGGGCTGTACCACGCGGCGTGCGGATTGACGATGAGGCGCGGGTGTTGCGGTGCGGGTGCGTCGGGAGTCGGCGGCTCGACGGGAAGGACGTCGAAGGCGGCACCGGCGAGCTGACCCGAGTCGAGCGCGGCGAGAACCGCGTCGAAGTCGACGAGCGCAGCGCGCGAGGTGTCCACGAGGTACGAACCGCGCGACATCCGGTCGAGCTCCTCCGCGCCGATCATGCCGCGCGTCTCCTCCGTTAGGAACGCGTGCAGCGAGAAGGTCTCGCAGCTCTCGAGCGCCTCGTCGAGGCTCGCCGGCCGTGCGCCGGCCGCAGTGATTTCGTCCTCGGGCACATGCGGGTCAACCGCCCAGACCTCGAACCCGAGCGCGAGCGACCGCTCCGCAACGGCGCGCCCGATCCGGCCGAAACCGATGATCGCGAGCTTCGTCCCGCGGAAGGTGCGCAGCGGGCCGGCGACGGTGTGATCCCACTCGCCCGCACGAACCCTCCGATCCAACGTGACGACGCCGCGCAGCAGCGCGAGCAGAAGCGCGAGCGAGCTGTCGGCCATCTCCTCGACGCAGTAGTCACGCACGTTGCAGACCCACACGCCGCGCGCGGCGGCAGCCTGGAGGTCGACGTGGTCGTAGCCGACGCTGCAGGTGGCGACGACTTTCAGCCCCGGAAGGCGCGCCAGCTCCGCCTCGCCGACCGGAAAGTCGGGACCCGTGAGGAGTCCGACGACGTCATCGCCCTCCCACGGCGCCGCCGCAGCCTCCACGTCCACACGCCCGTCGAGGATCTCGCGCACGTCGTCGAGCGGGTACGCGGGATCGACGACGAGGACTCGGCTCACTCAGGGCGAGCTAGTCCAAGAGCCCGACAAGCTCGTAGACGCCCAGCGGTCGCGCAAGCCCCTTGAGCTCTAGAGGCTCGAGCGGCGTCGCCTCCACTCGCCCTTCGAGCGCGGCATAAGCACGCTGACTGAGGAGAATCTGGCCGGCGGCCGCCTCGTCGCTCAGCCGCGCCGCGACGTTCGTCACGCTACCCAGAGCTCCGTAGTCGTACCGGCCTTCGAAGCCGATCCGCCCGAGGGTCGCGTACCCGACCGCAATCCCCGCGCCGAGACCCAGGTCGTAACCGCGTTTGCGCCAGCGCGCAGCGCACTCGCCAATCCGTTCGCGCATCGCGAGGGCGAGCCTCGCCGCCTGCAGCTCGGGCTCGTCCACCGGGAGCGGATCGTTGAAGAAGACCATCAGACCGTCGCCGGCGAAGTGCTCGAGCGTCCCCGAGTGCGCCTCCACGAGCTCGCCAGCCACGCTGTGGTATTCGCGGACGATGTCGATGAGCTCCTCGGGCTCGGCCGTCTCGGCGAACGCTGTGAATCCGCGCAGGTCGAAGTAGGCGATCGTGACGTAGGCGCGATGCCCTGCGAGGAGCTGCTTCCCGCCCTGGCTCGAGATGAGCTCCGCGACCTGGGGCGAGATGAACCGAGCGAGCTCGGTGCGCTGCCGCTCCACCGTCTCGATCAGCCGCGCGTTCGCGATCGCGACCGCCGCCTGATCCGAGAACGCCTTTGCGATCGCAATGTCGTCGTCCGAAAACGGCGCTGGTTCGAAGCGAACGACGCAGGAGACCCCGATGAGCTCCTCATCGATGAGGATGGGCACTCCCACCACGGACCGGAAAGGGCGTGGACCGGCGTACGTGTATTCCGGGTCGAGGTCGATGTCAGGGATGTGGACGGGCTGCCGCGTGAGGGCCGTGCGGCCTGCAGCGGTCGTCCGGTCGAGGGCGTGCGGGTGCTCGCGGTCGTACACCAAATTCGGCGCGTAACCGTGGTGCGCCAGGTAGTGCAACTGCCCCGCCTCGAGGAGCCACAGGGCTCCCGCATCCGCGCCACACAGCCGCGTGCACGCCTCCACGACTTCGTCCAGGACCGGTTCTAGTCCGGCAGACCGCGCGACCGCACGCAGGACGCGCCCCATCGCCTCCTGCTGCTCGCGCAAGGTTTCGAGCTCTCGTCGGAGCTCGGCGGTGGCGTTCTCTGACGCGACGTTCGTCATAGGCCGCCCGAGGAGCCTATTTCAGAGTCAGATCAAGGGGAAGACGGTTAGGCTGCGACGCGAGGTCGTGCGAGCCGTCCGCACAGCCATTGCCCGCATCGTGGGCTTCTTCCGCTCGCTGTTTGGACGTACGTCGGAACAGGGTGTCGGCTGGGTCGAGGTCGGCCTTGACGAGTCGGTCACAGCGCTTGACGAGATCAAGCACATCGTCATCCTCATGCTCGAAAACCGCTCGTTTGACCACATGCTCGGCTACCTCGCCCTCGAAGGCGGCGTCGAGGTCGACGGTCTTCGCAAGGGGATGGCAAACGAGCACGGCGGTCGCTCGTATCCGATCTTCCGGCTGACCGAGACGGCCTTCATGAAGGCGCAGGATCCGTGCCATACCGGCGCCTGCGTCGACGAGCAGCTCGCGAATGGAAACGGCGGCTTTGCGGCCAACTACATCCAGACGCGGGAGGATCCGAAGGCCGCCGAGCCGGTCGTCGTCATGGGCTACTACGACGGCAAGCAGCTCCCGATCTACGACTTTCTCGCGCGCCGGTTCTGCGTCTGCGACCGCTGGTTCTGCTCACTGCGGGGGGCGACGTTCCCGAACCGGCTTTACGCCGTCGCGGGCCGAGCCGCCGGAAGCCGGGACAACGC